>CAZAMM010000044.1:0-20033 GCA_964486435.1 uncultured Methanosarcinales archaeon | reverse complement strand
AAAAGAAGGCTTTACAAGCCTTCGCTGAGTGAGGATACTACAAGGGGGCTAAAAAGTAAGTAAAGTTGCGGTTTGCAATGAATCTGTTGAAACGAGCAGCATAATTGACATGAAATGTGTCTTGTCCGATGAACAGCGCATATACATTACCATGAACAAAATAAAAGGGCTTGTAAGGTTATTAAGATTTGAACTTCCGTTCTCCGCCGGCGTATGCGTGGTAATGGGACAGATTCTGGCCCTGGGTAAGTTCGCATCCTTTACGGAAACCGTATTTGGTTTTTTGTCAGTGTTCTTTATTTCAGCTTCAATACTGGTACTGAATGATTATTTTGATGTTGAGACCGATAAGCTCAATGCACCCCATCGGCCGATACCTTCGAACATGGTCACTTCATCGGAAGCTTTGTCACTGTCCATAGCTCTTATGTTCTTTGGCTTCATCCTCAGCTATCTGATCAGTATTATAGCGTTATTGATCTCAATTATTTTGTTCATCATCGGATTTCTGTACAACAGAGACTACAAAAAGAGCGGACTGCCAGGAAATCTGATGGTGAGCTTTTCTGTGGGAATGACGTTCATTTATGGCGGGGTGTCCGTAGGATCACCCCTTAATAACATTGTCTGGCTTTTTGGCGCCATTGCCGCATTAATAGATCTTGCAGAGGAGATCGCTGCCGATGCAATGGACATGCAGGGAGACCTGCTTATCGATTCAAGGTCCCTGGGAATAAAATACGGAAAAACGGCTGCCCTGAGAATAAGCAGTTATATTTTCCTTTTTGTCGTTCTGCTGACATCTGTGCCTTTTGTATTGGGATGGCTGCCTGCCATCTATCTGGTGCCCATAGCAATAATGGACCTTGCTATTGTTTATCCATCTTTGGGATTATTGGGATCCGGCAATGATACGAATGCAGGAAGAAAATATATCCGCTGGATCTATTTAGGTGCAACATTGGGACTGTTGGTTTTTATATTGATAAGACTGCTTGAAGCATGAAAATGATGAGTTCAATAATGTGACACTTTTTATAGTTGTATAATATATTTATTAAATCATGTATGAACTTAAATGTGATGTGTGTGGAAAGCAGTTTCAACACCATGATCCCAAAAGATTATCGTGCGAGATGTGTCAACAAATCATCACCAGATACAAAATAGGTAAACATGCACGTCTTCAAGTAGTCAATTCATTGAATAAAGCTTACCATGTTGAAGAAACTGATGGCTTATATTTTAAATGCGGATACACAGGCATAATTAGCAAATTCAATGAGAGTAAAAGTACATTAGGTTGCTTTAAAGATGCTTTTGTATTAACATTGGACCACAAGGATCCAGAAAAAGATGATCTTGTTGTTTCCTTGAATATCATAAATAAAATGAAATGCGATATCCCACCTGAATATTTTAAGGAAATAGTAATTGCTTTAGGGGATTTCTTTAAAGAAGAAAAAGATGGCATGATACCTGATTCTCAAAAGCTTGAGGATACTTTAAGAAAGTTATGCGGTAATTCTCACTGAGCACTTTAATACTTATACTTCCCTTATACACTTGATGAAACTTGGAATTGCTGTCACCGACCCCCGGGACTGGACTGCTGCTGCTCTTCTGGAAGCTGCAGTGGACAGGGACTTCGAGACATACCTCATTGATCTGAGACATACGGAAGTTGTCATAAAAGAAGATGCAGTGATCTCCTGTCAGGGCCTTGTCCTTCCGATACTTGATGTTTTGGTGGTAAGGGATGTGGGCGCCGGACCTATGGAGGGTGTTTCTTTCAGGTTCGATGTGCTGCGGCAGCTGGAAATGCAGGGCACGCTTATACTGAACAGCCCTGAAGCCATCAGGAATGCTGCAAATAAATATCATACGACATACCTGCTCTCAAAGGCAGGACTTCCTGTACCGGCTACGTTCTCAGTGCAGGACAGGAACAAAGGCTTTGCAATTATCAACGATCTCAGGGATGCAGTTGTAAAACCTGTCTTTGGCTACAAGGGAAAAGGCATCATAAGGGTAAAGGATGGAAAGATGCTGGACCCTGATGGTACTACATCACAGGTTCCCTGGAAAAACCAAGTCACACAGATGATCGATAGCTGGGGAATGCTCTATATACAGGAGTTCATAGAGAATCAGGGGAGGGACATCCGCGCTTTTGTAGTGAACGGCAAAGTGCTGGGTTCCATATACCGCAGTGCACAAAAAGGCCACTGGATAAATAACCTGAGCCAGGGTGGTACATCGTCACCGTGCAGCCTCACACCTTCCCAGGAAAAGATCTGTGCAAAGGCTGCAGAAGCCGTAGGCACCGTTTTTGCAGGAGTGGATCTCATAGAAGGGCCGGGTGGCACTATGGTGCTGGAGGTAAATGGCACTCCTTCCGGGGCAGGTATATATAGTTCATGCGGGGTTAATGTTGCCGGACATATTCTGGATTACATACGCTTAAGAGAGTAACAAGATGATATCTGAAGCCATATTAAAGAGGCCTGCTTAATGGATGAATATAAACAATGCATCATTGTGAGAGACGATCTGAAACTTTCAAAGGGTAAGCTGGCAGTGCAGGTTGCACATGCAGCAGTATCTGCCAGCAGCTGGGCTTCAAGATCCGCTCTTGATAACTGGAAGGAGGGCGGACAGAAAAAAGTAGTACTGCGGGTTCCCGCATTAAAAGATCTGTTTGAGCTAAAGGAAAAAGCCCGGAGAGAAGGATTTCCCACAGCGCTCATTGCTGATGCCGGGCTTACAGAAGTTGCACCCGGAACAGTGACCGTCCTTGGCATCGGTCCGGCAAGAGCTCAGGACATTGACAGGATAACCAAAGAACTAAAACTTCTTTGAACATGATAAATGCAGGATGATGTGAGCATTTACATAACAAGATAGAACCGATCAGAAGATCTCTTCTTTGCTCGCTTTACCATATACCCATCATACCCATTAAAAAATATTTAATTCTCACCGTATAATATTATTTTATAAATAAAAAGTTATAAATATAGAGGAAACTAGAAAGAAAATATGGGACTACCATATACTGAAAAACTGATCTAACTATCTTTCTGGTGTCCCATCCATAACTATTGCCACAGTCCAACTATCAGATGCCCAGCTTATTACGCTTGCTCTCTATATGTTCCATCATGGCATCAACAGCCTTTTTGGCATCAGTTTCCACATTCATTACTCCTCCGGTTACATCCTTGCAGTCCTGGGTGAGCAGTTTCACCAGCCTTGGAGCGCCTGTTACTGTAGGCACAGGGTTAACATGCGTGTGTAGGCCCAATGCAAGAGCATAGACTGCATCAATTGTAGCTTTCTGCTCCATGTATTCAGGTGCTGTTGCCACCACTGGCAGGTCCGGAAGAGGCACATCACCTAGAGCTGATGATATTACTCCAAGCAGATCTGCCAGTCTTCCAGTATCGGTACATGTACCAAAGCTGAGTACCGGGGGAACACCAAGCTGTTTGCATAATCCTTTGAGTCCAGGCCCTGCAAGTTCCATTGCATCAGGACTGCATAGACCTCCAACCTGCATGGCAGCATTGCCACATCCCATAGAAAGTACCAGAACATCCCTTGCAATAAGTTCCTTTGCAATATCCAGACTATGACAATCCTGTCCAGAATCCCTCAGGGTCGTACAAGATACAAGGCCTGCGACACCTCTTATAGTTCCACTCTTTATGGCATCCAGAAGAGGTGTTATGCTGCCACCCAATGCTTCTGTTATACTCTCTGAGGAGAATCCCACTACAGACTCAGTGATAGGAAGGCCAGTTACAGGTAATACTGTTTTTCTGCGTTCACTGAAATTATCAATAGCTATCTGCAATAGCTGAGCAGCCTGCTCACGTGCTTTCTCTGGTATATAATCTATTCTTTCGTCAACACCCTCTAAAGAAACAAGGTCACTCACAGGCATAATCTTGAAATGATATTTCTGGGCATAGATCGGGTCTATAGGCATTGAACAATTCATGTCTGCAACGAACAGGTCTATACATCCACTGGCCATGACTGCTTCTTGTGTAATCCAGTTACCAGTAAACCCAAAGAACACATTGTCCATTTCCCATCTCTGTATCATTTCCTGGCCAGTCTCAATATTAGCTATTATGCGCAGTCCTTTTGCACCAACCGCCTGAGCCTTGTCCTGCCATGCATCTTCCCTTGCCAGCTGCACCATGGCAAATCCCAAAAATGGTTCGTGGCCGTTGGGAATTATGTTTACGTATTCGTGGTCAAGTACTCCAAGGTCAACCCTCATCTTATGTGGTTTAGGCAAACCGAAGAGGATATCCTGGCAATATTCATTTACTATCTGGCTTTGATAACCCATGGCCACTCCCAAACGCATGGCTTTAAGAGCAAGACTGACATAATCCCCATCAACGTTTGTGAGGGATGAACTTGTTGTCCTCATGATCTCACTGTGGATGCCATTGGGGAATATGCCAAGCTTTTTCCATGTTTCCTTACGCTCCTGGGGCGCAAGTACCTCTACTATCTTACTGTGTTTTCCGTATTCATTTCTAAAATCAGCTTCCACGAAGTCACATAATCTTAAGGCTACTTCATTATCAGTGCCTGATGTGTCAACGCCAAGCCTTGCAGCAAAAGTTCTGAGTTTCTCAGGTTCCTTAATTTTAAAAGGCGTATTGCCAAGAGCTGTGGCTCTAAGTGTTTTTATGGTCTGTTCTGTATGGTATTGATAAGTTGACGCTCCCATTACATTGCGTAAAAGCATCATACGCATTGCCATGCCGTCAGCAGTGATGCCGCAGACACCTCTTTTATCTGTCTCAGCATTGGCTCTGCAAGGTCCATTGGAACATAGATCGCAGCGCATACCTCCCTGGCAGAAGTTGCAGCGCCTGTCAGGGTTTCCACCCATACCCTGAGCCTCATACCTGTCCCAGATGTTGGTTATGCCGTCTTCTTTGATTCTTTCATATACTTTCTTTACAGATGCATGGCAGGATATTCTATCGTCTTCCATTGTTCTTCCTCCTTTAAGTTGATATTTGCTGGTTCCATGTTACAATCTCTATTATTTTTTAGAAAATATAAATTATTACAAATAGTGTCTATGCTTTACTTCATACTCCCGCATTGATCATAAAAAGCTACTATGACCAGCAAAGTAGTTTACTATAATTATTTATTAGTCGGATACTGATATATATAAGAAGAAGTTTCCAACATGATATCATTAAAATCGGGATTTGTAGAAAAACTATCACAATCAATAATTACTTATAATTCCATATCCTTGTTCTTCTAAGGTTGAATAAAATATCAGAAAGTATAGAAGAACAAGCTTTTTGTTTAAATAACATCAAAAATACAGGAGATACAATATGTCTGCATGGATCGTTGCTATGGAAGATAAACTGGCTGAGGAAAAAATGAACGTGGTCACTGTAGAAGGTAAACAGATCCTGCTTATTAAGAAAGATGGTACTGTTTACGCTATAGACAATAAATGTCCTCACATGGGCTGCCCTCTTAAGGGAGGTATCCTGGATGGTTATGTTCTGAAATGCAGTTGTCACAACTGGGGCTTTGATATCAGGACTGGCATGAATGCAAAGACAGGTGCATATGTGGATAAGCCAGATGCAAAGGTTTCTACATATCAAACAAAAATATCCGCGGGCAACATTTCAGTAATGCTGTAATTTAAAAGAAGTTCGTATATATGACCGGACTCGGGCCTATCTGCTCAAACAGTCCAAAAAATATGCCTTTTACTATCAATTTTAAGCAGTTTTGATTTCATTAAAAATTGCTTTGACTTTTATTACTATTCTATATTGTACAAAAACGATGTTATAAAAATCAAATCCAAATGGAATCAGATATACAGTGGAAGTCAAAACTGATAAATTCCACACTGGTGACCTTGGATGCACCAGAGATATTCAAAACCAACATACTTGATTTTCTTCAAGTGAATCTTGGATAGTTGTTCATTTCAGAATAAATACAGAAAGTTTATACCATCTTATGCCAGAAAACCGAGGAGCTTCAGCAAAGAAGAAGTAAAACTGGATATTTGGTTAAAGGATGTAGCTCCAAGCAATTATCTGAGAAAATGGTATTCTCATGATCCGGACAAGTATAATGAATTCAAGCGTGTTGATGGAAGCAGAAGTGCTGTCACAGAAAGGACAATTGCATGAAGATAACCTCAACCGTGACTTTGAAAATTACGATACTATTATAATTTCTGCTTATACATTAAATTAAACACCACATAGATTATATATAATGAGTAATATCCAAATAGATAATAAAAAACAACCTTTTAGATCATATATAATAGGCGGGTTGGGAAGTGGGATGTTTTTATGAAGAGGAAGAGGTGCATGAAAATGGGATCTTGTGGGAGAGATACCTGTTTTCTCAAGATGATGGTGTATAAGGAAAATATTCCATATGTATTAGTAAGATCTCCTTTGAGAAATAATTAGAAGGAATACCTGGTTAAATCTTTTTATTCTAATGAAAAATGATAAAACAAAGCTAAGATTCCTGAGGGATCAATAATGAGAATGTTGAAGCGCTGTCCGAATTGCTACACCAAATTCGATACATGTGAAAACGAGATACAGATCTGCAAAATGTGTGGATACTGGACAAAAAAGGGAACTGTAAGACTCGAGCCACTTGTGCTATACGATTCAATAGTACTATACGAGTGAGTTTCAAAATTCACGTGTCCACCATAGTATTTTTTTTAATGAGTATTGCAAAAGAGATGATAATATGAATAAGAATATGGATGAGGTATGTTTTAGTATAGGTGACGCAGCTGGCTATGTTTATGGACTTCTTGCAGAAGGAGAAACAACAACAAATAAAGCGAAGCGAACGCTCAAAAAAAGTGGTTTTGATTCCGAGACGGTCTTAATGGCCATTGGATGGCTTGCAAGAGAAGATAAGTTACTCATGGAAAAGATTGGTAACACCTGTATAATTAAACTGAAATAACATATTTTTATATTAAATCCTTTAAAACCTATCAACTGTTCACCCATCATACCCTGGAATTCAATACGATTTCAGGGAAAAAGAGTATTTCCAGCTAGCCCATGAAGCCGGATTGATAAGCTTTAACCGCTCTTATACTATGGAATATATGCATTGCTGCACAGTGTTCTTTTCATTCATACGATCATTTGCCTTTCTACGCACCTACATATTATATCAATCACTTCAGGAATATTGTGATTCTTAGCTCACCAGGTGGAGAGGTATCATTGATATAGTCCCAGAGCTATAGAACTTCTCATGCAGGTCCCTGAAACAGAACACACGATAGGTATGGAATTATATGCAACTACAGTCGAAGGTATAGGAGGAAAGCTCAGGCAGGAGCCTGAGGATTTTGTAGTAAAGGAAATATCTGGCTGGGATGTGGAGGATTCCGGGAAACACCTGATCATAGAACTAACTAAGAGGGACTGGGATACAAATCATATCATCAGGGATCTTTCGAGATCGCTTGGTATCAGTCAGAAGCGCATTGGTTTCGCAGGTACAAAAGACAAAAGAGCTGTCACCACCCAGCGTATCAGTATCTTTGATGTTACTGAACAGACCATTGAAAAAGTAAACATAAAGGACGTACAGTTGATCCCTCTTGGAAGATACAGGCGATCTGTGGAACTGGGAGATCTGAGGGGAAACATATTCCAGATAACTATACGGGATATAGATCTTGACACAGAAGAGCTTAAGCAAAGAATGAATGGAGTGACTTCCGAGATACAGACTATGGGAGGAGTTCCTAATTTCTTTGGAATACAACGTTTTGGAGCCATTCGGCCTGTAACACATCTGGTAGGAGAAGCTCTGGTCAGGGGCTCACCTGAAAAAGCGGCCATGATATATATTGCTGCAAGTTTCAAGGACGAACCGGAAGAAACAAGGATAGCAAGAGATGAAGTAAGAAACACCAGGAACTTTGCACAGGGACTGAAAACATTTCCACCACGTCTGCGTTATGAACGTGCCATGATGCACTATCTTGTGGAGCATCCAGAGGATTATAAAGGCTCTTTTTCGATGTTGACAGAAAGCATGAGCAGAATGTTCGTACATGCATTCCAGTCATACATATACAATAGAGTGATCTGTGCAAGGATAAAAGCAGGGATTCCTCTTAATCAGGCCATTGAAGGAGATATCGTATGTTTCAAGAACAGTGATTCTCTGCCTGATACATCAAAGACACAACGGGTAAATGCTGTGAACCTGGATGGGATGAACAATCTTATAAAACGAGGACGTGCATTTGTCACTGCTCCGCTTTTCGGATACGACACCGAAATGGCTACAGGTATTCCTGGAGAACTGGAATCAGCCATAATTGATGAACTCAAGCTAAAACCTGAGGATTTCCGCCTAGAGAACGTACCTGCAATGGCTTCCAGAGGCCAGAGAAGAGAGATACTGCTCAATGTACAGCCACGGTTCGAGATCCTTGAAGATGAACTGAACGAGGGAAAACTGAAGGTGATGGTGGACTTCTCCCTTCCTAAAGGAAGCTATGCCACCACAGTGCTGCGCGAATATATGAAGGTGGATCCTCTAAAAATGAGCTAACACCTTTCGTTCTGTTTTTCAAGCATGGCACACATGAAAGCCTTGAATGGAGGAGAAGGTCTGCCTGGCCTTGACTTGAACTCAGGATGGAACTGAGATGCAAAGAAGAAAGGATGTCCGGGAAGTTCACATATTTCCATACGGTTCCTGTTAACTCCTGAGAACACAAGGCCTTTTTCCTGCAATTTGTCCACAAAATTGGGATTTACCTCATATCTGTGCCTGTGACGTTCAACAACACTATGCGACCCATAGATCTTTTCTGCAAGAGAACCCGGTTTAAGCTGAGCCTCATAATCGCCCAGTCTCATTGTGGCCCCCATATCCTCCACCCCTTCCTGCTCAGGCAATATATCTATGACCGGATAAGGAGTATCCTCGTTGAACTCGGTACTATTGGCTCCTTCAAGACCCACTACGCTCCTTGCGAATTCTACTACAGATAACTGCATTCCCAGACAAAGTCCCAGGAAAGGGATATTGTGCTCGCGGGCGTATCTGATAGCCATGATCTTACCTTCAGTACCTCTTTCACCAAAGCCGCCTGGAACCAGAATGCCATCGTATGCAGCCAGTTGTTTAAGACATTCCGGATCTTCTTCCAGTGTTTCTGCATTGAGCCAGTCCGCAGAATAATCACAACCACATTCTGTAGAAGCGTGTTTAATAGATGCACTGATGCTGAGATATGAATCCTCAAGGTGAGTGTATTTTCCTACGATGCAAATATTCACCTGACCTTTTAGATTTTGCATGCGCTCGACCATTTCGGTCCAGGATGGATCATATGTGGTCGATTTGAGAGAAAGTCTTTTAATCAGATATTGAGTCAGCCCTTCTTTATCCATCAGAAGAGGCAATTCATAGATATCCCTTGCATCATGAGCACTGATAACAGCTTCTTCGGGTACATCGCAGAACAGGGATATCTTTGAGATGGTACTCCCGGAAAGCGGTTCCTTGCACCTGGCAACTATTACATTTGGTGTCAATCCCAGTTCCCTGAGCTCCTTGACAGAGTGCTGAGTTGGTTTGGTCTTCTGTTCACCCTGAGTATCTATTGGCACAAGTGTCACATGCACAAAGATAAGATCATCAAGTTTTTCTTCACGGTGCATCTGCCTGACAGCTTCAAGGAAAGGCATGCTTTCAATATCACCCACAGTGCCTCCTACCTCAATAAGGCAGATATCAGCGCCGCTTTTTGCGGCAACCTTCCGTATCCGGTCTTTGATCTCATTGGTGATGTGAGGAATGATCTGAACGGTCTTTCCAAGATAATCTCCCCTGCGCTCTTTTAAAATAACGGACTGGTAGATCTTGCCTGTGGTAAGATTATGATCCCGGGTAAGCTCCGTATCAAGGAAACGCTCGTAGTTCCCAAGATCAAGATCTACCTCTCCTCCATCTTTAAGGACGAATACCTCTCCGTGCTGATATGGACTCATGGTCCCCGCATCAATGTTAATATATGGATCGATCTTGATGGCTGTGACCTTATACCCTATGTTCTTAAGGTTCCTGCCAATGGATGCAGCAGTGATGCCTTTACCAAGACCGCTCATAACTCCGCCTGTAACTACGATATATTTCATGTGGGTCAACTACCTAGATCACTTGAAGATTGGAATATTTAATATAAGGTATACACAAAATGCCGTAAACGCAATCGATAAAGCAACAGCAAAATAGAAGCTCAGTACTGGACTGAGTCCATAAGAGAATATGTTTGACACTGCAAAGATGAACAGAACAATAAGAAGAGCAACTGAAAGGAAGATCGTAACCTTGGAGATCAGGTACTCTGGATTGTATTTCAGCTTGCCTGCAGAAACATCCGGAAGTTTCTCTTTCCACGAAATTGCAGGCTTCTTGGTCTTTCTATAGACCTCATAAGGTGCTGACAGGGATTCATCGACCTGTATGCACCTGGTATTTTTGCTTTCAAGAGGCTGACCGAGAACCATAGAGAAACTACTTTTTTTTGCACCATGGCTCACTGTTATAAAAACATCACCCTGATAGATCTTTTTTCCATCAAAAGGAATGCGGACTACTACCGGAATATAATCTTCATGTGTCACGTATGGATTGTCCTCAAGAATGGTGACGTTGTGTTTGAGAGTGTCGCTTACAGAAATATGTACATGTGTAGGTGAACTGTAATTGATGATCACTATCTCAAAACTCTTTTCTTCACCGGTAGAGAGAGGTATCTCCATAGATTCCATATCAAATTCAATGGAATTGATTCCCAGTCTGTTAATATGAACTACCTGCAATTTACCTTCCCTCATTCTCTTAGATGCGGAGGCAACATGTTAGGTATACCGTCGTCTATTGGATAGTATTCATTGCACTTTTTACAGTACAAAGTACCTGTTACAATTTCAGCGTCCTCTTTTACCTGCACGTTCAGAACAAGATCGCCTTTACATAAAGGACACGCAAGGATATCCATCAGGTCCTCTTTCACTGCTGCTCACCACCATCAAATACATTACAGTAAATATCAAGTTTTTGGTAATATTTAAAAATCAGATACATTAATCTAGATATCATCCATTACATATTGCCATGCTTGACCTTCTGATCAGAGTGCTGGATTTTGCCATCCCGATACTAATAGTGATAGCAATTGGACTTTTTGGCACAGGCCTTCTGATCGAGCTTGGACTTATGCAAAAGTTGTCCGTAATTGCTGGTCCTCTGTTTCGGCATACAAATCTTCCGGAAAGCTGTGCTTCAGCATTTGTAGTTGCCCTGGGATCAACTGTTGCTGCCAATAGTATGGTGGTGCAGGTGCGCAACAGTGGATGCATCAACGATACAGAGGCAATGCTATGCGCTTTGCTCAACAGTACTCCTGCATATATAAGAGAAATACTTACATATCAGATACCGATTGTGCTGCCAGCCTTGGGATACTATGTTGGTGGATTTTATGTAGGAGTGTTCATACTCACGGCAATAGTAAAGATCTCAATAGTGGTCATCCTCAGCAAACTGCTGCTTGAGAAAAATAACTGTAAAATGAATGATACAACGACCCATAAAAAGGTTCATTTCAAGGATGCCATCAAGAGAACATTTATGAAAGAGAAACGTCTGTTCACGAGGATCGCCTTACTATATCTTACTATGACAACAATTGTGTTTTATCTAAGAGATAAAGGGATCTTTGAGGTATTCAGCGTGCTGCCACTTGCAGATATCTTTCATATACCTTCTGAAAGCATCGTTCCCCTCACAACCTATATTGCAAGCCCCATCATGGGGATATCATTACTCGGACCCATGCTGAATGATAACGGGATCTCACCTGTACAGGCGATGATAGTCCTCATGCTGGGAAGTATGTTCATGCTACCGATGTTTGGGATAAGGTCACTTCTTCCCCGATATGTATCACTGTTCGGGGCGAAAATAGGCACCAAGATAGTAGGAATATCAGTAAGCATCAGTGTTATGGTCAGATTGACAATACTGATCTTGCTGTTACAGATAGCCGGATAAAAAACCAGAGCCAGATGTTGGCTCTGTAGGGATCTTTAAAATAGAGACTCTAAAACAGAAATCATAAAGTCATATTTGCTGGAGGGATCAGTACAGTGTCAATCACATGGATCACACCATTGCTGCACTCGATATCAGTCAGAGTGACATTTGCACCACCCACAGCAACACCCTCGCCAGTGACCTCTACACCAAGCATGTTACCTTCAAGAGTGGTTATGTTCCCCATGCTAACAACGTCCTCAGCCATGTACTTGCCTGATGCTACATGATAGGTAAGTACCTTTGTCAGTTCAGCTTTGTCAGCCAGCAGGGCATTTAAAGTCTCTTCAGGAACTGCGGCAAAAGCATCATCTGTAGGTGCAAAGACCGTAAAAGGCCCTTCTCCGCTAAGAGTATCCACAAGATCCGCTGTTTGCACAGCCGTTACCAGAGTATTGAAAGAACCTGCATCTATAGCTGTCTGTACTATGTTCTTTTGCTCACTTACCTCAGTCTCATTTTCTAAGTCTGTTATCTCGGTCTCATTTCCTGCTTCTGGTTGTTCCTCTGCCTGTTCCGCGCATCCTGATAGCATTAAGCTGAAAGCTATCAGTAAAATTACAATAACCCATTTTTTCATTTCATACCTCCCTTTTTAGACGAATAATTCTCTATCTTAAGGGATTTAATACTATCTTTATGAACTTTTTTAAAAAAAAGTATTGATGGAAAAAACACTATTTTTTTTAAATTTTATTTTTTTTAGTTATATATGTAAGCAGGCTTTATTTATATATTTACTTATTTACTAAAAGAAATAAAAGGTAGTCAATAAACTTATTACTGCTGCATTTTGACAAAGCTTTTACGAAAGGTCCATAATCAACATATTTTTATATTAATATCGCGTAAATGCTAATATTATACTATTAAAAATATATAACGATTGGATTACAAACAGGTTAAGCTATCGGTGAGGGAATATGGCAAAAGTAATGATTGTGGATGACGCGGCTTTTATGCGCATGGTCATCAAGGATATTCTGACAAAGAACGGGCATGAAGTTGTTGCAGAGGCTGTAGATGGCCTGGATGCAGTGAAGAAGTACCCACAGGTAAAACCAGAACTTGTGTTCATGGATATAGTCATGCCTAATATGGAAGGTATAGATGCGCTTAAAAATATCATAGCATCAGACCCGAATGCAAAAGTGGTGATGTGTTCTTCCATAGGACAGCAGTCAGTGGTCACTGAGGCTCTGAAGATAGGAGCAAAAGACTTTATTGTAAAGCCGTTCGATGCAAAAAAAGTACTAGAAGTACTCAAGAAAGTAATGTAAATATGACCATCCGAGTACTTGTTGTTGATGATTCTGCCCTGATGCGTAAGATAATTTCGGATATACTCAACAGTGATCCGGATATAAAGGTCATCGATACTGCACGCAATGGCCAGATAGCCGTGGAAAAGATTGAAAAGCTCAGACCTGACGTAGTTACACTGGATCACGAAATGCCTGTACTTGACGGTCTGGGTGCTCTGGGATATATAATGAGCGAATGTCCCACGCCAGTGATCATGCTTTCAGCGGCAGACGAGAGAGGAGCAGAGCTCACATTGAATGCATTTGAATATGGAGCAGTTGATTTCATCCAGAAACCTTCCGGAACTGTAAGCCGCGATATAGAACAGATCGCAGAGGAGATCAGGACGAAAGTCAAGGCTGCTGCAAAAGCACAGCTTAAGAACCTGCATTTCATGGAAGAGCATTTTAAAATTTCAGAAAAAAACATAGCATGTTCTGAAACGACTTTGCCGGCATGTAATTCCTCTAAAGCTATTCACAGACGTATAATGACAAAAAAGATACTTGCCATTGGTTCCTCAACAGGAGGACCAAGGGCTCTGGAGAAAGTAATTCCAAAGCTTCCTCGTGATCTCAAGGCAGCCGTGCTGGTAGTACAGCATATGCCTGCCGGATTTACTGCATCACTGGCCCAGAGGCTGAACACACAATCTGAACTGGAAGTAAGGGAAGCAAAAGATGGAGATATGATACGGGAAGGTGTTGTGCTCATAGCACCGGGCGACTGTCATATGGAAGTAGTTCAAAAGCTGATAGATGGAAAAACAGTAGAAGTGATCGCACTCAATAAAGAACCCAGGGAACTGGGTGTCAGACCTTGCGTGAATGTACTTTTCAGGACTTTAGCACCAATATATGGTCCCAACATCCTTTCAGTGATCCTGACAGGCATGGGCATGGATGGGGCAGATGGTGTGGAAAGAATCAAGAATGCCGGAGGAAAGGCAATAGCTGAAGATGAGAGATCATGTGTTGTTTATGGAATGCCAAAGGGCATAGTTGATCGTGGACTTGCAGATCGTGTGGTACCCCTTGAGATGATAGCCACAGCAATTCAGCAGCTCATATGAAAGCATCCTACGATGGTTGAAAGTCACTGTTGGTGAAATTATGGAAATGTCGGAATATAAGGAAATCTTCAAAGCTGAATCTGAAGAGCATCTTCAGCAGCTTAATGAAGCGTTGCTGGGATTGGAACAAAACCCTGAAGATATGGACTATATAAACAATATGTTCCGGTCTGCCCATACCTTAAAGGGAATGTCTGCAACCATGGGATTCAACACTATTGCGGAGCTTACCCATGAAATGGAAAACATCATGGATATGATCAGGAAGTCTCAGATAACTCTGACCGAGAAAATCATTGAGATCCAATTCGAATGTCTGGACACCCTGGAAGTGCTTGTTGAAAATATAGACAATCCTGAAGCTGTAGATGTATCGAATCTGCAATCTAAACTGCATAGTATAGTGAGCTTGCCTTCAAGTACACAGGATAAAATTACAGTTCCAGCACCTGTCACTGAACTTATCAATCATGCTCCTGCAAAGACCATTGATACTGAAATGCCTGCTGTTCAAAGCTCCAGTTGTACAGAAGGCATAAGCTGCAAAGAAAGTATCAACACAGAAATTGAGTTCACCCAGGAAGAACTGGCTGAGATCCAACATGTGAGGTCGAATGATCAGGAAGCATTCATTATTAAAGTGCTTCTGGACGAATCATGTATCCTCAAAGCAGCCCGTTCAGGCATGGTACTCATGAATCTGAATAAGTCAGGGAAGGTCATCAAGACAAAACCTTCAGAAAAAGATCTTGAAGAAGAAAAATTCGATTTCAGCTTTATGGTGGTTGCTGCAACTTCTGAAGGTATGGGATCGATAAAACAAAAGATAGAGAACATTTCGGAAGTTCATACAGTTGAAATAATTCCCCTGCATTCTCACAAAGATGCTGCTGCCCATGGAGAAGAAGTGACAGAAGAAAAGACCTCATATCTGACAAACAAAAATGCCATCCTGCAAAAGAAAAACGAATCCGTAAAGACCGGACAGAGCATCAGAGTAAACATTGAGAGACTGGATAATCTCATGAATCTGGTTGGAGAACTCATTATCAATAAGATCAGACTTAACCAGCTAGCTACGGACATAAGATCAAAGGATCTTGAAGAGGCTCTTGGAACCCTGGACAGACTCACCAACGAGATACAAACAGATGTGATGGAATCAAGAATGGTCCCCATCGACCAGATCTTCAGCCGTTTCCCGAGGATGATAAGAGACCTGGCGAAATCTGAAGGCAAACATATCAATCTTGTGATAGAAGGTAAGGAAATTGAGCTTGACAGAACTGTCCTGGATGAGATCGGCGATCCATTGGTGCATTTACTCAGAAATGCTGTGGACCATGGTGTGGAATCATCTGAAGAGCGTCTAAAAGCAGGTAAACCATCTGAAGGACTTGTACGTCTTGCAGCATCAAGACAAAGAAATACTGTGCTCATTGAAGTGCAGGATGACGGCAAAGGCATGGATCCTGCAAAGTTAAAAGATACTGCCGTAAAGAAGGGCTTAATGAGCAAAGAAGAAGCTGCAAAGCTCTGTGATGAAGAAGCATTCAATCTGATATTCCTTCCGGGTTTTAGCACCAACACCGTCATTACGGATGTATCTGGCAGGGGAGTCGGAATGGATGTTGTTAAGACAAAGATAGAATCTTTAGGAGGGAATGTTTCAGTTAGATCTGCACTGGGAGAAGGTAGTGTAGTTACACTCCAATTACCTCTTACTATTGCCATCATCCAATCACTGATGATAAGAACAGCAGGTGAAACCTATGCTATACCTCTTAACAATGTGGTAAGGGATGTAGGTATAAGATCAAGGGATATAAAGACAATAGAAGGCCAGGAGGTCATCCTGCTGCGTGGAGAGGTCTTACCGCTTTTAAGGCTCAACAGTATCCTGGGTTGTCCTGTTGAGGTCAACGACAAAGAGAACCTCATAGTTGTAGTGGTCGAAAAGATGGGAAACCACGTTGGTTTTGTAGTTGATGAACTGCTGGGACAGCAAGAAGTTATAATCAAATCCCTTGACAGTAAAGTGCTACGTAACGTGAAAGGATTTGCAGGTGCCACTATTCTGGGAGATGGCACAGTTTGTTTGATACTTGACATTGGAACATTGGTCTGATACTTAAGGAGACATAATCATGCCTGAACTCGATGAAATGACAAAGGGTGCCTTTCAGGAAGCTGGAAACATAGGAATGGGGCATTTAGCTACGTCCTTGTCCAAAATGGTTGATCGCGAGGTCAAGATAGACATCCCGAAGGTGGATATATATCCACTACAAAGGATAATAACCGAAGCTTCAGAGGGTGCTCAGAAAAGTGTGGTGGGAGTACACTTGAAGATCAGTGGTGATGTGACTGGAGGAACACTTATATTGCTACCAAAATACTCAGCGCTTTCTTTTGTGGATCTGCTGAGGAAAAAGCCTATAGGTACAACTCATGTGATCCATGAGGAAGAAATAAAGAAACTCAGAGAAATGGGAATGCGCCTGTGTGCTGCATACATGAGAGTAGTTAATGAGTTTCTGGGCATCAACCTGCAGATAGGTGAGCCAGAGATCAGTGTGGACATGGAAGGTGTCGGAAATTTTATTAAAGAGACTGTAGGGTCTATGGCAGATGAGTTCATCGTTGTGAAAGGATTAGGTTATGTACCATCTACAAATTCTCGTAATGAGTTCAACATGCTCTTTGAACCAGGTGCATCAGATGTGATTGTTGCCGCTATCATGAAAAAAATGATGGGATAACGGTTTTTCTAACAGGATGACCTGATAAGCAATTATTCTCAGGATAAGGCGAACTAAGTTTAAGGAGTTGGTCAGATGTTAAAACTGGAATGTTCTGAAGACCAGGATTACCTGAAGTTAAAAAGTCTCATTAAAAGAAACCTGGGTTTCAATAGTGAACAATATAAGGATTCACATTTCAAACGAAGAATTGACGTGAGAATGAGGGCAACTGGTTCAAAAGACTTTGGAGAATATGTACAATATCTTAATACTTACAAGGATGAGTACACATATCTGATGGATACTCTCACAGTTAATGTAACTAACTTTTTCAGGAACTCCGAAACATACGAGGTTGTGGAAAAGGAAGTTCTTCCAGCTATTATCAGATCAAAAAGCACAGGACTTAGGAACATTCGAATATGGAGTGCTGGGTGCTCTATAGGTGTTGAAGCCTATTCTATAGCCATACTCCTGAGAAAAATACTTGGGAGCAATTTCTTCAGATATAACATCCAGATCACTGGCACCGATATTGATAATGAAATTCTTAAAAAAGCTGAAGAAGCTGCCTATACAGAAATAGAAATGAAAGAAGTTCCTGAGGACATACGTGTTAAATATTTTGATTATGATGGAGATAGTTATCATTTAAAAGATGAGATCAAAAAAGTAGTGAAATTCCGCAGGAACGATCTTATTTCCGGAGAAAAACTCTCCGGCTTTGATGCCATATTTTGCCGCAATGTAACCATATATTTTGAAAAGCATCTCCAGGAAAAATTGTACATGGACTTTTACAATGGCCTTAACAAAGGAGGTTTCTTTGTAATGGGTAAGACTGAAACACTGATAGGACCTTCAAAAGACATGTTCAGAACTTTTAATTCAAGGGAAAGGATCTATCAAAAATAAAAATACGGCCTCTATTTAATGAGCTGATCTTATGGTCTATGACGTTTCCAGAATCACAGATTTCCATTACAGTGCTTTAAAAGAAATAAGCAATATTGGAATAGGTAATGCGGTCACTTCTCTGGCAGAGATGATGGAAAGTGAAATTAAGATAATGACCCCAAACTTAAAGGTTGCCAGGATAGAGAAAGTAGCAGAGTTTTCCGGCGGAGCCGACAAACTTGTTTCAGGGGTAATTATGAAGCTGACAGGCGGGGTCAATGGTTACATAGTAATGCTCCTGCCATCGGAAAGTGCACAGCTTATATGCAATACTATGACAAAAAAGGAAAACTCAGACTTCACAGATCCCATGAACGAATCTCTCATATCAGAAGTAGGTCACATCCTGGGAAGCACTTATATGACCGCCTTTTCCGATTTCCTCAAAGTGGATGTTTTTGCATCCGCCCCGGTCCAGACATACGACATGATCGGTGCTATAATGGACAACATACTTATTCAGATGAGCCAGGAAGTAGAACATGCCATAATTCTTGATACGCTGTTCACGTTAAAAGGTAATGATATGCATGGAAAACTGCTTACTCTGTTTAGTCCTACATCCCTCGAATTGATCTTAAAGCAAGTAGATGCGATGTTCCGTTGATCTGTCTATCGACTGATAATATGATACTGATAGGAATGGCAGATTATGCTGTGACTCTAAGTCCAGAAAAATTGACAACCCTGGGTCTGGGATCATGCGTAGGCGTGGCCCTCTATGACCCCGTGACAAAAATAGGTGGATTGATACACATAATGCTGCCGACTATCGAAAACGCACGTTTTACAGATAATTGTGCTAAATTTGCTGATAGTGGCATACCTTTTCTTGTACAAGAGATGATAAGTAGTGGAGCAGTGCGCAGAAGACTGGTAGCTAAAATAGCCGGGGGAGCAAAGATGTTCTCTTTTAACAATGATGTGAACCTGAATATCGGGGAACGTAATATACAGGCTACAAAAATTGTACTGGGAGAAATGAAAATACCTGTAATTGCAGAAGATGTGGGGAAGAATTATGGCCGCACTGTTGTGCTGGACACTGATACAGGAGTTTACCATATTAAAAGTGCAATTATGGGAGAAAATTTAATATAATAAACAGGTTTTTATATTAATTAGTTGAATATATTCTCTTGGAGATACAAATGCTTAGTCCGGATCTTACGCTCTTACATATTGCATTCATATCCATCTCCCTCTTGGGAGGAATGGCTGCTATTTATTTTTGGATAAAGGTATACGAAGATACAAAAAGAGGCTCAGTTGCATGGCTTCTTCTTGCTCTGACAGCAATATTCCTCATTACCACTGCTATCTTTCCGGCTCTGGCAGTGGGTAATACTGATCAGAACGTAGTTGAGACAATATTATTGTTCCTTGGTTTTTGGAGTGCTGTGTACACAAGTATTTTTGCAGCAGCAGGCTTTCTGATGTTCAGAGCATTTAAGACCATTCCTCGTCAGGACTTGGGAGATTTTCTCATTGAAGGAATGGTGTTCAGAAAAAGTGAGGGAAAAACAAACAATGATCATACGAACGCTGCTGAAAGTATAGCAGGACTCTTAAAATGGTCAACACTGATCGAATACACTCCCAGGACCCGCTATGAGGATTCAGTAATAGAACTGTGTCTTCGCTTTTATGGTGAAACTATGAATGTAGTGCTGGTCTCAACTGAACCACGCACTTCCATTTATAATAGGGTCCTCTGAGATTCCCTCTCTATTGCAGTACTAATCCTCCTTTTTTAG
>CAZAMM010000043.1:0-20477 GCA_964486435.1 uncultured Methanosarcinales archaeon | reverse complement strand
TAAAAAAGGAGGATTAGTACTGCAATAGAGAGGGAATCTCAGAGGACCCTAAAATATAAACAAGAGACGAAATTCATAAATCATATGCATCTATTAAGTGTCCATAGATAATATTTATGCACTTTTAATTTTTATCTGGTGTGAGGATACAGGATGGCAACCACAAGATCAAAAGAAAGGCTTGGAAGGAGCCTTGGGTTCTTTGAAACTTTTGCTATTGGAACAGGGACTATGATAGGAGCTGGTATATTTATATTACCTGCAATAGCTCTTTCCGAAGCTGGCCCTGCATGCATAATTTCTTTTCTTATAGGAGGATTGATCTCCACAGCCACAGCCATCAGTGTAGCCGAACTGGCAACAGGAATGCCAAGAGCCGGTGGTAGCTACTTTTTTATTAGTAGGGCCATGGGTGCATCTTTTGGTGCTATCATAGGCCTTGGAGCATGGCTTGCATTAGTTTTCAAGGGCTCCTTTGCACTTGTTGGCCTTGCAGACTATTTTTTTGTATTCTACCCAATACCTGTTTTAATAATATCTATAGTAGCGGGATTGATATTGATACTGATCAATTATCGTGGTGCTCGAAGCAGTGGATCTTTACAGAATATAATTGTGCTTTTTTTATTAATTATATTGATAATATTTATAATACAGGGATCATTAATAATTGATACTGCCAAATTCAGCCCTTTCATGCCTTTTGGCTATACTTCAATATTCGCTACTACTGGACTTATATTCATTTCCTATCTTGGGATCACACAACTTGCAGCCATATCCGAAGAAGTAAAAGAACCTGAAAAAAATCTTCCACGGGCTCTTATTGCATCTGTTGTGACTGTGACGCTAATCTATACTGCAGTAATGATAGTGATAAGCGGTAATTTAACTTTTGAAGAATCGATCAATACACATACACCACTTGTAGACGTTGCTGTGATGTTAGATGGGACATTAGGTAAGATAATGATCGTCCTTGCCGGCCTGTTTGCTACAATATCCACAGCCAATGCCGCAATACTTTCCTCTTCAAGATTTCCTTTTGCAATGGCAAGAGATAAGCTCATACCTGAATGGTTCATCAAGATCCACAACAAACACGAGACGCCACATAGAGCTATAATTGTAAGTGGAATGATAATGATCTTACTTTTATTGATATTCAATGTGGAGCAATTGGCTAAGCTTGGAAGTGTTTTTAATATTTTGATATATGTACTGATCAATATATCAGTGATAATCTTGCGTAAAAGATCTTTAAAAGGATACAAGCCTGCATTTGCAGATCCATTTTATCCTTACACACAAATAATAGGGATCGTAGGGAGTCTTGCACTATTACCATTAATGGGATTGTTACCGGTACTATTCACTATCATTGTGATCTTTGTGGGAGCTACCTGGTATAAGTATTATGGATCTGAAAAAGCATATCCTAAATATAACATATTTGACATGCTTGAAAATAATATCTACCCCATATCTGTACCTTCTGATTCAAAAATAAAGATACTGGTCCCAATAGCTAATCCAAAACATGAAAAGGACCTATTAGAGCTTGCAGATAATCTGGGAGATGAAATAATTGGTCTCAACGTGATAAAAATACCGAGACAAACAAGTTTAACAGCTGCAAGAGATGCTTTTCACGCTAACAAGAATATGATGGAACATTTATTGAAAGGAAAATTTGACGATTTTCCCGTAATAGTTGGCCATGAAAGGGAATATATCATTGCATTTGATCACAGTATACCTAATTCGATCATAGAACAGGCAGAAATAGAAAATGTTGATTTTATTGTGATAGGCTGGCATGAAATGAATAGATTGCATTTCTCTATGGGGACTGTAGCCTCTAAAGTGCTTGCCGGTGCAAAAAACAACATAGTTATTCTCAACGGATATTTCCCTGAGAAAATAGAAAAAATAGTAGTTGCATATAATGGAAAAGAGAATTCAAAATACGGAATAACTCTGGCAAGACGCCTGGCACAGAACACTGGAGCAAAAATACATATACTTCAAGTGATCAAGCCGAACATCATAGAAGAAAAGAAAATTAAGATCAGATCAGAACTTGAGCAGATAATGAAGAAACAGAAAGAAAATAATATCAGCTATGAAGTTAAAGAACATTATTCTGCAGAAAATGGCATACTTGGATCAGTTGGCCAGAGTGACATACTTATAATAGGAGATTCAAGTCAGAGGTTTAGAGTTTCTTTGCTAGGAATGCTGCCATACAATGTAGCCAAAAGATGTCAACGACCAGTGCTAATAGTAAAGAAATATAAACCTTTGTCAACAGAAGGCATAAATAACGTTATTATGAAAAAGATCAGGAAAATAGTACGTATAAGAAATGAGTCAGATGAGAACAATGTATGATAGATTATAAATAAACTTTTGAATATGAAGTGAAAATAGCTGTATATTAGAACAGGGTATACATTGTCATGAAAAAACAAACATTAGAGAAACTTTCATTATTACAAATACACATTATAAATACATATTAAGCAATGAGAATAAAATAAGGTGATGAAAATGATTTCAATCAAACCCTCAGATATTAAAGTGCCATTGGATGTACCAAAAGAAGCTCGTGAAACATATATAAAGAACTATATGGAGATCACAAAGAGTACTGGCAGGCTTATGCTCTTTGCAGGCGACCAGAAAGTAGAGCATCTTAATGATGATTTTTATGGAAATGAAGTTGCTATAGATGACAATGATCCGGAACATCTGTTCAGAATAGCTAACCAGGGAAAAATTGGTGTTTTCGCCACTCAGTTAGGCCTGGTCGCAAGATATGGGATGGACTATACAGATGTACCATACCTTGTGAAGATCAACTCAAAAAGCCATCTGATCCCCACCAAACAAATGGATCCTTTTAGCAACCTGTGGTATGATGTACCCCAGATAGCAGATTTCAGGGACAACAGCAAACTGAAGATACTTGGAGTAGGTTACACTATATACCTGGGTAGCGAGTATGAAGCAGATATGCTTGAACAGGCAGCACAGATCGTGTACGATGCACACCAGTATGGAATGCTCACGGTACTCTGGATATATCCGAGAGGTGCTGCAGTAGCCGATGAAAAGGATCCGCACCTTATTGCCGGGGCAACAGGTGCTGGCGCTTGCCTGAACGCTGATTTTGTAAAAGTGAACTATCCCAAGAAGGAAGGATATTCTTCAGCAGAGATATTCAAAGAGGCTGTAATTGCAGCAGGCCGGACAAAAGTGGTGTGTGCAGGAGGATCAAGTGATGATCCGGAAGCATTCCTGAAAAAACTCCACGACCAGATACATGTAAGCGGTGCAATGGGCAACGCAACTGGCCGTAACATCCATCAGAAACCACTTGATGAAGCCGCACGCATGTGTGATGCCATATATGCAATTACAGTAGAAGATGCCACTGTAGAAGAAGCTCTCATGATATACATGGGAGAATAAAAGGACTGCCATAACAGCCCTTTCTTTTTTTAACTGCTTAGAAATAAAATTGCGAGCCTCATTCCCCGCCGGCGCATTCTAAATCGAAACCCAGGATGAAGGTTCCTGTACCATGAACTTGCTGAAGACCCATTATTTGCTTCAGGTATTCATCTGTTGGGGGAGATGGAGAGGCAAGAGCCACATTACAGATATGAGGTAATTCTTCTACCTCAGCACACGGTTTAGGCGGTAACACCACAATGAGAGGATCGGTCTTAGGATCTATAGATCTTAGCAGGTCCTTATCATAGATCACAATGTTGCCAATGACCAGGTTATCCTTGCAGTTTGCCAGTTCATTGAGTTTACATTGATCATCAAAATCTTCCCCAACCACACGATCGTGGTGCATGAGCACAATATTAGGGCAACAAGGCCATACATATTCCATGCTGGTTGTGAAGGGAATGACCACATCTTTCTTGAGCACTTCTTTAATTCCGCGATTATCACCCCGGCCAAGACCCATAAGAGTCATTTCATCTGCTTTTTTCTCAAGTTCCTTAATGACTTCCCTGTCCTCATCAAGAAGTACATAGGTTTCTCCTACACCTGCTATTTTCTTGAGGCGCTGTCGGACCACATCAATTATTTCTTCACGCTGCATAATAGTGCCTCCTTTTAGAATAATCATACTTAAGATGATTGTTATGTCAATGTTTCATTATTTAAGTATACCGGAATATTGACCCCCGGTAATTATCTGAAAAAAAAGAAAACGAAAAGATATATAAGCTGTAATTGGAGATTAGTATCAGGTCAATTATGAGTGATGTTAAAGTAAACTCCAGGATATGTGGTTTTACCCACAAGATCAGTGGCAAGGTAGATGGCAAGAACATGATTATTGAAATCGACACCCCTTGCAAGAAAGTTGCAATGCTTTCACATATGGAAATCCCTGTAAAGGAATTGTATGACCCTTTTTACAATGACAACCCGGTCTTTCAGAAAGTAAAGGAAGCAAAATGGTGCTCTACATGCCTTGTGCCATGCGGTATAATGCACGTATGCAGGATGGATATAGGTACTATATCCAAAACACTTGCAAAGAATTCAGGAAACATTAGCATCGAATTTGAATAAGGAGCTTATCAGATAAGCTTTATAAGTCCAAGCCTGGGTTCATAGCACTCTCCTTTATCAAGGAGAGACCGTATCCCTGCATCTGCCACCTCTTCCGGGATACCTCTAGACTCTACTTCCTTCAGTAAGCAACTATAGTGTACGCCTTTACCACTGTCAAGTTCTTTGAGAAGCTCATAGATAACGTTCTTAATATTATCCTCTTGTTGTATTTCTGCACCTGCATTTTCCTTAATGGAAAGAAGGATTGTACGTAAACTTTGTTTAAACTCAGTTATACAGCTCTGATCTGTACCATAGAATTCAATAGCATCCAAAATTATTTCACCGGAGTCCGAATATACGCTTCTGGATTCCATGGATTCGGCCAGATCTTCTGTATGTTTCTGGCCTAAAAGTACCTCACTTAGCATGTCAAGCCTTTCTAATGTCAATTCAGCCGTGTCTATGATCCATCGGTCCCTGATGGTATGTTCTACATTGTTGATCTCTTCCGGCCTTATGGAAATGAACACCGAATCTTTTTCTGGTTCATATATCCTCGCTTTACCTACCACAGCAACATAGGATGGCACTTCCACGGTTGAGAGAAATATAGCAGCCTCAGGCTGGTATTGACCTGCATATAGTATAAACACTCCAGTAGGATCTGATATACGAGCTCGCCAGAGATCACGCTCTTTCCCTGGTTCTGAACCCAGATTTTCTACTTCTGTGATCACTCCGACCACAAAGACCCGGTTAATACGCACACCTGTGGGGGAGATCAGCAGATTAGGAGTATTAATATCAGGAACATCATCACTAAGAACACTTGTAAGGCTAAGAGTAGAACCGTTGAACTCTTTTGCGAACAGTCTCTGGGCTATTTCCCTCTCGGCCATTATATCAAACGTCCTCTGGAAACTTACACAATAGATTCTCAAGACGGAAAAGGAGATTATCTTCCGGGACCCAGGCAGATCTCGCAACAATGGTCGTACCGAACTCACTCCTGGAAGAATTGCCTCTTACAGTGAGGTAGGTACCTATCAAAGATCTTCGCATACTCTCATACACAGCATCTTTCGACAGGGATAATTTCATAATATTCTCAGCTTCGTCCATAGATTTCCCATAAACAGTCTCGGCAAGTTCTTTGTTCAACATGATATAGACAGCTCCCCTACCATCGTCAAGTATGGCCTTTATTCGCATATCCTTGACACCTTCCACATTACCATGCGCCCTGCAAACATTACTCTGTATAACACGATTACAAACAGGACATCTTTCAATCAGTCCTGAACCCGGGCGCACAGAAATAATATTCCCTGTGACCACTACGTCAAAAATACCATCCTTTTTAAGAACAGAGGAAATAGGAATAGAGATGGGTTCATCTTTTATGATATCATGTTTGGAAAAAAGACATTCTGCATCTGGAAGCAGCTTCCATGAAGTTTCATGGGCAAAATTTAAAGATGGAATACCTCTGAAAAGCCTCACGTGCGCAGCTTTGAAACTTATAGCACTACCGATGTCTATCCCATCCATGGATATCCATGAGGTGAAAGGAAGTTTACCAGTATCATCAGCAATGACACCCTCTACTATAACAATATCTTTGCCTTTGACATTAACATTCCTATGATACATTTCAGTGACTACGCCCTGAGAGCTTACCAGTATATCTGATGAGTTTATTTCGATGATCTTTTTGGTCTGGGCAAAAAACTGTTCATTTATGGGTATGGATGGATCTTCAGGGAGCTTTTCCACAATAGAGCGTGGCCCAAAATTGAGTTCAGGACGATTGTTCCAAAGCTTCATGTAGGCATTGCACACGCTGATAATATCCCCTTCTTTCAAACTAAAATCTTTCCAGGCAGTGAACAGGCAAATCCCTGTTTCATCTGCGATCTTACCTGAATACAGATTCACTGTTTCGCCCTTGTTGACAAATTTTTTTCCCTTGACAGATATGATCCTGCCTTTCAAAGTAAAACTCTTTGGTGCCTTGGAAATATCCTTGATTTTAATATGAAAAGCGTCTTTTGAGCTGAATTTATTTAAAATTGTTCTTTTTGCTTCTTCAAGAGGTACACGAAACCTGAGAAGTTTATCCAGCTCGCTCTTTATAACATCCGGACCTACGCCGTCAAGCGCCTTTGCCAGCTCTTCAATATGAAGCGCATATTTGTCATTCATCCATGAACTCCTTGCAACGGAACTTTAGTGCATGATATACCTGATAGGCAATAAACATATCATATGTTTTTCTGGAAAAGTTTATCAGAGAATACTATCCTTTTGAAAAGGGGACTTTTTGAGTAGTATTTCATAAAAGTCCTTTATAGGAAAACAGGGGATCATCTAATGGTAAAACTCGCAATAGTTTATCTAAGCACCCAGGGAAGCACCCGGATGATGGCAGAAGCTATAGCCGAAGGAGCTAGAGAAAAACACATAGAAGTAAGGATTGACAACTTCTACGAATGGGAACCTAAAGATGCTGCAGGTTATGACGGCATAGCTGTGGGTTCATCGACTTTTTACTACAAAATGCTGGAACCCATATCAAAGTTCCTTGATGAATTAATAGCTGAAGGAGTAGAAGGAAAAGTAGGATCTGCATTTGGTTCGTATGGATGGAGTGGAGAGGCGCCCGTAATGATTGCAGAAAAAATGAGGGAAGCGGGCATGAAAGTAGTCGATCCTGTCCTTAGGATACAGTATATTCCCGAAGAAAAGGATCTGAAAGAATGCCAGCGGCTAGGTAAGGATATTGCAATCAAGCTTAAGAAACTCGTAAAAGAGTGATAGTACACACTATCAACTCTTTTTTTATAAAGCTGTACTATTGAAAAGAGTTTTGATTGATAATGCTTTGTAGTGATAATATTTAAGATTAATAGTATATTATTTATAACAGGTTCACCTTAATGAACCCTTGTTAGACTCTGGAAGATACTAATCAAGTATAAATCAT
This sequence comes from uncultured Methanosarcinales archaeon, assembly GCA_964486435.1. Lineage (GTDB taxonomy): Archaea > Halobacteriota > Methanosarcinia > Methanosarcinales > Methanosarcinaceae > Methanomethylovorans. The sequence goes on along the minus strand of CAZAMM010000043.1, from coordinate 12,901 downwards.
CTAAGAAAACTATTTATAAGTTATTTTTGTAATTAAATACTTAATAGGAATCTAATCTGAATTTAGCAAATTTAGGAGGACGAAAATTGACAATAATACCACTTGCTCCGATAGAAAGGGTTATCAGAAGTGCTGGATCTCAAAGAGTCAGCGAATCCGCAGCAATAGCCCTTGCTGAAATACTCGAAGAATACGGATTAGAAATTTCAAGAGAAGCTATCAAGCTGGCTGAACATGCCGGAAGGAAAACTGTAAAATCTGAAGATATTGCCTTGGCAAAGGACATGCTTTCCAATAAAATGTTCAAATAATACAGTTTAATTTTTTTATGTGAAAAAAGCAAATATACTTATGCCTCCCAAGGTAACGACTGTTACCACCACGCCTGCAATAAGGACACCTGCAGTTATAGCCATAAGCGCATGCCTGAAACCTATACCAAAAACAAAAGCTGCTGCGCACCCGGACCATGCACCTGTTGCCGGCAGTGGAATAGCAACAAAGATGGCTAGCCCCAGAGTACCGTATTTTTCGAGGTTTGCTGAATGGTTACGGTGAGTGCGTGTAAAAAGCCAGTTGAAGAATTTGTCCCAGAACCTGAACCTTCTCAGGTAGTTGGATACTGGTTCCAGATATAGCAGAAGAGGTATCACAGGCATCATATTACCTATCACTGCAAGAATGTAGGCTTCTGCTGGATGCATTTGATACTGAAGTAGTGCAACAGGTATGGCGCCTCTGAGTTCCGCCACTGGCACACAACTAATCAAAATAGTTGCAAGCCAGTGTGGAAAAATATCAAGGATATCAATTAATAATTGTACAACTGCCATTCTAATTTCTTCCCCTTAACGTAAAATGTGCTATCAGCGCTTCAAGCTGTATCCTTTCATTTGCCCCTTCAGCTATTCTGAAATCCACCTCTCCTATGACATCAATAAGCTCTACCATTTTCTCCTGAGGAATGGATATATTGAACATAGCTCGGTAGATCTGCCCAACCACATCTTCACCTGAAAGTCCCTGATCAAGAAGAAGCTCATCCAGATTTTTGCGCGCTGCCATGAAATTGCCACTAAGAGCAGTATTGATAAGATCGGTGATCTGTTCAGGACGAGCCGTGGCAGTGATCTTATAAATGGTATCTTTGTGCACCACCTGGTCAACAAGGGATGCAGCCTGCAATGCATTAATGGCCTTGCGCATATCCCCCTGAGCTACATATTTGATAGCTTCTATGCCGTCAGTTGCAACTTCGATCCCTTCATTACTGGCAACAAAAAGCACACGTTCGGTCACAGCATCATCTGAAAGAGGACGGAATCTGTAAACTGCACACCTTGACTGTATGGGTTCTATGATCTTTGAAGAATAGTTACAAGAAAGAATGAAACGGCAATTGCTGGTATAGCGTTCCATGGTTCTTCTTAGCGCTGCCTGAGCATCCGAAGTAAGAGCATCCGCCTCATCAAGAAAAATAATCTTGAAATCTGCCCCACCGATAGGTGATGTCTTAGCAAAGTTCTTGATCTTCGTGCGTACAACATCGATACCTCTTTCATCGGATGCATTTAATTCAGTGAAGTTCTCTCTCCATGAATCTGCAAATAGCTCCTTTGCAATGGAAACAGCTGTTGCTGTTTTTCCTACTCCGGGGGGACCAGAGAAAAGCAAGTGTGGAAGGTTTCGACTCTTTACATAGGATTTGAGCCTTTCTATTGCCTCTGTTTGACCGACAACATCATCAAGTCTCATAGGCCTGTATTTTTCGATCCATATCTCTTCTTTAATGATTTACCCTCCCTTCCAGAAAATGAGTATTGCTTAGATAGTGATAGGTATTTTTTAAACTTTCGAAGCCAGCTGTAGAAAAACGTGAAAATCAAATAGGAAAGTAGATGTTGTGCACACAACACCTTTACTTGTCGTTGTAGACTGAATCATAGGCATATTTGCCCACTATGGGTACTTTGAACTTTGTCCCCCTGTATGCCATTATGACGAAGGCCAGCAACAAAAAGAGACAGAGGAAACCTGCAAAGTCCGCAAGCACCCACCCAAAATAAGGTATCCAGCCGATCAGGAATACTATCAGAGCCAGAGGTATGAATACCAGAACTGACTGCATTGCATGAAAACGGACGAACTTATTTTGCCGCTCTATTAATAGAAAAAGTATGCCTGTGAACCAGAAACCCACATAGCATAAAGCTGCAACAACATTTTCGTTCAATCCTACAGATGTCTTGTATGTCATAGTACACCTCTTAACTCTATTGTGTGTTGTGGACATTTTTCCACACATATGCCACAGGCAGTACATTTAGCCTGATCGATCTCGGCCAGAAAATCAGTAACTTTTATTGCCTGTACAGGACAGCTCTTCTCACATATCTTGCATGCGATGCATCCAACTGTACATGCAGCCTTAACATCCTTTCCCTTATCATGAGAACGGCACTTGACATGCACTTTCTCAGATTCCTTTGCAAAAACAAGTATATCGTTAGGACAAGAAGATATACAGAGTCCACAGCTTGTACAAAGATTCTTATTAACATGCGGAAGTTTATCCTCTCCTATAGACATAGCACCAAATGGACAGGCACGTACACATGTACCACGACCCATGCAGCCGAAATTGCAGCCTTTTTCTCCGTCCGATAGCATCATCACAGCCTTACAGTCCTCTATACCTACGTATTCGAACCTGTTGATGCAATTCACTCCACCGTTACAGAGCACAAAGGGATACTCTTGTTCTCCCTCTGCAACTTCCTGCCCCATGATCCCACCTATCTGCTTGGCAACCTCAAATCCACCAACGGGACAGCCATTGATAGGAGCATCTTCATTCACTACTCTCTGGGCAAAGTCAGAGCAACCTGCATAGCCACATGCTCCGCAATTAGCACCTGGCAGTACGCTCAGTATCTCTTCTACCAGAGGATTGGTTTCAACCTTGAACTTACGGGAAGCGATTATTAGTATAACTCCTACAGCAAGTCCCAGACCTCCGAGAATAGCTACGGATTGTATCAGTAAAGCAGTTAGGTTCATATTGGTATCACCCAGAAGTAATTAACGAAAGCCATAGAAAGCATCAGGGCGATAAGGAATGCCTGAGGAAGACCTCTGATAGCAGAAGGAATGCTAACAAGTGTAGAACGTTCCCGGATAGCCGACATCATCAACATTACGACAGTGTATCCCAAACCCGCTGCAAAACCGAACAACACGCTTTGTGCAAATCCATAATCAGATCTTACATTCAGCAGTACAGCACCAAGCACCGCACAGTTGGTACTGATCAGAGGGAGGTATATACCAAGGGAACGATAGAGTGGAGGCATATTTTTCCTGACCACGAACTCAACAAGCTGCACAAGAGCCGCAATAACGACGATGAAACTGATAAGAGAAAGGAATTCCATTTTCAATGGCACTAATAGGTAAGTATACAGGAGATAGGAAGCTGTAGATGACATTGTCATGACGAAGACAACCGCTCCGGACATACCTGCAGCGCTTTTGACATCTTTTGTCACACCCACAAAAGAGCACAATCCAAGGAACTGGATAAGAAGGAAGTTCTTAATGAACACACCTTCCATGAAAATGGTGAAAAGGGATGTATCTGCCATTTTATTCACCTCTTGCACGTTTCTTTTCTTTCTGGTAATTTATTATAGCCATCAGAATACCTATGGTAAGGAAAGCTCCGGGAGGCAGGATCATGTTGGTTACCGAAGGATTGATCGGCAGAGTAATGAGAGTGTGACCAAAGGTCACTATCTGTCCGCTTCCCAGTATTTCACGGATACCGCCTATAAGCATAAGAACAAGCAGAAAACCAGTGGATATGCCAAGTGCATCAATGACCGAATAGAATGGACCATTTCTGTTTGCATATGCCTCTGCACGCCCGATGATTATACAATTCACTACTATAAGAGGTATAAACACTCCCAGCGCGGCATACATAGAAGGCGAGTATGCCTCCATTATCATATCCACAATGGACACAAATGTGGCTATAATTATGATAAATATTGGAAGTCTTACAGTCGATGGAATCTGTTTTCTCAGGAGCGATACGAAAAGATTTGCGAACACTAACACAAAAGCAGTGCCTGCCGACATACCGATTGCATTTTCTACTGATGTTGTCACTGCCAGAGTGGGACAGAGACCCAGTACAAGACCGAATATTGGGTTATCCCGTGTAATACCTCTGATGAACTCACTTAAAGGATTCATTTTACTCACCTTACCCCTCTGTCCTTTTAATTGATTCTACCTTGGAACTCAAAGCGTCTATGACAGCCTGTGAAGAGATAGTAGCACCGGTAATGGAATCTATGCTGCCACCGGAACTTGAAAGTTGTAGCTGGCTTAGAGGAATACCATTGAATTGTTGCTTGAAAGCCGGTTCGATTATCTTAGCTCCCAGCCCTGGAGTTTCGGCATGAGAGAGCACACTCATACCTGTGATCTGACCGAAATCAGAAGTTACACCACCTGCAACCTCTATAATATCCTGCTGGCCTGGTTGTTGCTTAAAGAATGCATAACCTATGAGATTACCGGACCCGTCCTTGGCAAGGTAATATAATATCTCCTTATCACCGTCCTCATTGATGATCGTATCACCATACACAGGCTCAAAATCTGCTGCCAGGGGCATCACTTCTAATAGTATTTGCTCCCTGGCCTTTGCGATATTTTCCTTTAGCTGTTCCTGAGTTGGTACATACGTGATCCCCAGAAGTGTTGCTGCCACAGCAGCTATAAGCACCAGTTTACCAACAATGACGATAAAATCTCTATTATTGTCAGTCATCAGATAGCACCCCCGTCTTTAAGCTTGAAGGCAGTTTGTCTGTGAGGCGCCTATACAACTTGCCAATCATACCCTCACTGCCAAAAGAGGCAGGAAGAGTAGTAGTTTCGATGAATGAGGACAAACAGTTTGCCAGGAATAATCCATAGAACGCTCCAGCCACGTAATTTCCGAAATAACCGTATATAGATACCAAAAGACCACATACGACACCATAGATGAGGCGACCTCTCTTAGTGACTGGAGATGTGGGGGTGTCAGTGGCAATGAAAAGGATTCCAAAGAAGACAGCACCTACCATCGAATAATTTAATTCAGAGCTTAGATCCAGGAATTTGAACATCAAAGAAAGATACATAAGTGGGTTCAATACCCCTGCTCTGATCAGCTCAACAGCAGCAAATATTACATTAAGCGTCTGAGGGAATATGACCATTGTAAGGAAAAATGCCAGTGGCACTCTCCATTCCATATATCCTCTATAGATCAAGTATACTCCACCTATAAGAGCAATAGGTGAAACATCTACAAGTAAGCCCGCACCATTCTCAAGAATGAAATCAGATAGCTGTCCCACATGTGGAGTTGAAATTGGGGCCATGAGATTGGGCCAGGAACTGCTGATGAATATCCATGCTGCAAGTACAGGATTGAACACATAGGAACCAATCCCGCCAAAAGCATGTTTACCGATTGCGATTGCAAAGAAGGAACCTACTACCGGCAACCATATAGGGGCCTCAGGAGGCATTACAAGAGAAAGCATTAATCCGATCAGGACTGCATTTCCATCATTTATGGTGATCTTATTATTGAAGATCTTCTGTATGCCAGCCTCTGTGACAACTGCAGCAAGCGTACCTGCAAGGATAATGCTTAGAGCAGGCAGACCGAAGAAATAAATGGATACAAGACTCACAGGCACAAGGGCCAGTACCTTGCTCCACATAATTGATCTGAAACTGATCTTAGACTTTCTATGAGGGGGAGCAGATATAGTAAATGTCATTTATTCACCTCCGCAGGCACAGCCAAGCTTAAGATTAGAAGATTCCTTGGGAGGCAGATCTTCATAAGCCATCTCAATAGCATCCTTGGCATACCTGATCAACTGCACGATATGTATCTTGGAGGGACATGCTATAGAACATTTACCACATTCAATACAATTTTCTATATGCATCTTCCGACATTCATCAAACCTGCCCTGGTCTGCCAGAACTGCGAGCCTGCTGGGGATCAATTCCACCGGACATACATCCACACATGCTGCACAATGGGTACATGCGATAGCTTCATCCCTTAATATGTCTTCCGGTTTCTGGAAAGAGATACGCGTAGTTGTCTTGGTTACAGGGACGTCATCAGTGTACTGGGCAACCCCTGTCCTCATGCCATTAGCAATAAGTTTGCCTGATTCACTGGGATAACCACCACATGCCTCTACTACATCCTTGAAAGGCGTGCCTATTCTGACCAGCACTTGGGGAGGACAATGTGCAAGACCTTCCAGGGAAATCACTGTTTCATAGTAAGGTTTCCCCTGATATACAGCATCATAGAGTGCTTTTGCTGATTTGACACCACATATGGCCACACCCACATCTGCAGGAGTGCATCCAACAGGCACCTTTTTCCCTGTTACATTGTAAGTGAAGAAATTAAGGATGCGCTTACCATATATGCGCTTCTGGGAAACTACCACGATATTAGACCCCTGGTCTTTGAAATAATAGCCTATCTTGCGACTACCTATAAGAGGAGCAACTTCCAGTTGTTTCCCTTCAAATCTTATGCCGCTAAAAGCTGCTATGGACTCTGCATCATCATTACGTAGCACAATAGCTCCTTTTTCAGCTCCTGCGGCTTTCATGAGAAGTTTGAGAGCCTCCAGCATCTGGGTTCCATATTCTTCAGGAGTGCTGAACTTACCACCTATCCATTCAGAAGACGTGGAATTTATCAGTACTGTATTTATCTTCTTACCATCGGGCTTGAGAACGCTTTGTGTAGGGAGACCATAATGCTCCACTATACCAGAGTTCTTTATAAGTTCGATCAGATCATTCTGAGAAGGGTTCTTAGTCGGAGAGAATTCCACTGTTTCATAGCTTTCAATGGTCTTGATGATAACGCTCAGCACCTTATTTCCTTCCGGATGAGGAGCCATCTCTATAGAGAGAACCTCACCACAGACACTTGAATGGACAGAGGAATCGTTATTATCCTTGCAGTCGCCTATTTTCTGACCGATGACAACCGAATCTCCCTTTTTGACCATGGGAATACAGGGCATCCCCTTGTGCTGCTTAAGAGGAATTATGACTTTTTCAGGTAATTTACTTAATCGTTTACTTTCCATTATAATTCACCCCTTAAAATGCTGGCTCCCTCTCTATTTCAAGCGGCTTTTGCCCTGGTATGGTCACAAGGATCTCTGTAGTGGGAGTAGTGGTTCCTGCGGGATCTTGATCATACCCCAGCAGCTTCCAGTCAATGGCAGGTGTGATATCATGACATTGAGTACAATTTGGCTGCTCCTCTGCAAAGTGTATCCTTTGAAGCTCTTCGGAAGATGATGCACCATGACAGTCATTGCATTGCAGCGGTTCAGCCATACCAACGTTATTGCTTGCAATGTTGTGGCTTACCTGATACAGGAGATCAACGCTCCTGAGAACTGCATTTGGATAGTCTGGCTGATTATCAAGATCACCATCATACGAACGTATCTCAGAGGATGTGACAATACCATCACCGTTAGAATCTGCTGCCTTTACTGCAGCCGGAGGTATCGGGTCTCCCAGTGAAGAACTGTTATCCGGATAGCTCAGAACATCCTGATCCAAACCTTCGTCCCACCATACACCCTTTATCGAATTGAAAGTGCTAAGTTTCACACCTTCTTCATCCTTACTGGCCATCACCGGCAGTTTTTCATTATATATACCCTTTGACCAGGCAAGTGTTGGTGTGAAATCAGATCCATGATATGTTTCTTCAAGAACCCCATTCTCCCAGCTGAATCCGTTTACTGGAGTTACACCTGTAATATTACCTCCTGGCAACAGAGGTATGTGACATGTTTCACATTCAATCGTTTCAAGGTGAGCATCAACCATACCTCCATGAGAGATACCTGCATGACAGCCTTGTGAATCACAGCTCTTTACTGCCACATGATCATCATGGGTAGAGTCAAGAGGAATTCTACGGCCGACCTGGTGCTCCTCTGTTGCGTGGCATTCCACACAATTTACACTGGCATGGACATCATATTCAGAAGAATTAGCAGCCATCCATGTAACTGCACTGGTAACTGCTGCGTCCTGATGGCAGGTACTGCTACATTGTTCCTTTCTGGGACCTGCATTGACCTTATCGTGTATCTCAGTAACTATGGGCAGAGGAGTAAGAATGTTCAAAGCATAACTTGCCACATATAGAGGATCTTGCTGAGCTTTTTTGCTGGCCGCGTCAATAGCAGCTTCTTTTGCACCAGCGATATCGCCGGAAGAGATACTTTCAACCCGCGCCTGATAATCATATAGCCCATGCTGTTCATGACAGACCATGCAATCCACATCTGCACCGTATTCCTCAAGATCTCCCCCACCTGGGTGCAAGGGACCGTAAACGCTTAACCATGTATCTTTATCCATGTCGCTCAGCATAACCCCCTGGCCTCTTAGAGAAGACCATTCTGAAAGGTTCTGTTGTACATGGAAAGACCCAGCTACTTCATCCTTTACATTTAAATGACATCCAAGACAGACCTTATCAGACCATTTCTGATCCGTCATATAATGAGCTGCTAAGGCCTCATTCCCACTATGCCCTATGTAAGCATAAACGCCGGATATGAAAAGCATTAAAATAGCAATAACAAAGAGAAAATTAGCTTTCATAATGATCACACTCACTTTTCTGAAAGTTCCCCGGAATTTTTGCCAGCAACATCTTCAAGCTGCTTTATAGCAACTATTATAGTATTCCTCAAACTCTGTTCATTTGCGATCTTCTGATCATTTGTGACATATTTGTCTATTTCAAATGTCTTGCGCACTACCCGTACATTAAAATCAAAAACCTTGTCCAGAATTCCTTTTTCAGGGGTCATGCCAAAGAAGTCAACATCCATGTGATTACCAACTATGTTGGACTTGACTTCTATTTTCTCAAGGGGGGAATCGGGTTTTACATAAATGAGATGATGTTTTACGATACCAAATTGCTTTTCTATTCCCCTCCATCCATACTCTTCCATAATCTGATGGATTGCCACAGCAAGGTATTTGTCCTTGCTGGAACGCGAGCCTGTAGGTGAAGCTCCACTGCGATCGTTCATGATTACACTTCCTTTGATCAAAGATTTCCGCGAAATAACCAACTAATGACTGTTACAGTTCTGATTAAGTTTAAGATTGATTATGTCATTCCATAAACCATGATGTATAAAACTGTTACCATTGCACTGATAGCGATTTTATCAGTATCATTCGTGATAAATTGTATTGACAAGGATACAGATAACCTGGAAACTATACCACATATATACAACGATACCAGAAGCATAATGGATACTATAGTAACGATCAGAGTAGCTGACACTGACAGCACTCATGCCAGAATAGCTATTGATAATGCATTTGAGAAAGTTTACTACATTGACTCCAGCATGAACTATTTTAACAACACAAGTGAGTTGAGCAGACTTAACACCAATTCACAACTTTTGAATGCCAGTAACGATCTTACATATGTAATCAATAAATCTATATATTATCAGCATATTACCCACGGAGCTTTTGATATTACAGTATTACCGCTGCTGGATCTGTGGAAGAGCAAATTTGAACCCGGAGGCACACATCAGCCACCTACTGATGATGAGATTCGTGAAACGCTAAGTCTTGTGAATGCCAGTAATATAACCATCGATGGAAATGATATATTTATCCGGGAAGGAATGAAAATAACTCTGGGTGGAATAGCAAAAGGATATGCTCTTGACCTTGCAATCGATTCACTTCGTAAGGATGGAATAAGCTCAGGTTTTGTTGACACCGGAGGGAATGGATATTATATTGGTCATAAACCCGATGGAACAGCCTGGAGAGTAGGATTGCAAAATCCGAATATGAGCCAGCAGTCAATAACTGTTATTGAGATCACAGATATGGCTGTAGCGACCAGTGGCAACTACGAAAGGTATTTCAGCGAAGAAGCAAAAATTTCACATATTGCTGATCCTCGCACAGGATATCCTTCTCAGAATCTGATCAGTGCTACGGTAATTGCCCCTGCTGGCATAGACTCGGATGCACTGTCAACTTCTGTATTCGTATTAGGAGAGCAGGATGGACTTGAAATGATAGAGGAACTTGATGGCGTAGAATGCCTCCTGATAACAAACGACAAAAGAATAGTAAGATCCAGCGGGTTTCATAAGTACGAGGTCAATTCAACTTGAAAACGACCTTCATTCCACAATTCCGGACAGGCGCACCTCATGCAGGGTCTCGTAAATAGGGCCCTGTGGAGTAAGTGTACTTTTCTTAAGTTTAACAGAGTCTACAAGCATGTGCCCCACATCAAAACCTCTGAGAGAATCTATCGCAGAGATAAGCTCTTTTTTTCGGGTACCAGACAGATATGTGATCCGGGCAAGAGTTGCATGTGGAATGAACTTACGCTGCTCTTTTTTAAAACCTTTCCCGGATAGCAAAGTTTCGACTTGTCTGTGAAGACATGAATAGTCACCATCTGCACCCAGCCATACAACCCGAGGGTTCTTCAGACCGGGAAAAGCACCCACTCCAGAAACCTTTGAATCAAAGGCAGGACAGTCCAGCCCATCAAGAGCATTGGCGATCCCTTCCAGTTGAGCTTCTTCAACATCTCCCAGAAACTTCAGAGTGATATGTACAATACCGGGATCCACAGGTCTTAATCCTGGTCCTGTTAAACTTGACTGTATAGCAGAGATCTTTGCATGGAATTCTTTCGGAAGGTCCACCGCCACAAATAATCTGAACATAAAAACACCTTTATAGAAGTGGAACAGAAAGCATAAAATACTGGCGCTGCAAGCTCACATAGGTATCTTTAAAAGAGATAAGATGATAATATAATAATATGTGAAGAGGGGACAAAATGGAACAGAAAGGAATCATAGCTGATTATTATAGCAGTGAACTGGAGGCTACAGATGAAAGAGAGGATTGCATGCAAAAAAATAGCATTTTCATCGAAACGGCTGTGAAGCTTGCCGAAGGAATTGGCTCTTCTGCTATAATCCTGGCTGGTGACTTTTGTTTTGCAGATATCATTACTGATATCCCCATCTATCATGCTTTCAATGATCAGAAAGAACTGATGGATCATCTCATATTCTCTAACGGGGAAAAAGGGGTACGCACATTCACCGACAAGATGATAGACAAATCTTATTATAAATTGAAAGAACTGGAAAACATATCTGCTATCGAACATGTTCTTGGGAACATTGCACAGGGAACGATTGTTGGAGTTGTGGGGAGCATAGATTCTTGCGCCATAGTGATCCACGATCTTAAGGAGAGCGATATGGTAAAAAAAATACGGGAGTGTGAAGAACGCGTATCTCCTGAAGTTGTACGTGCCGTTTTAAACATTTGTTTCGATATTGCCACAAAAGGACGTGAAGGCAAAAAAATGGGTACAGCATTAATTGTAGGTGATGCTGATGAAGTCATGCAGAGATCACATCCTCTTATCATTAACCCATACCTTGGACAAACACCACAGGACAGTAATATCCTAGAAGAGCACAACTGGGAATCGGTGAAGGAACTTGCACAACTGGACGGAGTATTTGTGATCTCAGAAGAGGGAAAGATACATGCAGCAGGCAGATATCTGGATGTGGATGCCAGAAACATCAGTATTGATAAAGGGCTTGGGGGAAGACATGTATCTGCTGCAGCTATCACAAGAGACACTGTAGCTGTGGCTTTCATAGTATCAGAATCTGGCGGGGTAGTAAGAATATATAAAGATGGAAAAGAATTGATCTGCATCGATAAACCGCAAAGGTGCATCTCTGCATAAGAGTATATACGTAAATGTGTCTGAAATACGTATACCTATATAGGCAACACGTGTAGCTGCAGGCTACATTTCAAAATTATCATGATTCAATAGTATTTTTCATGCCTGAAGGGGCTTAGCGATTTACTTAAAGAAGCAGAGAAGACAGATGTTGAGAAGAAACAACTGATGATGAATGCCTTTAATCCAAAGGTGAAATCGAAGTCAATGCTATCAAATAACATGACATTTCAGTCAGATGAAATATGAGGTGATATTAGTGGATACGAAGAAACTTATGGAGAAGTCTAAAAAGATATTCCGACAGGCCACCGAGCCATTAGGACATAAATCCGATGTCGATGAGAAGACCGGAAACTTATCACAGGAGCAAGGAGACGAGCTTGGAAAAAAAATTTCTGGAAAGAAAGTCACAATATACGCTCTAAGCACCTGTCCTTGGTGTAAGAAGGCAAAAAAGTTCTTTATGGAAAAAGGACTTCAAGTTGAATACATTGAGTATGATAAGGTGGACAAGGAAATGCGTAAGTCTATAGCTGAAGAATGTGCAGCCTATATGAAAGAGCTGGCTTTTCCTGTTGTCAAGTCTGGAGAAAAAGTAGTAGTAGGATACGATATAAAGAAATATGAAAATCTTCTTAACGAGTGAAAGGTCAAATTTATGACTGCCATGATTTAGTCCTTAAAAGAGCTTGTTAACTTTTTCTTGAAGCAGTAAATGATGCAAGAAAAAGGAAAAGATAGCTCATTTGCTTTTTTCAGGGATAAAGACTATTAAAAACATGAATTTAAACTCGTGTCATTGCATACTTTATCACAATGAATACTGAGATTCAATTGACCGCTGTTGATAGAGACTCAATGTCCATAAGAAGGAGAGAATCTGACAAATACTAGAATAATTATATTTCATTTTAGCCCCCTTGTAGTATCCTCACTCAGCGAAGGCTTGTAAAGCCTTCTTTT
>CAZAMM010000042.1:0-21364 GCA_964486435.1 uncultured Methanosarcinales archaeon | reverse complement strand
TTCTACAGCTCAGACTGGTCTAATGCGGCACAGAGACCGAAGTTGACTGTGACCACTTGATGGAAATAGTCGATTAAGGGCGAAAAATAATTTCGCTCTACCTTTTTTATTTATTGTATTTTAATTACAATAATATTTTAAGTAAAAAACCTTGTAAGCAATAGCATCGTTATATAAAAGCATTTACATATATAAACTGAACATAGATTTGTATTATAGATTGTAATTAAAAATACAAATTGATGATCACATGATGAATAAAGCTTACATTCAAAATAACTGCTTAGGATTTATTTACGCGTACATAGTTATAATTATATACCATAAATATCTTGTTTCCAGTATACAAGGTGATAGTCGGCTGTTCTGTTGTTAGCTATACACTGTTTTAGAAAATGTACTATAATTATAATATTAACATAATCAGTAATATAACTTTTATGTAGACTTTGAAAAATTTCATCAGGTGGGTGCAAAATGGTTTCAGATATGGTTTCTGATAGGGACAAGATTTGCTTTGGAGAAATAGCTGAGCATTATAATGAGAATAAAATCATATTTGGGATAAAATATTTCTGGAAATGGCTTTTAGAAAGGCTTGCATCAATTTGCCCAATTCCCTCCTGGAGAGCAAAATTCCATAAAATGAGAGGAGTTAATATTGGTAAAAATGTTTACATTGGTTATGATGTAATTTTTGATCGGATACACCCGGAAATGATCACAATAGAAGATTTTGTGGAAATTGGCGATCGTTGTATATTATCTGCCCATTCAAGAGGCAGTCTGACTACAAGAAATGCATATCCACGGACCATAGAGCCAATTATCATCAGATATGGTGTTTCTGTAAACCCTGGGTGTATAATTACTCAGGGAGTAGAGATTGGAGAAAATTCCATAATAGGAATCGGATCTGTGGTCAGCCGCAATATTTCTCCAAATAGTCTTGCTCTAGGCTTTCCGGCCAAAGTTGTAAAAAAGCTGGACGTAGGGAACGAAGAAAAATCAGAAGCTTGTTGATCTGCATAATGTATGCTGGATAAAAAATAAACTGGATCGATCTGTACTATTTCTGCATTGTATGTTCAGAAATAGTATAATAGATCTTTTTTTGAACCTCTGACATTAAATTTCTTTGGATCGGTTGTTTCCAGTTATTACTTCTTTTCTCTGGTCACTATTCTTACAAGTAATGATTTTTTGATCTCTACAGCATGGCTTGGGCAGAGTTCACGGCAACAATAGCATTGTATGCATCTTTCTTCATTGATCTTAAGAGCACCATCTTTTTCCTCAATCGCATCTACAGAACAATTTAAAACACATGCCTTGCAAAGCGTGCATATAGAAGTGTTGATGAAGGGCTTTACTGTAAACTGCTTTCGAAGTGTCCTTCGAAGAAAACGAGGCATGAGAGCAAGAGTTCCACCTGTTGGAGTTTTGAACTTGACCTTGACTTTCTCCAAAGGCGTACCTACAATTTCAGGATGCTCAGTACCAAATCCTCGGGAAAGTGCAGCTTTATTTGTCGGTATCTGCAACGGATCAAATCCTATAAGTTCCGAAGCTACCGCATCCAATGCCACACAGTCATAACTAGCCATGATCACTCCTGAGGATATGGGAGTACCAGCTGATGGGCCATCTCCTTCCATCCCTATTATACCATCCATGACTGCAAGATGGGGTTTTATAAAAGAATATATATCAACAACAGCATCTCCAAAAAGATCACGATCTTCCAGATAATGAGCAGCTTTTCTGTCTTTTCTAGGTATAGCACCAAAAAAATTTTTGACAGCCCCTGTATAAAGAGTAAGCTCATGGGTCTTGAGCTTGGGCAATGAAATGATCACATCTGCCTCAGTTATTGCTTTCGCGATGTGTAAGCGAGGAAACTGTTTTGCCCCGGGAACATCGACTTCGACAAAGCCAGATGTTTCAAAATTGACCAGTTCCGCACCACAATTTGAAGCAGCTTCTTCTATACCAGATGTTCTAAGAGCTTTTGCAGTGGCAGTTGAATCAGAACTTGTGATCCCGGAACCATCTCCTACGATTGGAATGCCACCTGCCTCTTTAACAAGCTCACACATTGCCGAAACAATTGCTGGATGAGTGGTAACTGCAGCCTCCGGCCTTTTAATAGCAAGTACATTAGGTTTCAGCAATACCCGATTGCCAGGAGCTATGATCTGTTCAAGGCCACCAATAAGACCAAGTGCTTCCTTGATGGCATCCTTTGATTTTGAATAATCATTACACTGCACAATGGAGACTTTTGTTTTCATAACTCTACCTCTATCAAAATGTAGAACATATATAAGTGCTGCTGATAATATTAGAAAAAGGACAATATGCTATATTAATAACTTGAAATAGGTTGCATTGGATGGTATGGTCAGATGGTTTGACAACCATCTACAGCAATAACAGATCCGCTAACATAATTTGCAAGTTCCGAGCTTAAGAATAATACAACTTTTGCAATATCCTCCGGGGTACCTATCCTTCCAAGGGAAATATGGGATATCATTTTGTCCCTTATGTCAGATTTCAGATCTCTGATAAGGTCCGTCTCTATAAGACCAGGAGCAACAGCATTAACTGTTATTCCATACCTTCCAAGTTCTTTTGCGGCAGATCGTGTAAAACCGAACACAGCTGCCTTACTTGCAGCATATATTGTCTGGCCTTCATTACCCTGCGTACCAACAATTGAAGATATATTAATGATTCTGCCTGACCTCTGCTTCCTCATCATATTCGACGCATACCTGGTACACAGAAAAGTTCCCTTTAGATTGACATCGATAGTATGATCAAAAAGGTCTGTACCGGTAAGTGCCAGAAGACTGTTTCTCATGATCCCGGCATTGTTCACCAGCACATCGAGCCTTGAATATTTTTCCTTTATTGAACTGAACATATCCCTTACTTCATCTTCTGATGAAACATCAGCTTTGATCATGTAAGCGGAAAGACCTTTTTCATGTATCAGATCTACAAGTTCTGCTGCACTACTTTCATTGTTATTGTAGTTAATTATCACCTGCGCATGATTTTCTGCTGCAAGCAAGGCTATAGCTTTACCTATACCCCTGCTTGCTCCAGTTACCAGTACAACTTTACCATCAAGCATATATCTCACATTTCATCTGTTAATAAAACAGGTGGGTGGAGCTGATCTTATATACTCGGTATTACTTTTGATCCTGTCAATGTGCTTCAGAGCCTTCTGTACAGTTTCTCTGGGCAGGCCAGTGTTCGTTTCTATCGCCTCAACAGGCAATTGATGTTCCTCTCCATAAAGTAACTGGTCCATTATCTGAATGGGCATGCGCCAGTAAAAGTCCTGATCTGATGTATAATGGCTCCATGTATCGGCACTTGGTGGCCTCTTAATGATCTCTTCATTGACATTGAGGTGGGTTGCCAGGGCATAGACCTGAGTCTTATAACAATCTGCCAGAGGCTCAATGTCCACACCTCCATCTCCATATTTCACGAACTGACCAAGAGCTAGTTCTGTCTTATTGGTTGTACCACAAACAATATAGTTCATCTTTTCAGCATACATATACTGAACGATCATCCTGGACCGTTGTTTGACACCCTGTAATCCAATTATTTCCAGATAATCACTTGCTTTCAATCTATGCTGCGCAACAACCTCACCATCTTTAAAAAGCTTCAGATATGGAACGTTCACAGCTCCAGTACTCAGAAAATCAGGCAGCACAAGAGCTGTCTCGTGTATCTTGGAATCATATTCAGGACAGGTTCTCTTTATGACCTGGTCCTTCTTATTATAAATATCAAGTGATTCCAGTATTGGAGAGATAGGAACTTCTTCATAGGCCACTCCAAGACTTTCACAAATTTCTGCGCCAAGAGTCTTGCTTGAAGGAGCTGATTCTTTTTCAGGAAGTAGCAGGCCGAACACATTCTCAGCACCAAGCTCTTCTACACAAAGAGTCAGGATCACAGCTGAATCAATACCACCTGAAACCCCTATAACAGTACCTTTCTTCTTGAAACCGACAATCTTTTCCTTGATAAAGTGCCTGATGATCAGAGCTACCTCATCCATATCTCTGGTAAGTTCGTCCATTATCTGCATGGCAGTTCTCTCCTCAAATGTTGTTAAACTATTAATAGCCTGATAAGGCAAGGGATGTTCCCTTGTCGCAATGGAGACGATCAAATTAGGTCATGGTTTCTTTAAGGGGATTCACCTTAACTTTCAATTCTTTGGAAACTTCATCTATTAATATTTGTGAAAGCTCCTGGTGGAGTTTTTCCAGCCCGACTTCCCTGGTCATATCTCCATTCCTGACGATCCCTGCTATATCAAACGCATAAGGATGTATCCCGTATTTTTCCAGATGATTATGACAGGCTAAGGAATTCAATTTACAGTTGGTTGAATTACTGTCATTTAGTTTTGGAGGTTTCCATCCAACGTTGATTATAGTTTCCACTACTTTTTCCTCGTTATAATCCCACATGCACAAAGGATGGATGATCATAGGAGGATTATCTTTGTCCATTGTTTCAATAACTGACCTTTTCATAATGAAACTTTCATCCTTGTCATCAATACCAATTTTCTCAAGCTGTTTTTCAAAAAGGTTTCTTGATAGCTTGATGAAATTATAGTTTAATTTGATAATAGGATTAGGAGCCTGTCCGGCTGTGAAAGCAAATATTATGACCGGGGCGTTTCGGGCAATGGCATATTCTATCAGTTTTTGTTTGATGATACTGATACAGGTGTTGCAGATATCACTTGCTCTGAATTTAGCAAGTTTAGGGAAGGCATCTACCGAATCTGCAGCTTTTTTCCAAGCACTGCAGAGTTGCTGCCTATCCATGGTGAGTTCATAATAGTCAGATCCTGTGATCTCACATATCTTCTTGGCATTTTCAATCGCGTTATCAGATATGAAGCCATTATTAAAGAGGACGGCCAAGACTTTCAGGAACGGATAATCTTTTTTGAGCTTATAGAGCGTGTATGATGAATCTTTTCCGCCAGACAGTGCATATATTACATCATATTCGCCCTTGCCTCTGATGCTATCAAATATCTCTTCCATCTCTGTAAGGTATTTTTCCTTATCAGATTCAGTAAAAGGTTTAAATGTTTCACAGAAATGACAGAGGCCTGTGTCCTCATTGATAGATATGCCAGGCATTTCAGAATCCAGAATACATTTTTTACATACAATTTTTGACATTTTGGTATTCCTCTATGATCAGTCGATTAGAGATCTTACCATTCTCAGTTAAGGGAAGGTGGTCAATAAAAAGGATCTCTTTAGGGTATAAGTGTGCCGGAAGATTTTTACGACAGAACTTGAACAAGGTATCAGCATCTGTTTCTGGTTCAGGCATGACCATGAGACTTATCGCTGTTCCCATGAGTTCATGTGCCACTGGCACAACAAAGACCGCTGAGACCTTATTATTGCTCTCGATGGTTTTTTCGATTTCTCTCGGATTCACCAGATGGTCACCGATTTTGATGAGATCATCCTTGCGTCCCATCAGTTTGAAATATCCATTGGGTAGTTTCTGTGCAAGATCCCCGGTGTACATCCATTCGTCTATTATCTTCTTTTTAGTGGTAATTTCATCATCAAGATAGCCTAACAATATGTTATCGCCTTTGGCAACAAGTTCAGCTGTAATGTTTGGTCCGACTGGCTGTCCGTTAGAATCAAATACATCCAAAGTAACACCAGGGATTGGCTTGCCTATGGTTTCAATGAACTCCTCAACATCTTCTTTTGGCACATATGCAAGCCTTGCTGTAGCTTCGGTTTGGCCGTACATCGGCAGCATTTCAATTTCAGGAACCAGTTCCTTGATATTTCGGACTATTTGCTTGGTCATCCCACCGCCCGCTGATGCAGCGATCTTGACTTTGGAAAATGCCTTTTTGAAACGGTCTGGATAGCGCAGAAGTATACGATAAGTACTGGGCACTCCATAAAATACAGTGACACCTGAATCAATTAGATTGAAGACAGAACCTATGAATTTCATATTTCCCATTGCAATACATCCGCCTGACATCAAATGGGAGTTGATTATCGAATTTCCGAAAGCATGGTGAGGGGATATGACCAGTGCTCCTTTGTCGACAGGGGTCAGACCAAGTATCTCTATAATAGATGCTGCATTTGTTGTGAGATTTTTGTCACTTAACATGACACCTTTTGGAGTACCAGTAGTGCCTGAAGTATATAATACCAGTTTAAGTTCAGGGTGGTTTAATTCTCCTGAGACTTCCTTGCTTATGAACCGTGCTGGCTTTTCATCTGAAACGATGATAATGGTCCCAAAACGCTCGAAAAAGCTATCCCCAAATTTTGAATATTGTGCCTCTGTGGTAATTATATTCCTGACATGAGAGTTATCGAGGATCTTTTCTAAACTGATCTTGGGCATTTCAATCGGCATCGGGATAGCAATATTATCCGATCTATACACTGCCATGAGCATTTTTACGTACTGGATTCCCATCTCTTCCAATATTGCAAACCTACAATGCCTGAATTCCTTCATTGATGAAGCAATATCGTTCACACTAGCTTCAAGTGCCTCGTACGAGATAAAATTATTACCCTCTTCCAAGGCAATGCGAGAAGGTGTTTTTCTGGCATGTTCTGTAAGATATGCATCTATCTTCATTATCTCACGTTGTAAGATTGATTATCATATTAGTTAGTCCCTGCAGTGAATCCAGATTTTCCGGGATCAACATGTCTTCAGGAATCTCAATAGAATATTTTTCACTTATATGGTCCAATAATTCCAGTAGACCTATCGAATCTATAATTCCATTCTGGGTGAGAGAATCAGCGTCTCCCAACTCGGTGTTCTTATCCATAAAAGAATTATCTTTCAGGTAATTGACTATACTGGTTTTTATGTTTTCCATTAACATACCTCAAATTTTTTATTTGGAAATCAATGACCAATGTTAATCCATTTAAGACTTTATAACTATGCATTAGTATAAATATCTTCTCAACAAAATCATAGTAAACATATGGATTCCTGTTTCCTTCTAATTATATATAAAGCTATGTTTATTGAATTAACAGATCTAATTTTAATTGTTTTTTTTGACCTCTAAAGTCTTTATTCAATAAATAACATTCTCTTTTAAGCAATAGTTATAATTTTTTTGTTGGAATATGCCATCTATCTCCAAAACGATTATATTTACCAAAGTCAATTTTTATTTAGGGGAAACACACAAACTGCTTGAGTAAGAAAAAACTGTTATTTTTATTATTTCAATACTTTTAATATATAAAAAAAATAATGTTTGTGGGGGAAACATATGGTAAGAATAAGACCTTTCATACCTGACGACAACAATGCATTACTTAATATTGAAAAATTAAGCCCGCATGGTAATGACAAACTAGCAATGGTATCTAACCTTTCTCCAGATATTACTGTAAGGTATGAGCTTTATGACAACTGGACGATAATGGTAGCAGAAGAACAGGAACAAATTGCAGGTTATGTAGGATGGACTGTCAAATATGGACCTCTGGGACCTTACATATACCTGACTGAAGTCAGCGTTGATCCGGCTTTTCGTAGACAAGGTATAGCAACCCAGCTGATCAGAGAGATGGAAAAATATGCAAAAGAGATCAAATCTTCATATGTATATTGTCATATCTATGGACCTAACGAACCCTACAGAAAACTTGTAGAAAAACTGGGTTACATAAGAGAAAAAGAGATAACAATTTGTGAAATGTCAGCCACCAAAAAACTGAGAGCTGACAATAAATACTCACTTGACCGCGTCGACGTATCAGACCTGGCTGAGGCTGTCGAAATAATCAACCAGTACTATGCAGGAAGGACTCATTTCATACCCTTTACACCAGAAACTTTCAGAGAGTATGCAAACCGGATACTGGGATATGGAATTGAGAACTTCATTGTTGCCAAACATAATGGCAGCATAGTGGCTTGTGGAGGATTCTGGGATACAGCAGTACTTGCCGAGATGGCATATACCCGGGAACCATTCCTCTGGAAACTCGTAGCAAACATTAGTGGAACGCTGCACCATTTCATACGCACACCTCTTATACCTAAAGAAGGAGAATATTTTAAGTTCCGAAACATTGTAGATCATGCGTTCAAGCCAGGATATGCAGATGCCATGCAAGAGATATTCGAACACTGTATTTCCATAATGTATGAGACAAAATGTGATTTCTTTGGCACATTCCTGGACCCTGCTGACCCATTGCTTGAAATTCTGAAGGATCTCAGGCCTCACCTTGAAACAGAGTACATATATGCAAAACCCATATCACAAAAACTCCCGGACTTCAGTAAGTTCTATGTGGACTGCAGGGATACAATACTTTAAGAGACGGGTTAATCATAAAAACTAACCCACCCTTTTTTCTAGCAATGGAACGTGTGATAATACATGTGGATATGGACTATTTCTACGCTGCTATCGAAGAGCGTGAAAAACCTTCCCTTAAAGATAAAGCAGTAGTCGTGTGCATGTACTCTAACCGAGGGGAAGAAGGGGGAGCAGTAAGTACATCCAACTATATAGCCAGAAAAGCAGGCATACGTTCAGCAATGCCCTGCAGACAGGCTCGATCTATTAAACCTGATGCTGTTTTTCTTCCTGTGCGCAAACAATTCTATGAAGACATATCAGCGCAGGTCATGGACATACTCCATTCCCATGCAGATAGTGAGGAAACTTTTGAAAAGATAAGCATTGATGAAGCATTTCTGGAAATATCACAGAATTGCAGTGGAAACTATGAGAAGGCAAAGAATATTGGCATGCAGATCAAGCGTGACGTTCTGGAACATGAAAAACTCACATGTTCCGTGGGCATTGGCCCTAACAAACTCATAGCCAAGATGGCTTCTTCTTTCAAAAAACCTGATGGCATTACACTCATAAAACCAGAAGATGTTACGGGTTTCTTAAGTCCCATGCCTGTAAAAAAACTTTGGGGCATTGGTAAAGTGACTGAAGAGAAACTCCAACAAATGGACATCGAAACTGTCGGCCAGCTTGCAGCCTATGATACTCAAGAGCTCATCGCAGAGTTTGGTAAGAACAGAGGCATATGGCTCAAAAAAGCCGCATCTGGTATAGATGAAGCGCCTGTAACCGAGAGAACTGCCACAGACCAGATAGGTAGAATGGCTTCCCTTAAAGAAGACACAAGAAATGATAATGAGATATTTTCCCTTATGGACGAGCTTGTGGATGATGTTATAAAAAAAACCATTTCAAGAAAAGTGAGTTTCAGGTCCGTTACTATAACCGTCATCTTCTCAAATTTCAGGATGGCGACTAAAAGCCGAACTCTCAACCATGCGGTCTCTGACAAAGGTATCCTGCATGAGACTGCAAGAGAGATAATGTTGCAATTCCTTCGTGAAGGCAGCATGGACTTTCGGAGGATAGGTGTGAGAGTGGGTAACCTGCAGCAAAATATTGGACAAAAAAGCTTGTTCGAGTATTTCTGAAAGGTGAGACAATGGTCACTTTATTAAGAGAGGAGGAAAACCGACCAGAAAGCCCGGAATGGAGAAAATGGCTGTATAATGTGATCTTTGAAGCTGATACAAAGACTGGAAAAAATTTTGATATATTCCTCATCATCTGTATAGTTCTGAGTGTCATTATAGTGATGCTGGATAGCATTAGTTCTCTGAGGGACACATACGGCACTGTACTTCATAGACTGGAATGGTCCTTTACCATTTTATTTACCATTGAATACCTGCTACGTCTTACGTGTGTCAGGAGTAAAAGAACCTATGCAACCAGCCTTTTTGGGATAGTGGACTTGATTTCCATAATTCCCACATATATAAGCCTCATATTGCCTGGAAGCCAATTCCTGCTGGTCGTCAGAGTGCTGCGTGTGTTAAGGATATTCAGGGTATTGAAACTGGTACCGTATATCAGTGAGACTGAACTGCTACTGAGAGCATTGCGTGCAAGCAGCCGAAAGATCATCATATTCATGTTCACTGTATTAACACTGGTTATTATAATGGGTTCTTTTATGTACCTCATCGAGGGCGAAAAGCATGGTTTTACCAGTATCCCCAGTAGCATATATTGGGCCATAGTGACCATTACTACAGTGGGATTCGGGGATATCGTACCACAAACAACATTGGGCAGGGCTCTTGCTGCCTTTATCATGATACTGGGTTACAGCATCATAGCTGTACCTACCGGGATAGTGACCAGTGAAATGTCCCTGGTTTCCATGGAAGAGAAAAAAAAGAAGCGTAAAAAGCTTATATGCTCAAAGTGCGGCCAGGATGGCCATGATGAAGACGCATGCTTTTGCAAATATTGTGGACAGAAGATCTAATACATAATTATCATCTCTGCATTCCAACGGACCCTGCAGAGAAGGATAAAAGAAGTATCTGTGGTATCCTGCTGATTCCACAGCCATGCATATGATGCTGTTACGTAATTTTATGAGGTTTTAATTTACCAGTACTATGCAGAACAGACCATAAAGACACTTAGAGCCACAACTCTTGGAAATACCCCTTATAAGATCAAAGGATCTGAAAAGCTCAGGAACTAGCTGAAAGGCTCTTCATTGATACATCAGTTGATGATAACAAAATAGCCTTGAAGCTATGCGATTTCTTGAAAGCAGATAAATACATGATATTTTCCGTGATAATTAACAGATTCTAAGATAGGAAATTGGTTTTACTGCGTTTCCATACTCGAAGATTATATGTACTCCAACTTTATTTTACTAAGAGATACTTTTAGTATCTGTTTCCTGTCACCAGGAATCATTGTCTGGACATATGTACCGGATAGATATTTCAAAAATTTCAAAAGGGATCATTATGGAAATCAATGGCGTCGAAATAGAGGATACTTTTGCAGAGGCCTTTCCTATCAAGATAGGTAGAGTATTGATCACAGCAGCAACAAAACGCTGGGCAGAGATTGCGGCTACTGAAGCAACAGGCTTTGGTACTTCCGTTATCATGTGCCCTGCAGAAGCAGGTATCGAAAGGTTCGCAACATGCGAAGAGACACCAGACGGCAGACCCGGTGTGTACATCCAGATCTGCACTTTCAAATTCGATATTCTTGAACACCAGCTATTGGAAAGGCTTGGGCAGTGTGTCCTGACAGCCCCCACTACTGCAGTGTTCAATGGCATGCCCGAAGCTGAGAAACAATTCAATATAGGCTTCAAGCTCAAGTTCTTCGGTGATGGTATGGAATCTCAGAAAGAGATCGCCGGCCGCAAGATACACAGCATACCCCTCATGGAAGGAGATTTCCTTGTGGAAGAAAATATTGGTGCAGTGTCCGGTATTGCCGGTGGTAACTTCTTCATTCTTGGAGACAGCCAGATGAGCGCTCTCACAGCCGCAGAGGTTGCTGTTGATGCAATTAAGGAACTTGAAGGTACGATCACTCCTTTCCCCGGAGGTATTGTTGCAAGCGGTTCCAAGGCAGGTTCCAACAACTATGCCAAATTCATGAAGGCTACAGCTAATGAGAAGTTTTGCCCCTCCATCAGAGACAAGGTATCTGACACTGAAATCCCCGCAGATGTGAAATCAGTGTACGAGATCGTGATCAATGGTGTCAGTGAAGAAGCTATTAAGAAAGCAATGGCTGTTGGTATAAAGGCAGCTGTAACAGTTCCTGGTGTTAAGAAGATCACTGCCGGTAACTACGGCGGAAAACTCGGAAAATACCAGTTCAGACTTCACGACCTCTTCTGAGGCTGAAGCTGAACTTTTTCTTTCTTTTTTTGAAAATATTATAGACCTATTACGGTCAGGCCTGCATGCAATGCAGACTCAAGGAAATCCTTAGCTTCAATGCCCAGTATCTGGAGTATTACATAGGCACCCACGATACTTCCCACCATAGCTCCCAGATTGGCCAGAGATGTCACTAGAAGGACACGGAAGAAATTATTCTTCATCATATCTTTCATTGATTCCGCCTCCACTAGATTTTTCAGGTCCTTTGTGGTAGGATTGCGATATTTTGCTTCTCTGAGACCTGCATACCATCCTGCAGCCACAGCTGGATTAAGAGTGGTCATCCAAGCCACTAAAAAGGATGTTATTACAGAATAAGGATGACCTCGCGCCAGCGCAGTGCCCAGAGCACTTAAGCCACCAGTGATAAGAAACCACCAGATGAAAACTATACCAAGGGTTTTCAGAGATACACCTGAAATTAGCAAAAGAGCAAAGGCAGCAAAGGGAATAGCTAGCATTATAAGGCCAAAGATTTTAAAAAAACTGAACCTTTTCTTCGGGAGCACCTCTACTGATCCCGGGCGCGGGAGGGTTTCAGGGTGCAACAGATAGTTCTGTATTCCTGCCCTATGACCTGCACCTACTACAGCAATGATCTTTTTTCCACCACCAGATGCAAGCCTTATAAGATTGGAAGCCATATAGGCATCCCTTTCATCTATAAGCACCTTTACAGCATTAGGAGAAGTATCACGGAACTCTTCCACAAGCATTGTGACTATGTCCTGGTTCGTGATCGTGTCCATATCGATGTCCTTAGTGCCACCTATACCCAGAACTGCTGCTACCAGACCTGCAAGCATCTTTAATTTCTCTATGAAGCCCATTTTGCTCCAGAATCTCTGCAAAGTGACCTGCACATCTCTGTCGATGAGCGCTATTCGTGCCCCATGTGCTTCAGCAGCATCTATTGCCTTGATCATCTCGGCACCAGGCTGTACTCCCATCTCATCAGCGAACTTTTTCTGCACATGGGCCAGCAGCATATGGATCATGTACTGATATATCTTGCCACCTTTGAGGATCTCCTTGATAGGAACCTCAGTGTCAGTGGTTTTGCCTTTGAGACTATCATACCGGGGTTTACACAGCTCTACAGCAACAATATCGGGTTTTTCCCTTTCTATAGCTTCATTGACCTCTGCAACGCTCTTTTCAGATACATGAGCTGTACCTATAATTATTATCCTGGAAGGTTCTATGACCTGATGGTTTCCCGAAGAAGGGGAGAACATATCATAGCAATCCTGCTGGTTTTCAGCAGAACATGTGTCAGTTATCATGGTATCAGAATTACTGGAAGAGTCCGAACTATAAATGAGATCTCCGGAAGAATTGGTACTGTTGTGTGGGTGTGGAGCAGGAATTTTTAAATTATCTTCATGATATGAGTTTGTCATAATACATGCCTCCACAAGCTATTGGCTGAAGCAATGGCCATTGATCTTTCAAATGTTTTTAGGCTCATTATGTTTTCCTTCATCATCTGATTATAAATGTTCGTTAGCAAGCATCATTGCTCTCATTAAATCTGTCCTGGACAGAATACCTACTACAAAACCATTAGAATCGACAACCAATACTCTTCCAATATTATTTGACATCATCAATTTAAAGGCGTCTGCAGCTTTGGCATCCTCAGTCAATGAAATGACCCGTGTGGTCATAATATCTCTTACTTGCAAGACAGATCTTTCAAGAGGAGGCACTTTATGCACATCACTTAAAGTAACAATGCCTTTTAAATAATTGCCTTCCATAACAGGGTAACCCATATGTTTATGCTCGAACATAAAATCTAACAGATTTTCAATGGTCATATAAGGAGATATTGAAGTAACTTCCCGACTCATAACATCAGAAACTGAGTATTTTTCAAGGGTTACTGTAACCGTTGTGGACCTGTCTTCTTCAGAAGCGCCTATGTAAACGAAAAACGCTATTAATATCAGCCAAGCGTTAGAAAAAAGTCCCACTATACCCATAAGAAAAGCAAAGATTTTGCCTACTGATGCAGCATAGTGTGTAGCTTGTATGTAGTTCATCCTTCTGGCAAATCATGCCCTGAGAACACGACCTCCATCCATTGGAAAAGCTGGCAGGAGATTAAAAAGACCTAATACTATATTGATAGAGCCCAGAATACTGAACATCATGTAAATAGGTGTTGCTGCATAGGTAACTATCACAGAAGCTATAAGGAAATTGACTATGAAGATGGTAAAACCAATTACCAGACTCACAAATGGACCTGCGAAAGCCATTTTAAGCTCTTGAGATGGATTTCTGGGTATCTCTTCCATCGACGAGACACCACCAATAAGCATCAAAGTTATATCTTTTATTTCCACACCGTATCTTTGAGCCACATAGGAATGACCTAGTTCATGCAGCAGTACACAGAGAAAAAGAAGGATAGTAGTAATAAAAGATAAGAGATAGGCCATCGTTGAAGTGGCCTGATCCTGGAAGCCAAAAGGGGCAGGATTGGTAGCAAATACCAAGGCAAATATTGGCAATATGAACAAAAAAGTAATATGTAATTTAATGGGTATGCCAAGAATTGTCCCTATTTGAAACGATGTTTTCATGGTTAACCTTGTGTGATATATTCATATTTATGTTTATCTTATTAGTGTGTTGTTAATTTAATACTTTCACCCAGCTTGGTCTTCTTTTATATTCCATGGAGGATTACTAATACTTATGTCAGGGATTGAAGAATACACGCCTTACAAGCTTCAAGGCCAGGTGTCATCAATTCCCAAATATTATCCATCCCCTCAATATAAAGCCGGAACATATCTTGAGTCTTTACAATGCAATTAAAAGCTCATTTAAATCCGTTAGTTTCTCAGGATATGTTACCGGTCCCGTCAAAAATTATAGTCTCTTATTACAGCATCTTCAAATTCGATCTTTTTAAACTGTTTCTTTAAAAGGTTTCATTTAGGTATGCTAATTTCAGAAGACTGTAATTGCTGAATGATATTTTTTAAATCATTAACAAACAACACAATATTTTCTTCTGTCATATGAGGCATAAGAACAAGCCTTATAGAAGATGGTTGTTTTGTCACTGAAACCTGCCAGCCAAACTGAGTTGCTAATTCTTTACGGATTTTCTTCGGCTCTGCAACAGATAAGGCTACAATGTTCATTACAGGATCGATTACAGGTTTTAGCTCGCTGCCCTTAATTTCTTCTAGAAGTAAGTAAGTTAGATTCATACATTTATTAACAATTTGTTGATAACCTTCTTTTCCCAAATGCTTCATTACAGCATAAGTACCTGCCACTGAAGCTCCGCTGCGAGTACCAGTAAGAGTACACTGACTACTTATAGTCAGATACGGAGTATCTACTTTAAGCAGGTCCATCATTTTTTCATCTCTGAAAAGTAAAGCTCCAGAAGGAATTGTGCTAAGACCCATTTTATGAGGATCTAAAGCAATAGAAGTTACACCAGGAAGAGAAAAATCAAATGGTATATGATGAGGAAGAAAAGGGAGGACAAAGCCTCCAAAAGCTGCATCTATATGAAGAAGCAGATCATTATCGATTGCAATTTTCGACAATTCAGAGATAGGATCCACCTGACCGAACTCAGTGGAACCGGCAATACCGATAATTCCTACAGTATTTTTATCTATAAGAGAACAAACATCCTCACTATCCACAACAAGATCAGGAAGCATTCGTGCTTTACGTACCTTGATCTTAAGGATATCAGCTATTTTGTCAAACGAAAAATGAGCTGATTCAGATACGATGATATTCGGGTCCTTTATATTTCTGCAGGCGTTGCGCATAGCTCGCACAGCCTGGATATTTGATTCAGTTCCTCCTGTTGTAAGATAACCATAGGGATTAGAGTTATTTAATAGATCTCCAAGCATTTTTAAAACTTTGTTTTCAAGTTCATATGTTCCCATGAAAAGACCATAATCTCCCATATTTGATTCAATAAACATTCGATGTGCTTCAACTGCAACAGGATGAGGATAAGTACACATGGAACTGAGTACTTTTTCATAAGGAATATCTTTTGACTTTATCTGTTGCAAGAAAAATTTAATATCTTCCCAGTTTTGTCCATGTTCCTGCATTTGCTGTTAAAATAACGGGCATGTTTAAATCTATTATGTTTGTATCTATAGTTAAGCTGTTTTTATAGATTCATTCCCATGTACAAAGGAACCCCATGGTTTCTACTGGAACAATAAGTAAATTGTAGTTTAGAAATTACAGTTTAGTTAAAGGCTGTTAAAAATTGAAAATAAGTTTTATTTTTTATTTATATTAAATAATCATTCTTATATTAACAAGTAAAGTTTAAATAATATAAGTTAGATAATGTGGATAGGCTTTTTTTTCATATAAATTAAAAATTGTTCACAATTTTTTTTTCATTAACTCCACTGGAAACAATAGGGTCTCTCTCCTTTATAAATACTCCAATGGAAATAAAGGGGTTTTGCATTCTTTGTTCCATTTGAAGGCTCAAACTAGATATACTATCTAATTGCTTAATTAATTTCAAAGGCTTTTCACACTGTTTTTTTTAGACTACTCTATTTTTATAAAATTTTGGAGTGGAAACAAAGGGGTAATTACCATAACCATTAATAACCCTAATTTCCATTGTAGCGAATGGAAGAAAAGGATGAGATAAAGGATTCACTTGCTTACAGTAGATTTTCGCTTTATTCAAGGGTACTAAATTACAGAAGAATTTATTTTATCTTCTTTTGTTTCCCTTTATTGTATGTCTATCTTAAATAGGCTTCTTTGAGGCTATTTTATGTTGGCGTGCTGGGTCCAAGGTCTTCAGTGGTAGGATGGTAGTAAATATGGAAAACAAATCTTTAGATGGTCTGTTTCAGGAGTTACTTGCGACTGAACCAATTTTTAATAATAAGGAAGTTTTAAGGCCAACATATACTCCTGATACCTTAGTGCACAGAGATGAGCAAATAAACAGTCTTGCAACTATATTGGTATCAGCTTTAAGAGGTGACACTCCTTCTAATATTCTCATATACGGGAAGACAGGTACTGGGAAAACAGCTGCTTCTAGACATGTGGGCAGAGAGCTGGAAAGAATAGGTGAACAACTTAATGTCCAGTGCAGTGTAGTTTATGTTAATTGTGAAGTGATTGATACTCAATACAGACTGCTTGCTAATCTGGCAAGACAGTTTGGAGAAGATGTGCCAATGACGGGATGGCCCACTGACCAAGTCTTTGCTAAATTCAAAGAAGCTGTAGATTCGAAAAAGCAAGTCATTGTTATAATTCTTGATGAAATCGATAAGCTTGTTAAAAAGGGAGATGATGTACTTTATAATCTTTCCAGAGCGAATTCAGATCTTAAACAAGCTAAGGTTAGTATGATCGGCGTTTCTAATGATCTTAAGTTCACCGAATTTTTAGATCCCCGGGTAAAAAGTTCTCTTGGAGAAGAAGAGATCATTTTCCCACCTTATGATGCTGATCAGATCAGTGATATATTGATGGAAAGAGCAGAAATTGCTTATAAAGGCGGGGTTTTGGAAGAAACTGTTATTCCTTTATGCGCAGCTTTTGCGGCTCAGGAACATGGTGATGCAAGACGTGCTTTGGATCTTTTAAGGGTTGCAGGAGAACTTGCAGAACGTGAAAAGAAACCACTTGTGCAGGAAGAGCATGTTAGGAGAGCTCAGGATAAAATAGAAGTTGATCGCGTTATAGAAGTGGTAAAAACCCTTCCTACTCAATCAAAGCTTGCGCTCTGTGCAGTTATAAATTTGAGGAACAATGGTTATAAGAACGTTACCACTGGAGAAGTGTATAATGTGTACCGTCAGCTTTGCATCAATGTGGACATGGACATCCTAACCCAGAGGCGTGTGACCGATCTTATGTCAGAACTGGACATGCTTGGTATTGTAAATGCTCTTGTTGTGAGTAAAGGCAGATATGGAAGAACAAAAGAAATAGTTTTGAGTGTTCCTGTTTCCAGTACACAGCGAGTACTTTTTGAGGATTACAGGCTGAAACCACTTGAGGACTTCAAACCTGTGATCACTACCCAAATGCACTTATGATGCTGCTTTTTTGGTAAAAGTGCATATCAAAAAGGCAGCATCAGCCTTATCTTTCCTATATAGGGTATGCGATATCTTGCAATGCCTATAATCCACTCTTCTTTTACTGGTGTGAGATAGCTTATTTGTCCCTGCTGATCATATATCATATTAGTTTGCTTATTGTCCCCTTTAGTGATATAGCCATCATGAGGAGCGAGTGGACCTCCTTCCCACATTGGTTCTCCTGCTTTAACAAAGTGCATTGCTCTGTGTATAACAGGTGTAACATCTTCCCTGCCATAAGGTCGGTATAATATAACATCTCCCTTTTCCTTAAACGATACATGATCACTGGATGCATCAGCTTTAGTTATTACAAAAGTCCTTTCTATATTTTGAATGAAAATTATATCTCCTATGTTCATATGTGGTTCCATACTACCGGATTCCACAGCCACCATTGGTGTCCACATCCCGAATAAAAGGTATGAAATGGTTGAAAACAGCAGCACAGCTGCAGCCACAGACACTATATCTCTGGCAAGAGAAATATAAAAATTCTCGCTTTCTCTAAAAGTTTTAATGCTTTCCTTTAGGTCCATTATTTCACCGGATGCTTTTAGATAAGATGATATAATAGTTTCTTCCTTCCCATTACAACTATATAACAACATAGCATATAGACTGCATTACTCTCATTGGAGTGCCAGAGGATTGAAACCTGTGATCAAAATGTTTCGTCATTTATAACATTGATCTTCTATGAATCAGATCGAAGTGATTACTGTTTTTCTGGAAGAAGGATACCAGATAAGCCCGAATGCTGTGGAATTGATATGTTGCCATTGCAATCCACGCAGCCTTTTGGACCATGTTTTACAGAACATTGACTCTTCTGTTCTAGTAGTGGATATTGATCATATTAATAAATACATTGATGAAAGTGATATTCAAGAAGAATATGAAGTCTCTGTAAAAGCCACTTTTTCTCAAAGCAATAATCTTATTCCTGCACAAGTTAACCCTATAGTTTCCACTCTTGAGTGTTCTCGTTCCTATAATCCTGTAGATGTTTTAATGGATATTACTGATAATTCAACATGTGTAGGCGAATATATGGAGTTTGTCCAGTTTTTCAGGAATAGATATAGCAGATTAAGTGAAATGATAAGGGGTAGGTTAAATTCAAGGCCTATAGAAAGTCTGAACAAATACCGTAATAAAAACGGAGGTCGCCGCGAGGGCATGGATAAGGATATGAATGAAGTATCCATCATCGGTATGATCTCAAACATTAAGAGTACAAGTAATGGTCATAAAATGCTAGAACTTGAGGATACTACAGGTTCTATTTCAGTTTTGGTAAGAATGGCTGATAAAGAGCTATTTGAACTTGCCAGCCGCTTTGTACTGGACGAAGTCGTGGGTATCACCGGCGCTCTTACTAATGATGGCAAGCTGCTTATTGCTAAAAAGATCACCATTCCAGACTTACCTAACACTCTGGGTGAAAGAAAAAGATCATACGGTAAAGCTGTCCTCACTTCTGATGTTCATATAGGTAGCTCTACATTTTTAGAAGAAGAATGGTATCGTTTTATTGATTTTCTCAAAGGCGATACTGACAATGAAGTGATGGCCGAGTTATCCAAAGATGTACGTTATCTTATTGTCGCTGGAGACCTTGTAGATGGGGTGGGCATATATCCAGGGCAGGAAATGGAATTGAACATACCGGATGTATATGAACAGTATAAAAAAGCTGCAGAATATTTTAGTGAGATACCAAAACGCATCACAGTAATAATATCTCCTGGTAATCATGATGCTGTGAGGCAAGCTGAACCACAGCCTATGCTCCCGGAAATCATAAGGTCAGATTTTTCTGAAAATGTATTATTTGTGGGTAATCCCTCAGTAGTTGACCTTGACGGTGTTAAGCTTATGATATATCATGGAAGATCCATTGATGATCTGGTAGCATCTATACCAGGTGTATCTTATCAGGAACCCACTAAGGCAATGGTGGAAATGTTGAAAAGAAGACATCTTTCTCCTATTTATGGTAGCCGAGTATCTATAGCACCTGAAAAGCATGATCATTTTGTTATTGGTCAGGTGCCAGACATATTGCATTGTGGTCATGTGCATACAGTGGGTGTCGAATGGTATAAAAATGTACTATTGATCAATTCAGGTACATGGCAATCGCAAACAGAATTCCAGAAAAGGGTAAATGTCGTCCCTACTCCCGCCCAGGTACCCTTAGTGGATCTCATGACTCTTAAGACCACTATCCTTAAGTTTACTGAGTGATACCTGAGTGATACTTGTAACAGCTTTTATTCAGAACACATTGGCAGTTGAACAGTAAATTATAAATATAACCTATTTGCAGACCTCTTACATACAATATAAATTTTAGAAGCTTCTGGCTATAGTAGAAAATAAGTTTCTTAAGGCATTTCTTTTATCCGCTTATTTTTTTAAAGCTCTCTGTTTTAGAATTCAGAGCACAAAATATATATCGTAGTGCTCTCAAAACAAAAGTTGAAATTAATTGCCCGTAAATTGTTTTTGAAGGTATCCTCATGTATGTAATTGCACTAGACCTTGGGACTAGCGGTTTCAGATCGCAGCTGATAGATATAGAATCAAGAGAAACTATTAAAACTGTGATCACTATGGGTCATCCTCTACCTGGTGGTAATGTAATGGACCATCTGGATTTTGCTATTAACACAGGCAAGGATGTAGCTCATGGATTAATAATTGAGGCTGTAAAGAAAGTACTGAAAAGGTTCGATGTCGATCCCTTAAGCATACAGAGAATAGCTGTTTGCGGTAACCCTATACAGTTATCACTTTTTCAGAATAGTGAGATTCTGGATCTTGCATATGCGGGTGAGACAAAGCAGAAAAAACTGGGTGTCCACAATGTGAAAAGAGATGCTCGGATATTTCCTGCCAACGAGATCTTCAAAGATATTTATGAGATGGACAACTGTGAGATAGTAGTCCCTCCTGCAATAAAACATGAGATCGGTGCTGATGCTCTTGCCATGATGATGGAAACAGATTTCATAAACCAGAATGAACCATGCTTGGTAACAGATTATGGAACAAATGCAGAGATGGCATTAAAAGTGGGGGAGAAGATCATCACTGCAAGCGCTGCAGCTGGTCCGGCCATTGAAGGCCAGGGTATCAATTGTGGTATGCTGGCAGGTCCCGGAGCCATAAGTGATGTTAACCTTGAGGGTTCTTACTGGCGGCTCATAGTGCTCAATGAAGAGATGGAACCTATAAAAGGCGATCTTGTAGATCCTGTTTCCGGTAAAATTATTGAGTCTTCTAGCATAAAGGCCAAAGGTATTACAGGAACAGGGGTTATTTCTACTATTGCTTTGGCCATCAAGGAAGGC
>CAZAMM010000041.1:0-21653 GCA_964486435.1 uncultured Methanosarcinales archaeon | reverse complement strand
AGGCAGATTTTTCAACTGAGGATGGTGCATACGCCTGGCATATCCGCAGGACTTTATCCGTAACTTCTTCCATGGAGCAGATAGCTGCTTCCGTACCCGTCACAGTCGAACTTAATCCGATGCAGCAGGTTCCTGGTACATTGACTGTAAAACTGTTCAAAGAGCGGTGGAATATTTAATGAAATTTAAAGCAGTGCAATGTAAAAACGCAATGGTCAGGCAAATGATGTCCGACAACGGTGCAATTTCATCAACCATTGATGTAATGGTCTTCCTTGTGATGGTGTCCCTTTCAGCAGTAGTATTGATGCCTGTTATGCTTTCTTCGGGGTATAATGCAGCTGTGCAGGATGTTGCAGCATACAAGTACGATGGACAGTTGCTGCAATCCCTTCTGGGTAGCAGAGCAGAGGGCTTTGAATACATAGTGACACCAATTGCATTTTCTGACAGCAGCACCATACCAGCTGAGAATGCAATGCATCTCTGTCAGTATAATACTATATTTGCAAGGGAACACACCTCCAGGACCTTTAGCGATCTGATAGCTGAAGGCATGTTATTCTCATTGCGTACTGAAGCAAATGGAACGTACTGTTATCTACACCCGTTCAGTACCGGATATTCACAAGCCACAGAAAAGATACTTGAAGAACATCTGAACAGAAGAATAGGTGGCAGATATAGTTACAGGCTGGAAGCTAACTGGCAGCCGGTTTCAGGGTGTGGGACTTTGAGCACGATTGTCGTAGGTGACGTTCCTCCTGAGGGGGCCTTCAGGCAGAGTGCAGTGATATCTGTACCATATACCCATTCTGTGAGCTTAGCAGATATATCATCTCCTGCAGATGACCTTAGATTTGGTATTGCGGTCAATTCTTCCAACAAAGAGTATGAGTTGCGTTCGATGTTCGATGAGTGCATATATCTCGCAGCTTTGAGTGCTTCTGTTTCGATTGTAAACATGTGCTATCCCGAAGACTCACTCCAAAAAATAAGCAATGGACAGGTGAATGTTGTATCACTGGGTGCTTCCTTGATGGGGACACCTGCTGAAGGGACAGCTATTGAAAAGACTATAGCTGCTGATATATTGATCAACACAGCAAATTTTACATCAAGCATATATGTGAATTCAACAAATATCACAATGCTTACCGAAGCAAATGTGAACCTGGCTGCAAGGAAGCTTCAGGAAAGGCATACAAGTGATATATATTCTTATATCTCAGATGCTATGGCTGAAGAGATCAATGATACTATGCAGGCAATGATGCAAACTGATGACATCATTACTTTGCTTGAGCTTCGGGATAAGCAATTATATTCCATTTATAAGCATGTACGGCCTCCGGCTGCTGAGGTTACTCTTGTGATATGGTAAAACCCTATCACAAATCTTATATGCTATGCTGCTTCATTTACCTCGCCTCGCCAAGGACAATTATAGGCTATATCTCCATAATGTTCAAATAGCCTTTATTGAATCAACAGAATTTATATAAGTTACATCAAATACTCTATTTACGATTATTAGGAGGAATTCAATGGCAAAAATGCATACCCGGAGAAAAGGTCAATCCGGTTCTAAAAGGCCAATGCGCTCTGAAGCACCTGCATGGTGCAGCATGAGCACAGATGAAATTACAAAAGTTACACTGGAAATGTGGAAGCAGGGTATGAGCACGAGCCTCATTGGCATGGTCCTCAGGGACAAATATGGAATGCCAGATGTTAAACTCGCTACTGGGAAAAAGATCACTACCATTCTCAAGGAAAATGATCAGGAGCCACCAGTTCCAGAAGACCTGTACAATCTGATCGTTAAAGCAATAGGTCTGAGAAAACATGTGGCACGTAATCATTCGGACAAGCATAACACCCGCTCCCTGCATAATGTAGAGTCCAAAATCAGAAGACTTGTTAAATATTACCAGTCCACTAAGGTACTTCCAACTGACTGGAAATACAAGCCTGAAACGGCAGAAATGCTTCTCACAAGATAAAAACACATACATTCCGGTGGGCTGGTGCCTGTCGGTTATTTTTTATTTTGCATTTTATTTTCTGTTCTGTGAAAGAAAGTGTTTTTAAGTTCTGCTCTCATTCCGCTGTACCTTATGTGTTGACGGAAAATCAAATAAAATTTGTTAATTTAGAAAATATATTGAGTTTAATATAATATAGAAGGTAAAATATAAATTGTTATAGTGACCACTAGGGTGCATGAAAGCAGTCATTCTTGCAGCTGGAGAAGGCCTCCGATGCCGCCCCCTTACACTTACCCGTTCAAAGGTAATGTTGCCTGTTGCTGACAAGCCCATTCTTGAACACGTAATCTCCTCCCTTGAACAAAATGATGTAAAGGACATCTTATTGATAGTTGGTTATGAGAAAGAGCGCATAATGAACTACTTCAAAGATGGTGTGGATTTCGGGGTCAACATCAGGTATGTTGAGCAAAAGACACAACTTGGTACAGCACATGCTATAGAACAGGCAAAAAACGAGCTTGCCGGTGAACATGAATTCCTTGCTCTGAATGGTGATAACTTCATAGAACCGAAAGTTATTAGTGATCTGATAAAATCAAAATGTGGAGATGCAACCATACTTGCCATCCAAACAGAACATGTGAGCGGGTATGGAGTTTTGAGGGCAGAAGGCCAAAAGGTATTGGAGATTCAGGAAAATCCGGTTTCTGAGGTCAGTCACCTGGTAAATACCGGAATATATTATTTCAGTTCTAAGGTATTTGATTATATTGGAGACACCCCTCTTTCTCCGAAAGGCGAATATGCCATAACCGATACTCTCCAGAAGATGATAGAGAGCGGAATAGAAGTGTCCATGGCTACTACAAGATCATGGTGGCTGGATGCTGTGTATGCATGGGATCTTTTGAGGCTTAATTCTGTTACCCTTGGAAAGATAGAAAAGCAAGTCCCATCCTCGGCAGTGGAAAATGGAGCCTTTATTAAAGGAAATGTATCTATCGGTAAGAACACTACCATCAGATCAGGGTGTTATATAGTAGGACCTGTTATGATAGGAGAAAATTGTGACATCGGACCTAATACTGTTATATTGCCCTCTACCTCCATCGGCAATAACGTATCAGTGGATGCTTTTACGAATATACGCAACAGTATAATAATGAACGATGTACGTATTGGGCCTCACAGTTATGTATCCGATTCTGTGATCGGTAGTAATTGTCACATAGGCCCGTATTTCATTACAGAGACAGATACCAACCTGAATATAATATTGAACGAAGAGCTCCACCGGGCTGGGAAACTGGGCACAGTCATTGGTGATGATACTGACGTGGGCCACAGGGTCCTCGTAAAAGCAGGGGTTATGATATCCATCAACTGTCACATCGGATCAGGTAATGTGGTGGATAAGGCTTTACATAGGAGTACTCTGGTGCTCTGAGGTGATAGTGATGTGTGGTATAGTAGGATATGTGGGTACTGAGAATGCTGTTGACATTATCATTAGTTCCCTTAAGAAACTTGAATACAGGGGTTATGATTCCGCAGGAGTAACCATCCTAAATGATGATCTGGAAACATACAAAACAGTGGGCAAGATCTCTGAGCTGGAAAAAATAATCCCAGAAGATTTTACAGGAAATATTGGGATAGGTCATACCCGCTGGGCAACTCACGGAAAGCCAGAGACCAGGAACGCTCATCCTCATCTTTCATCAAATATCGCAGTGGTGCATAACGGTATCATCGAGAACTATATGCCTCTGAAGGAAAAGCTGCTGAAGCAAGGTTATGAGTTCTTATCGGACACAGATACTGAGGTCATAGCACATCTGCTGCACAGAGCAATGAAGGAAAATGCAAAACTGAGCTTGCTGGATGCTGTAAGGCACATTATGACAGAAATGGAGGGATCTTATGCTATTGCAGTACTGTCCACCAATGATCCGGAACACATCGTACTTGCCCGCAAGGACAGTCCTTTGGTTATCGGTCTTGGAACTAATGGATATTATGCAGCATCGGATGTAACTGCGTTTCTCAGATACACGAGAGAAGCTGTATATGTCAGTGATAAGGAACTTGTGTTGATCAGTCCTAAAGGAGTGGAGTTCTATAATAATGATGGTCAGCGGATAGAAAAGCAAATTGACACCATAGAGTGGAATGAAGAAGCTGCTGAAAAAGCAGGTTATGAACATTTCATGCTTAAAGAGATACATGAGCAGCCTACCTCCATTCAGGATACATATGCGGGTAAGATATCTGAACTGGAAGGAAAGGTCATACTGGATGAACTGAAGATGGATGATGACCAGCTCAGGAATTTGCAAAGGGTAACCATAATTGCCTGCGGCACATCATGGAATGCAGGCTGTGTTGGAAAATACCTGTTCGAGAGCCTAGCAGGTATACACACTGATATTGAAACGGCGTCTGAGTTCAGGTACGGAGATCCAATACTTTGTGGTCAGGTATTCACTCTTGCCATAACCCAATCCGGAGAAACAGCTGATACACTTGCAGCAATAAGGAGTTCCAGGTCCTATGGATGCAAGGTGGCTGCCATAACCAATGTAGTGGGAAGTACTATTACCAGGGAAACCGATAGTGTACTCTTCACGCGTGCAGGCCCTGAGATAGGGGTCGCTGCTACGAAGACGTTCACAGCTCAGCTTATAATCCTCTATCTGCTGGCAATACATATGGGCACTGTGAGAGGTCGGCTAACTCCAGAAGCTGCAAGAGATATATTAGTTGGCATCAAACAATTACCAGGCCAGGTACAAAAGATCCTTAATAATACGGAAGCAATTAAGGAATGCGCCAACCATTATGCGAAGGTTCATGACTATTTTTTCATCGGCAGGCATCTTAACTACCCGATTTCACTGGAAGGCGCTCTGAAACTGAAGGAGATCTCCTATATACATGCCGAAGGATATGCTGCAGGTGAACTTAAACACGGGCCTCTGGCCCTTCTCAGCAGTGAAACACCCGTAGTGGCCATTGCGACAAAAGGACACACATATGATAAAGTGCTGAGCAATATAAAAGAAGTCAAGGCAAGGAGTGCCGAAGTTATAGCTGTGGCCAATCAGAGCGACACTGAGATCAATAAATATGTTGACATGGTGCTCAGGATCCCAGACTGCCATGAACTGTTGGCTCCGGTGCTTTCATCTGTAGTATTGCAGTTGCTTGCATATTATACAGCCTATGCGAGGGATTGCTCTATTGATAAGCCCAGGAACCTTGCAAAAAGCGTTACTGTAGAATGATCTTAAGAGGTTTATATAATGAAGTTATTTGGTTCATCCGGTATTAGAGGACTTGCTAATAAAGAGATCACAGTTGATCTTGCCCTTGAAGTTGGGTTAGCACTTGGCAAGTCCAGCAGGTCCGCAGTGATCGGGAGAGATCCCAGAGTATCAAGTGAAATGATCGAGCATGCACTGATCTCGGGACTTGTGTCTGCAGGTTGTGATGTTGTCAGGGTAGGTGTTGTCACAACTCCCACACTTGCCTATGCTGCAAGGAAATATGATTGCGGAGTAATGATCACTGCATCTCATAATCCTGCACCGTATGTGGGCATCAAATTATGGAATCCCGATGGTATGGCATTCGATTCCACACAGCAGGAAGAGATAGAACGCATAATAGAGCAGAAAGATTTCGTGGCTGTGCCATGGAACGAAATTGGCGATATCACTTCAGACAGTTCAGCCATAAAGGATCATGCTGAACTTATCCTGAGCAATGTGAAGCCGGTCAAGATGAGAGTAGTTGTTGATTGCGGTTGTGCCGCAGGTAGTACCATCACTCCTTTCCTTTTACGGGAAATGGGATGTGAAGTCATTACACTCAATGCACAACTCGACGGACATTTCCCTGCACGGAATCCGGAGCCTACTGAGGAAAATCTGTGGATGCTCAAAAAAGCTGTAAAGGAGTTCGGTGCTCAGGTAGGTATTGCCCATGACGGCGATGCTGATCGGATGATGGCGGTCGATGAGAACGGGGAATTCGTTTCAGGAGACGAGCTGCTTGCGATTTTCGCCTTGCGGGAATGCAAGGACACCGGTAAGCTTGTGGTGCCCGTGGATACTTCTATGATGGTGGAAGATTCCTTACCACTCTCAGAAGTGGTGCACACACGCGTAGGTGATGTTTACGTGGCCGAGGAACTCAAGAGAGTAGGTGCAACCTTTGGCGGAGAACCTTCCGGAAGCTGGATCTTCCCTAAGGTATCCTATTGCCCGGATGGCATCCTTGCAGCCGCATTGCTTGTAGAGATGGTACAGGAAACACCACTTGGCAAAATGCGCGCAGTACTGCCCAGATATCCTACCAAGAGAGGTACACTTCCCTGCGATAATATGGAAAAGGAAAGGGTAATGCAGACTATTGCTGCAAGGATGAAGCAAATGGGTAAGGTTACTGATATAGATGGTGTACGTGCGGAAATGAAGGACGGATGGGTGCTTATCAGACCATCGGGCACAGAACCCAAGATAAGGATCACAGCTGAATCCCGTGAGAACGTGGAAGAGCTATATGCAATGGCTGAGAAGATCGTCAGGGAGAATCTTTGATGAAGGCAGTGATACTTGCAGCTGGCGAAGGCACACGGATGCGTCCTCTGACCGCTGCCCGGCCGAAGGTCATGTTGCCTCTGGCCAACAGGCCCATGCTCGAACATGTGATCGAGGCCTGCATACAGGCAGGCATAAAGGATTTTGTGGTAGTCACAGGATATAAGGAAGAGACGATCAGGAACTATTTTGGAAATGGAAAAAAATGGAGCATACATATTGATTATGTTACCCAGGAAAAGCAGCTTGGTACTGCTAATGCAATAGGTTGTGCCAGAGAATATGTGGATGGACGTTTTGTTCAGCTAAATGGTGACATGCTTGTAGACCCTGCACATCTTGGAAAGCTCATACAGCACAATGAGACTGCGGCCATCAGTGTAAAAGCAGTTGAGAACCCTTCCGAATTCGGTGTTATCGTTACAGAAGGCGATAAGGTTGTCCGTATAATCGAAAAGCCTCTTGACCCTCCTGCAAAAACCGTTAATGCAGGCATCTACCTCTTCGATACTACCATCTTTGAATACATTGACAGGACAAAGCCATCCCCACGCAACGAATATGAAATAACTGATTCCATGCAGATGATGGTGAATGATGGCATACACGTGGGTTTTGAGCCTCTTGCCGATGTCTGGCTGGATGTGGGCAGACCTTGGGATATGCTGGATGCCAACAAGGCTCTGCTTGAAAATATCAAACCCAGCCGTGAAGGTACCGTAGAACCCATGGCTACCTTACATGGTGATGTGATAATAGGAGAGGGTACGATAGTGCGCAATGGTGCGTATATTATAGGTCCTGTGGTCATCGGTAAGAATTGTGACATAGGCCCCAATTGTTTTATCCGGCCTTCCACTTCCATAGGCAACAACGTACATATAGGCAATGGCGTTGAGGTGAAGAACTGTGTCATTATGGATGACACCAAAATTGGGCACCTTACATACATTGGTGACAGCGTGGTAGGATGCAACTGTAATTTCGGTGCTGGTACAAAGGTTGCGAATCTTCGCCACGATGGCAGGAACATAAAATCTGTCATCAAAGGCAAGAGAGTGGATACTGATCGCAGAAAGCTGGGTGTCATAATG
The DNA here is from genome assembly GCA_964486435.1 of uncultured Methanosarcinales archaeon. Taxonomy (GTDB): domain Archaea; phylum Halobacteriota; class Methanosarcinia; order Methanosarcinales; family Methanosarcinaceae; genus Methanomethylovorans. The sequence goes on along the minus strand of CAZAMM010000041.1, from coordinate 13,961 downwards.
GGGGATGATGTGCATACAGGTATCAATACCAGCATCAATGTAGGTGTTGTCATTGAGAATGGTAGTGGCACGAGACCCGGTGAAGTCCGCATGCAGTGATGGTGATTCACTTGACAACTGAAAGCATAGCTCTAAGCAGGCTTAAAGAACTCGCATCAAAAGCTGCAGATGTGATATCTGCACATAAGTATGTACGCCTCATATCCCACAACGATGCTGACGGTCTTACTTCGGCGGGTATAATGTGCAGGGCTCTTATGCGAAAAGGCATACGTTTCCAGACCACAATTGCAAGCAGACTTGCTCAGGATACCATTGATACAATAAAGAGCAGTGCATCTGCGGATGACCTGATCATATTCTGTGATATGGGCAGCGGGCAGGCAGAACTTATCCGGCAGATAGAGAACGATGTGATAGTCATAGATCATCATATGCCTGTGGGAGATTCATCTGCGAAGGTAGCTGTGAATCCACATTATACAGGCATTGATGGCGCCATATACCTCTCCGCTTCAGGTACTACTTACCTGGTGGCAAAGGAAATGAATCCGGAAAATGTTGATCTTGCAGGACTTGCAATTGCAGGTGCGGTTGGAGACAAACAGCTCTTTGCAAGTATGAATCTGCATATTCTTGAAGAGGCCACACAGGCAGGTGCGGTTTCTGTCAGAAAAGGCCTCAAGGTAGGGGATGGCGATATAGCCGAAGTGCTGGAATATACACCTGAACCTTATCTGGATATTACCGGTGATATGAAGAAGATACATGATTTCCTTGATATCCTTGAGGTGAAAGGGACCTTAAGTGGGATGACCCAGGCAGACCTCAAGAAACTTACATCTTCTATTGCACTTAAGCTTGCAAAGCATGCAAGCCCTGAAGCTGTGGATGCAGCCATTGGAGATGTTTACTATCTTGAAAAAGAGCTTGTAAAAAATGTATATGACTTTGTTGCCATGCTCAATACATGTGGCAAGCTGGACAAGGCTGGCATGGCCCTTTCCATGTGCATGCATGATGCATCCGTTGTAGAGGAAATACGCCAGCTTACAATTGAATATCAAAGGTCTATAGTCTCTAATATAAAACAGGCAGAAGGTATGCTGCAGCAAGGGAAGAACATCTGGTACCTGGTGGCTAAGGACATGGATAACACAGGAATGATCAGTAGTACGGTGGTCAGATATATGCACCCTGAGAAACCCTGTATTGCAACCAATGAAGTTGAGGGGATCGTCAAAGTTTCAGGCCGGGGTACTCGGGCTTTGATAGCTAAGGGTCTTGACCTTGCTTATGCCATGAGGGAAGGGGCTTTGGCTGTGGGAGGCCAGGGGGGTGGCCATAATATTGCATCCGGAGCTTCTATTCCACCTGACAGGGTGCAGGAGTTTATTGATATAGTGGATGGTATTGTGGGACAGCAAATAGCTGAGGGGGCAGGCTATAAAAAATGAGAATACATACTACAATTACCATGAAAAGTTCACAGGCTTCACATATAGCAGAAAAAGTAGCTTTATCTCTGGCTGCTGATAATCTTTCAGGTATGAGCACAGAAGTTGCTGAAGGACTGGCAACTATAAGTTTCAGTACTCAGAAGATCACAACCCTGATCGCCACTATGGATGATCTGCTCATGAATGCCAGAATAGCCGAGGAAGTGCTGGAGAAGGTAGGTAAAAGCCCTCAAAAGTAAGCTGTATCTTGACTATTTTATTCTCAGACATTGTTGACTCTGGCCTGTGTCATATTTTATGCCAGAGATTTCTGTTCCGATCGATCATCTCTTTCTGCTGTGCCATAAGTGCGCGCCTGTAAAGCAGAGCTGCAGGATGGTATATTTTTAATAACTGTATACCCTCCTGTGTGGTCACAGCTTCACCCCATTTAAGTGGTGAAATACAAAATGCCTGTTCTGCCGTATTGCCCAGCAGTATGATAACTTTTGGATCAAGCAGCTCTATCTGGGCAAGCAGGAATGGTCTGCATGCCTTAAGCTCGTTCTGTGTTGGCTTCCTGTTGTTTGGGGGACGGCATTTGACAGCGTTGATTATGGCATATTCGCTCTTTTCAAGGGCCATGTGATCGATAAGTCTGTCCAGTACCTTGCCCGCCCTTCCGCAGAAAGGAATGCCAGCTTCGTCTTCGTTCTTTCCGGGAGCTTCACCGATGAATAGCACCTTTGGTCTTTCAGAACCTCTGATTATGACCTTATTAGTTGCGTTTTCATGTAGAGGACACTTTTTACATTCCAGTATACCTGCGGTTATGCCCTTAAGTCCCAGTTTGACCAGTTCAACGGTGGCCATAGCAGGTGTGTTGCAGTTTCGGTCCATCATTGATTACCATTTATTCTTAAATCTTCCATAAAATGTATCTGAGAGGTTATGAAAGCATTGTATGGAGCGTCTATTGCATATCTGTTCGCACGCTGCACAACTGCACCGTTCAGAAATTCGATCTCTGTCCTTTTGCCGACCACAAGGTCCTGCAGCATAGAGGAATGATGTGCCCGTGTATTAGGTAACTGGTATTCTTTCAGATATTCAATATATTCTTTGGCATTATCCCAGGACAATTGCACATTTTCAGCAGCTGTGACCTCGAAGACTTCCTGTACAATTCCTTCTATTATGCTCCAAGCATGCTGATTTTCCAGCCTGCCATATGGCACACCCATTATAGCTCCAAGAGGGTTCAATGCACAATTATAAAGGACCTTGGACCACAGTGCTCCCTTTATATTATCTGTCGTGGATACAGGAACACAGGCTTGCTGTAGGGTTTCTGCGAGCTTTTGCACGCCATCATCTATGCCTGAAGGGAATCTCCCAAGCTGCACGGGCCCACTTTCTACAGATACGTGAACACTGGCATCCCCATTCCATTCGAAACCCGTGATTATAGTACCTCCTATAACATGGTCCGTGTACCCTGCTATTATCTCTTCGTTGCCTATTCCATTCTGGAGGCTTAGTACTTCTCTGCCTTTTATAATGTCAGCGAACTGTTCACAAATGGATCTGGTGGCAGTGGATTTGGAACTTATGAATATATAATCAAAGTCTCTGTTCTTTGGTACATTCTCACTGCAACTGAAAAAACAAGTCTCTTCTCCCCAGATGCCTGTAATTCTGAAACCATCGCTTCTTATAATATCAGCATGTTTTTGTCTGCATACGGCATGCACATCAGAGACCCTGGAAAGACGGGCTGCAACTGACAGGCCTACGGCACCTGCACCTAATATCAATATATCCATTATATCATCACACTTAAAGGCATAATACTGTTAAATAGAAATGACAGGGTATGCAGTAAGAATATATGTGAAATAACTTTTTTGCTCGATATTCTTTCCTGGTTACGGATGGAAAATTAATAAAGGATGTAAACCTTTTGCCTACTGAAAAGCTTACCTACTATGCCGGCTCTTCATTCACTATTACCGAGGAATAAATAAATGGAATTACATTTCACATTGAAAGTTGCTCTCCGGACGAGTTCGGATGCCACTCCTGCTCATGAGATGATAGGAGAGTATTTAGAAGAGGCAAACAAAACCATTCTCGTTAAGGGTGCTTCAGATGGCTATGGAGCACAGGTCGTAGAATGGAGTATTGAAGGCAATAAAATAGACCTGTTAATAGAATCTGGAAGATATGTACGTGCCCATGATGCACTCATGCGCATACGCAAGCCTCTGGCAGCAAAGCTGGGAAAGGATTTCCGTATTGGCCTAAGGGCCATTGAGGTGGAGTCATTTATTATAAATATGCCTGCAGAAAAGCCTTTAAAGCAATTGAAGATACCCTATGTGAAGTCCATTGATTATGAGAATGGTGCAATTAGGCTATCTTTGGATGTGGGTGAGTCTGAGATAGAGAACCGTGTGCCTGACAGGATACTCACTTTGATGGAGGACAAGATCCAGCAGCAATCATATGGTGGTAAGGCCGAGCACTGGCAAATACTGTGGCAGAGCGAAAAGAAAGAACATCAGTTTTCCGAGGACCCCACACAGGCAATGATAAAAGAGGGATGGCTCAAAAGAGGTGCAAGCCGGGGTCAGTGGATACATGGACCACAGTCCACACAGATGTTCCGGACCTTTGAAAGAATTGTGCTTGAGGAACTGCTGGGTCCTCTTGATTACAGGGAGATGATCTTCCCCAAGCTTGTGCCCTGGGAGGTCTGGCAGAAGTCAGGCCATGCCAAAGGAGTTTACCCTGAGATATACTATGTGTGTCCCCCCAAGACCAGGGATCCGGATTACTGGGAAGAGGTCAGTGATTATTACAAAGTTACGCATGAGGTTCCCACTGCCCTTATAAAAGAGAAGATAGGTGAACCTATTGGTGGCATGTGTTATGCCCAATGTCCTCCCTTCTGGATGTTCCTGCAGGGAGAGACAATACCCACAGATGAGTTCCCGATAAAGGTATTTGACAGATCTGGAACTTCACACAGGTATGAGAGTGGTGGGATCCATGGCATGGAACGTGTGGACGAATTCCACAGGATAGAGATCGTATGGCTCGGGACCAAGGAGCAAGTATTGGATTGTGCTAAGGAACTGCATGATAAGTACATGCATATATTCAATGAGATACTGGAACTGGAATGGAGAAAGGCCTGGGTGACTCCCTGGTTCATGGCACAGGAAGGGCTTACAGGTGTGGCCGCACAGAGCGAGGCTGGCACCACCGATTACGAAGCTGTGCTGCCCTACAGAGGAGAGAACGGGGAATGGCTGGAATTCCAGAATGTGAGCGTTAATGGAGCCAAATATCCGGCTGGTTTCAATGTCAAGTGTCAGTCTGGTGGGGAACTCTGGTCAGGATGTTCGGGTGTAGGTCTGGAAAGATGGTCTTCTGCTTTCTTTGCTCAGAAAGGTCTCGACCCGGCGAACTGGCCTGAAGGGTTTGCAAAGCGCGCAGGCAAAGTATCAAAGGGTATACGCTTCCTGTAAATTGGATATGTCGGTCAGTCTTCTGACCGATTTCTTTATATAGGGACATGTATAGTATACAGAGCCACTAATCAGGATCTATTCTATGTTGTCGTTCTCAGGAACGAATGCACAGTGAACAGATACATTATTTATATCATCTATCATAAGAATTTACATTGATCGGAGGAATTACTTGGCAAGAAAAGTACAGAAAAAATTAGACAAATGGAAGTCAAAATCCTGGTATAACATTGAAACACCTGAGTTCATAGGCAGAAGCAGTATCGGCACAACTCTGGCAGAGGACCCTGAACAGCTTATTGGCCGTATTGTGGAAGCTACCGTTGGTGACCTTACTAACGATTTCTCAAAACACAACACAAAACTCAGGTTCATAATCAACGACGTTAATGGCGATATTGCACAAACCCGTTTCATCGGACACGAGATAACTACTGATTATCTGCGTTCCATTGTCAAGAGGCAGACCTCCAGAATAGACACCAACCTTAAGGTCACTACCAAGGACGGCTATACGGTCAGAGTTAAACCTATTTGTTTCACTGTAAAGAGGGCAAGGACCAGCCAGATCGAGGGTATCCGTGAGGTAATGGACAGTACTGTGAAGGAAAGAGCAAACGAGCTCAGCTTCGAGCAGCTTGTGGAAGAAGCTATAATGGGCAAGCTCGCTGCTACGATTTACAGGAATGCAAAGAATATCTATCCACTCAGAAGAGTAGAGATCAGGAAAACAGAGGTCGAAGGCATACCAGCCGCATGACCCTGTTCTATAACTTTTATTTCCTGAAATTTGGTATTTATTCTGCATCCCGTGCAGAAGTATTGTATTCTTTCTGAATCAGCTCCATCATTTCTTCATTGGCATCGATCACAAAGGCACCTATATAGCCACAATTCTTGCAGTGGTACAGACCTTCCACCCCTCCTGCCTCATAATATAGTTCAGGGCTTCCGCAAATCGGACATACTTGAATAAGTTCTTCAGACCGCATATCTTCCATGAACTCTTCCATTTCTGTTTCTTCTTCAGACATCTTATCATATCCTTCTCGCGTCCTCTACATTCGCTATCCCACATATTAAAAATGGTTAGCTTGCATATTTATATTTCCTCTATTCCTGACCCAGAAGAGATAAGTTTTCAGGATAAGGGTAAAAAAGTGTTTGATCTGCCAGATAATCCACACGAAACTCAAAGATCCAGGGTATCATGACCTTTCTGAGTTCCTGAATGGTCATAGCACCTTTTCTGTATGCCTCCATGCAGTTAAGCAAGTAATACTTTTTATCTGATCCTAAGTCTTTGGAAAAATACCCAAAAGCATGCATGAAAGCATTGCTGGTATTAGATCTTGAAGGTTTTTCTTTTACCAGGTCCTGCAATATGTTCATATAAACTGCCACATTTTCAGCAAAAGTCCGGTTTTTGTGATCAGACAGGATCCTTCCCAATTCTTTTACTTTACGCTGATTATACGCCATAAGCAACAGTTTGTTACGGGTCTGGAAATCCATCAGTTCCTTTATGGAACTGGTGTGCAGCCTAAGATCGGCCAGTATGAAGAGCTTTGTAAGGAAATGCTCTCTTGATTCCGGATCCATGAGAGCCGTTTCATCTATATATGGCAGGTTTGCAAGCCGATCTGTTACTTCTTTTGCCAGAAACCCGGAACCGTGCATATGTAGTGGTTCCTGTGCATCAGAAAATGCAAAAACTTTCACTGTTCCAAATCCACATGAAGGTGACTTCGATTTGAGAATGAAGCCATCCACTTCCGGAAGATGAAACAGAAAATCCTTGACAAATAACTGCATTCTCTCAGTGAGGTCCCTGCCTGTAGATGGCTGTACCAGCCTCATTGTTTTTCCATCTACAACCCGGATGGGGTTTCTTGGTACCCCCAACCCAATTTCGCATTCTGGACATACCGTTAGAACTTCTATAAAGGGCAGTATCTTATCGAGAATATTACAGTGAACTATCTGTCCATCATATCTGCAGTACCCAAAACCCAAGCATTTACTTATGACCACTGTGGGACGAGGAAATATGCTAATGATTATCTCTCCTTTTAAGGGAAGAGGTTAAATTCATATTTAAAGTGGTTTAGTGAGGTCAAAGATTTCAATAATACTGCAGCCTATTTATCAGGGTTCGATCATATACCTTCTGTTCTTCACAAGAGCTGTTATAAGAGGTTACTGTCTCTTTAAATAGAAGTAACCACCTACTATGACCCCTACCACCAGGAAAGCCATTAAATACAGAAGAAACTTAGACTTCTCATTTTGCACTCCTTCAATATAGGAATCAGCTGTCCTATTAATTTCATTATTAGGGTCCTCTGTTTTCATAGTCTGTGAACCTGTCGCTATATTGTCACTTACAGAACTGAGTTTTCTTTCAGCTGTAATGGCAAATTCTGAAAATCCAGTGGTCTGAGACTCAAACACTGTCTCAATAGTAGTGTTATTCACCACGACCGTAGGAAGTACTTCCCACCTACCTCTATTGTATCTCTGTAGTTTTATGCTTGCAGGATTTATGTCCATTTCACTGATCCATGAATTGTTCACTTTGAATATCTCTCACAGTGAACTTGCTCCCAGTCCACTAACTATAAATAATACCCAGATATTACTGGAAGAATACCTGCAGAATAGGAGGGATGTATCATCAGCGCAATTGCTTTGCTAAGTAGTGGATTAGATTCTGTCACATCCCTGGCGATAGCACAGGGGGAAACAGATGTAACAATGGCCTTGATATTCGACTATGGTCAAAGGGCCGCTGCACGAGAGATAGAGTATTCCCTCAAAGTTGCTGGAAAATACGGTATCGAGCACAGAGTCATATCGCTTCCATGGCTTAAGGACATCACTACTACAAGCCTTGTGAGCAAAAATATGGATATTCCCAGAATATCTATGCAGGATATTGCCGAGGAGTCCGATCCGGATATAACAAGAGATTCTGCAAAAAAAGTATGGGTGCCAAATCGCAACGGTGTAATGATCAACATTGCTGCAAGTTTTGCAGAGAGCCTGGAATGCCAGTATGTCATTGTTGGTTTTAACAGTGAAGAGGCTGTGACGTTCCCGGATAATTCCACTGCTTACCTTGACAGTCTTGACAAATGCCTCACTTATTCCACCCTTAATGGTGTAAAGATGATGGCCCCGGTGGCTGCTCTTGACAAACAGGATATCATACACAAGGCTTTGGAAATAAAAGCTCCCCTTGAATGGAGCTGGAGCTGCTATCATGGGGAACAAGTTCCGTGCGGTATCTGCGAAAGCTGTACCCGCAGAAAGCGTGCCTTCATGCAGGCAGGTATAAGGGATCCGCTTATGGAACGACTTGGTATTGATGATTGAAAGACGGGAGAAATAGCAACATGAAGTGGTTAGTACTTAAAAAGCCCCTGAATTACGATGGCAGCCAGATCTCATCTTTATGGGGGTACATGGAAGCTGATCTACAGGAGGATTCAATAATCGCTTTCCGTGGAGCTTGCGATGTACAACTTAGGCACATGATTGATCTGGAAGACAGAAAGGAAGGAGATTCCATTTATTCCACAGATATGCTGCATTTCATAATTGAGCATTTTGACTCCACTGATCTTAAGCTCGTCTACGCAAGGCAACGTTTGTTCACAGCCATGGTGGCTGAGATCCTGCTACAGAGAGGAATAAAAACTTCAAGGGCCGGAGACGATCTTTTTGTACAGGGAAAAAAACTAAGCATTTCCATTGCCAGTACTTCTTCCGTATCCCAGAAGATACATTTTGGTATGAACGTAGAACATAGAATATATGGTTGCCTGAAAGATCAGGGACTTGAAGAGAAAGACCTGTTCCCGCTGATAAAAGAAATAACCAGCAGGTACGTGGAAGAGATCCATGACATCGAAAAAGACCTACGTAAGTCCAGGCCTTTAGGTGTGATGTAATGAACGCACCTATTACAGAGATCTTCTGTTCTGTACAGGGAGAAGGACCATATGTTGGCAACAGGCAGTTATTCCTGAGATTTGCCGGCTGTAACCTCAATTGCCCTTATTGCGACACAAATGTAAAAACATCTGAAGATTGCAAGTATGAGGAAATTCCCGGCTCAGGTGTTTTCCAGTACGTAAAAAATCCATTGACTACAAACCAGGTCACATATCTTATAGACCCTTTCATAAACATACATTCCCTATCCCTCACAGGTGGTGAGCCACTATTGTATGCAGACTTTATCATGGAATTGGACGTGGCTTTCCCACTATATCTTGAATCCAACATGACATTACCGGACCAGGCAAAAAAGGTAAAAGACCGTGTGTCATTTGTTTCAGGTGATGTAAAGCTTACTGAAGAGTTCCATGGCGAAAAGCTGGACACCCATATTGAAAGGACCATTGAAACTTTCAGAGTGCTCAGAAAGACCGAGAACAGAGATTGTTTCTGTAAGGTAGTGATGACAAAAAATACCTCTGCTGCTGATGTCCTGAATGTAGCAGGATCAATCGGCAAATACATCTCATGTATTATCCTGCAACCGGTAACACAATATGAGTTAAGACCGGATGTAAGTACTTTGCTAGAATTACAAAATGAACTACTTGGTGATATTGATACTCTGATAATCCCACAAACTCACAAGATGTGGGGGTGCTTATAATGAAAATGAAACTTGGAATAATAGATCATATTGACAGCGCTCATTACTTACCTGAGCATAAGACATGCGGTATCGTGCATGGTCACACATATAAGGTAGAGATAGTCATAGAAGGCGAAAAGAACGAGAATGGCATGGTTATGGATTTCTATGACATAAAAAGGGTTGTCAAGGAAGTGCTTAAAGAATATGATCACAGGTTACTTAATGATATACTTGAGTTCCCAAGTGTGGAGAACCTGTGTGAACACATGCACCACACACTTAGTTCAAAACTGAATTTCCCTTTGTCTGTTAAAGTATGGGAAGGCGAAGGAAAGTGGTGTGAAGTCTGCTGATGATGCAGAAATCCCAAAAACATATATAATGTGTAGAGGTATAATTGAGGCAATTCAAAGAATGGTGCTGCGGATGTGACAGGTATGTCAGATGAAAAAAAGAACATATGTGAAATAACGGTCTCCAATAAGGAAGAAGAAATGAAAAGGATCATTGCACAACATCCCTGTTACTCAAAAGAAGCGCAGCACAAGTTCGGCAGGATACACCTGCCAGTTGCGCCTGCATGCAATATCCAGTGTAATTACTGTGATCGGAAATTCGATTGTGTTAATGAAAGTCGTCCCGGTGTAACAAGTGAAGTGCTGACACCTCATGAAGCTCTGGAAAGGACCAGACAGGTACTCAAGGAATTCCCATTCATTAAGGTAGTGGGAGTGGCAGGTCCTGGAGATCCTTTAGCAAATGATGCTACCTTTGAGACTTTCAGGCTTATCAAAGCCGAGTTCCCGGAAGTAACTCTGTGTCTGAGTACCAATGGGCTTGCTCTTCCTGACAAGATGCCTGAGATAATTGCAACAGGCGTGGACACGCTGACTGTAACATTGAATGCTATTGATCCGGCCATCGAGGCACAGCTTATCAGCCACGTGGTCTACAAGGGCAAGATCTACAAAGGAGTGGAAGCTGCTGAAATCCTTATCCGGAATCAGCTTGCCGGTATTAAGATGGCTGTAGATGCAGGTCTTGTCATCAAGATCAATACTGTGATGGTACCAGGCATAAATGACAAGCACATAATTGAAGTGGCGAAGAAGATCCATGAGATGGGTGTATATATAATGAACATCATGCCACTCATTTGCCAGGCCAGATTTGCAGATATGGAGCCACCAACCCCCGAAGAAAGGCAGGAGCTTCAAAATGCATGTGAACCTTATGTACAGCAGATGAGACATTGCCGTCAGTGCAGGTCAGATGCGTTCGGCCTTATCGGGAAGGACCTTTCCCAGATGAGCGAAGAGCGCCGTAATACCATTAGACTGGAAATGGCAAAGAAGGGCGAATAAGTAGAACATAGGTATTATTAACTCTTGGTGGTCTTCATGGACCTGGAAATGCTTGCCCGCAATCTGCGGGAATTCGAAGGGGTTTCACGCAAGAAACCCATTGCAGAGATCTTTAAGATATTTGAGAGCGTTCGCCATGAGTATGGTAATGTCATAGCAGATTTTGGTGATGATGCTGCTGTAATAGATACGGGCGGAGATGATGTGCTCCTTTTCGCTGCTGATGGTATCTGGGGCAGGATCATGGAAAAGAGTCCATGGTGGACCGGCTACACGTCCGTAGTGGTTAATGTAAACGATATCTCAGCCATGGGAGGCAAGCCTCTTGCTATGGTGAATATTATGTCCTCGAGTAACTCGGATTCCATTAAAGGCATTATGGAAGGCATAAGGGACGGCATTAACAAGTTCGGCGTTCCCATGGTGGGAGGACATACTCACCCTGACACACCCTATAACTCCCTCTCGGTAGCCATCATTGGCATAGCTAAAAAAGACTGTGTTATCAGAAGCGATACTGCAACTCCCGGGGATGTAGTCATCTTTGCATATGACATGGATGGCAGGGTAGGTAAGAACTCACCCTATAGCTGGGATACTACTTCTTTTAAAGATCCGCAAGTTGTCAGGGAATGTTACATGGTAATGGTGACAATAGGTGAAAAGAAGCTTGTAACTGCCGGGAAGGACATCAGTAACCCTGGCTCTATAGGTACTCTTGGCATGTTATGTGAGACCAGTAAGGTAGGAGCTTGCGTGGATATTACCAAAATACCCAGACCTGAAAATATGGACCTTGAACAGTGGCTAAAGATATATCCTGCTACAGGTTATGTTGTCACGGTCAAACCGGAGAATGTGCAGGAATGTCTGCAAACTTTCTCTCTGGTAGGTATCACTGCTGCTGCTGTAGGCGAGATCACCGATAGTAAACAGGTCGAGATCCGTGATCAAAAAGAAAAAGCTATTGTTTTTGATCTCACAAGAGATATCATTACGGGCATTGATGAATAAAATAAGTGAATGTAGGCCCAGTTGGAAGTATTAAAAAAATAAGGGTGTGTATCACTCTTTGCTGTTGACCCATGCATTCAGTTCATCATACAGGAACTTCTCTGCAGCCTGCACAACGTCGAGTTTACCACGTAGTGCCAGCAGTTCCCTCTGATCACATTCTATTATGTTCACTGACATCTTTCTATCCACTGGTTCGAGTTCAAATTCTTCAACGATGTCATATATGATGTAAGAAGGAGTACCAGGAGGGATTATAAGATCGTAGAGTTCTTCAAGCTGCTCCTCTTTAGCCTCTTTTTTATGTTTCAGATCTTCAATAGTTAGTTTTCTTGCCATGTGCTTCACCTATTGCAGAGGATATTCTGCTTCAGCATAAAAAGTAAACGGACAAGTAGAAAAAGTACTATGGTACAGATGTACCACAAGTTAGTGTAATTTCAGAGAATCTTTTCACCGGCATGAGGACCTGGCATGGAATCATAGACCTCTTCCACATGTACCACAACAGCTGCCTTTTTTGGCATGTTTGGCTTGGCTGAGTCCACCCAATGTTTCATCTCATCGAATAACTTACCATCAGTGATCATTTTCACACTGCCCTTTATCTGGAAACATTTCCTTGTATAACCGTCGTATACAACAAAGGCAACCTTTGGGTTGTGTTTGAGGTTTTCTTCCGTCTTGAGGAAGAAATTATCTGATATCATAATGGTTTCGGGGTCCATTACTTTAAGAAAACCAACCAATGCAACGTTTGGGGTACCATCTGCACTTGACGTAGCTACAGGCACCGGGTTCTGCTTTGCTATAGTGTCCATAATTTCTTGAGTCATCTTTACCATTGTTTACCACTCCTGTGTGATTCTCAATGTCGCGTTTTTCTTTGGAACAACTTATATTTACATACATATCTTAATTGTGGTAGCAGTTAGCAGAAATCTTTATACCGGCTATTTCTAATTTCTATACTACCCTCATTCTTATAAGGAGAGAGTTATTAAATGCGTTTGATCAAGTTATCAGAAACTGAAGGGCAGATCAGAATGGAATTCGCAGGATGCAACATGAAATGCCCCTATTGTGTACATATTCATCAGCCCTTCACTGAAGTTTCACTGGAAAAAGCTCTGGATTTTGCATCTTCTTCAGCTATAAAATCCGTGTACCTGGGAGGCGCGGAACCGACTTTGCAGAAAGAACTGATACCCCTGCTTCAGGGATTGCATGCAACCGGAAAACAGGTGCTGCTCAAGTCCAATGGCATGAAACCGGATGTTATTGAGCAGGCTCTGCCTTTCATACATGGCCTTGTGCTGGAGATCAAAGCTCCCCTTGACGATGTGGATGGGATAATGGAGCTTACAGGCATGTCCAGGGAGCGCACTGTGAAATACATAGACCTGCTTAAACGATCCCTTGATATTGCAAAGCAGAAGTGGCTGCGTGTCTGGGTGAGGGTGATCCCGGAGTTCGTAAATAAAGAGACCATTCACAGGATTCTGCCGGATGTGGAGGGGGCGGACGAGATGATGCTGTACCAGTTCATGAGCAAGACGGATTTTGACAGGCCGTTTTTGGGGCATAAGGAGCCCACGCCTTCCTGGGAAGAACTGGAGGAACTTGGAAAAATAGCCCTTGAAAAGATCCCGAAGGTGATACTGCTGGGTGAGAAAGGCAGGATAGTACTGGAAAAATAGGTCTGACAGCCAAAATGGATCAACTAATAGGCTATGAAATGCGTAGTTAGTATTACTGTATCTTCTTTGAGGTGGGCATACGGATCAGAAATACACAAAACTTGCACTTATACCCGGCAATTGCCTGTATCCTTCTGCTGAAAGGCTGGCACCGGACATGTATACTCTTTTTTTCATGGCTGAAGACTTTAGTCTGTGCTCCCGGTACAGGTATCATAAACACAAGCTTGTGTTAATACTGTCCTCCA
>CAZAMM010000040.1:0-22071 GCA_964486435.1 uncultured Methanosarcinales archaeon | reverse complement strand
TTAATGAAAAAACGAATAGGTTTTTAAACCGAAGTTCTAATTAGACAATCTCCAATCGATTAAAGGGGAGTTTCACTCTCCCTTCTTCTTTAATTGATCATTTATATATCCCATCGAAGATAGTGTTCTCAAACAAAGGGTTTTTCGTAATCTCTATATATCAGGTATGTTTTTACCTTTCCTTCCAGGAAATAATTTTCTACTATGATCTCAATCTCAGTTTAATGCCCATTTTTACTGAATGGGTATTTTAAAGAAGCCGTCTGATTAAAACTGAAGTACTTCTGAAAAGCATGTGGTGTGGGTATGTTAATAAAATATAATAAAAAACGTAATACAGAATTTAGTTTCAACAGATGGATAAAATCCAGAATAGTATTGAACATATTATTTGTACGTGCTCATTTTTTCCTTTCGCCAGGAACAGCATTTGCAAAAAGCTATGATGTGATAACTTCGAAAAATGTAAAAAGATCCCAGGCAATGAGAATATGGACTTTATCCATCTTTTTCTCAATTTGCCTCATATGCTTTTTGGCCGCTGGAAGTAATTCAGCAGCTGCAGCCATCGTATATGTTGGTACAGATGGAACAGGGGACTACCATTGTGATGGGATCAATGACCACATTGAACTAAATAAAGCACTTGGATACATCGACAGTATTGGTGGCGGTACTGTATATCTGAGAGGGCCAAACACATACTGGATAGATGGAACTCTTGAGGTGGGGTCAGATACTATCCTCACCGGAGATCCGAGTGCCTGCATTAAGCTGGTACCAAATGCAGGATGGGATGTTCAGGTACCATTGATCAGGAACAAAAATGATGTAAATAAAAACATCACGGTCAAGGGATTTAAAATCGATGGAAATAGTGAAAGACAGTCTGTGTCCCTTGGTAGCGGATACTATAATATGATGTATTTCGTGAACTGCACGGATGTCACTGTGACGGGTATGCGTCTGGAGTGGGGAACTGGTGATGGGCTGAAGATAAGGAACAGTCCCTATAATTATACTTTTTTAGCAAATGTTAAGTTCACAGATAATTCAGTATACAAACTAGGACATGATGCCCTATACGTTCTGGGAATGAATGGTATTACGGTATCCAACAATGATGTGTATACAAGGACGAATAGTGCTTTCAGGATGTCAAGTTCTGGCCATGCAAAGATCTATAACAACATTATTCATTCAGAGTTCAGTAGTGATTCAAATGGTCCTGGTATAGAGATAGATAAAAGCAGCGGAATTCTCAGTCCTCATGTATCAGAAAATATTGAGATATACAACAATCTGTTTCACACACTCTACGGTTCAGCGATCTGGATATTTGGGGAGGATGCTGATAATGTTATACGTGGTAATGATGTGTATATACATCACAATATAATGTATAATGTTGGGCAGTATCCTATAGATACAGGATTCAGCAATGCAGCAATAACTATTGGTCAGTTCAATAATACCAGGATAGAAAATAACGTTATAGACAATGGTGGGCATGCCGGAATAAAATACTATCAATATATAAACTTCTATAAAATGAGTTCAAAGTTCACCACCATTGTAAAAAACAACATAATCATCAACTGCAGTAAAAATGTGGCAACTGGTGTGTGGAACTATAATTCCGAGAATCATAGATTCATACTTCACAATAATTGCATTTATTATAATACAAAAAATGCATATGTTGGTGCAAATGTCATACATAGTGGTGATATCTATGTCGATCCTTTGTTCGTATCTTCTGCTAACCGGGATTATCACCTGAAAAGTACTGCGGGACACTATTCGAGCGGTAAATGGATAACTGACACAGTAAGCAGTCCTCTTATAGATGCCGGGTATCCTACATCTGCTTATAATAATGAACCATCTCCAAATGGTGCCAGGATCAACATTGGCCGATATGGTAACACTGCCCAGGCATCCAAAAGCGCTTACTCATCAGAGATCCCCAATGCAGAAGACAATTCCCCAGTTTCCAATGCCGGTTCTGATAAGACTGCGATTGCAGGTTCAGTAGTAATGTTCGATGGTGGTGCTTCTACTGATGATAATGGTATCGTTTCGTATTCATGGGACTTTAATGCTGCAGATGGTATTACATCCGATGCTGCTGGAGTCACGGTTACCAAAATATACTCTGCAGCAGGGACCTATATTGTGACGCTCACTGTAACCGATACTATTGGACAGAGATCCACCGATACGTTACAGGTGGTTGTCAGTAGTCCAACCAGTATTACAGGTGATACCGTATCATATGTTCCTGTTTATGACAATAGATTGCGTGAGTCGTCTCCAACAGTTGTGCTTTCAAATAGTAATTTTATTGATATAGGAGCTCTTGGCACAAGTTCTTACAGGGATATAATGCTGTTCGACCTAAACAGCTACAGGACCACAGATATGATATCCAAGGCAACTCTTTCCCTGTATTGGTACTATCCTGCAGGTGCTACCCGTACTTCTGACACTATAGTTGAAATATACAGACCATTTGCATGGGAGCCACAGTATGTGACCTGGAACTCACGACTGTCTGGTAACCTTTGGAGTATACCAGGAGGAAACTGGTTCGATAAGAATGGTGTTGTTCAGGGTACAACTCCCTATGCATCTTTGACATTTGCAGGCAGCAAAGTTCCTGACAACAAATACTATGATTTCGATGTTACTCAGCTTGTGCAGGAATATGTGAGCGGGAAGTACAAGAACACAGGATTTTTCCTGAAAGCTAAGACTGAGAGTGGCAATTATATTGCATTCTATAGTTCTGAGTGGTCAAATGCGGCTCAAAGACCGAAGTTAACTGTGACTACAGGAGCCAGTTCTGTGGATTATCCACCTGTTGCAAATGCAGGTGCTGATACAACTACAATCGTGGGATCAGCGGTCAGCTTTGATGGTAGTCTTTCCACTGATGACATGGATATAATATCTTACTCCTGGGACTTTGATGCATCAAATGGAATTACAGCTGAAGCCACAGGTACAGCTGCTACGAAAACATATGTAGATGCAGGCAATTACATTGTAACTCTGACAGTCACAGATAATGCAGGACAGAAGTCCACAGATACACTACAGGTAACTGTGAATCCAGTTTCAGTAGATAATCCACCGGTTGCAAATGCAGGTGCTGACAAGACTACAACTGTGGGATCAGCGGTCAGCTTTGATGGCAGCGGTTCAGTTGATGACAAAGACATTGTCTCTTACTCCTGGGATTTCGATGCATCAACTGGAGTAACTTCAGAAGCAAGTGGGGCGAAAGTAACAAAGACCTATACGACAGCTGGAGTTTACACTGTAACACTTACAGTCACAGACACAATCGGACAGAAGTCTGCGGATACATTGCAGATAACTGTGACAGCTGCAACAACACCAGCAAGCACAGTCTCTTATGCACCGATCTATGACAACAGACTTAAGGAATCCTCCCCAACTGATCTTCTTTCTACTAGCAATTTTATTGACATCGGAGGTCTTGGCACAAGTCGTTATAGAGATATGATATTGTTTGATTTGAGAGGCTATAAGACAACAGATATAATCTCCAAAGCTACTCTGTCACTTTATTGGTATTATCCGGCAGGCTCTACTCGTACATCTGACACTATAGTCGAAATATACAGACCATTTGTATGGGATCCACAGTACGTTACCTGGAATTCCCGGATTTCTGGTATTTCCTGGACTACAGGTGGAGGTAATTGGTTCGATAAAGAAGGGAATGCTCAGGGTAGCACTCCATATGCTTCATTGACCTTTGCAGGCAGCAAAGCGCCTGACAATAAATACTACGAGTTCGATGTTACACAGCTTGTACAAGAATATGTAAGTGGTACATATGATAACACTGGTTTCTTCCTCAAGGCAAAGACAGAGAACAGTAATTACATTGCATTCTACAGTTCTGAATGGTCAAATGTTGCTCAGAGACCTAAATTAACTGTGACCACAGGAGCCAGTTCTGTGGATTATCCGCCTGTCGCTAATGCAGGTGACGATAAGATCACAAATGTCAGAACAGCTGTGACATTTGATGCAAGCTTGTCTACTGATGACACAGGTATTGTCTCTTACTCCTGGGATTTCGATGCATCTAACGGAATAACCGCTGATGCAACTACAAAGACAGCTTCGAGAACATATACAGCAGCAGGTACTTACACTGTAACTCTGACAGTTGCAGATACTGCTGGACAAAAGTCTACAGATGCGTTGCAGGTGACTGTAACAAACCCAATAAGCTCTGATGCTTATGGGCCGGCCTATGACAATAGACTTAAGGAGTCATCTTCAAATGATGTTCTTTCCACTAGTACTTTCATTGACATAGGGGGTCTTGGCACAAGTTGTTACAGAGATGTAATACTTTTCGACCTAAGCCCATATAAGACAGCCGATACTATATCCAAAGCAACGCTGTCTTTGTATTGGTATTATCCTGCAGGTAAGACACGTACTTCTGATACAATCGTCGAAGTCTATAGACCTGTGTCATGGAACCCGCAATATGTGTCATGGAATTCACGAACGTCTGGCGTCTTATGGAGCAATGCCGGAGGAAACTGGTTTGATAAGAATGGTGTTGCTCAGGGCACAACTCCATATGCTTCTCTTGCATTTGCAGGCAGCAAAGTTCCTGACAACAGGTACTACGAGTTTGATGTAACACAGCTTGTCCGGGAATACGTTAGCGGTAAGTATGATAACACTGGTTTCTTCCTCAAGGCGAATACCGAGAGCGGAAATTATATTGCATTCTATAGTTCTGACGCTTCAGATGCTGCAGTAAGGCCAAAATTAACTATAACAAGTTAACACACAAGCGAATATATATTCGCTTGATCTTTTTCTTGTAGATCCAGTTAGACTTTGTATGGATGTGGTATTTGCATCTCTATGACGTATTCAGGCAGTTATATGTTAGAAACCGATATAATGGTGCACACTACGTAGATCTAGCTCTCTGAGATTGACTTGCACTCATAATACTTTACATCAAAACAATTTCATTTTATATGTTCTAGGAGTTCGATCTTTGCCGATCATTTTATCCGGTCATTGTGCTTCAAATCGCTAGTTATATATGCTTTTCAATCAAAACAGAGCCAACGAACTAACTTAGAGTGATATTTGTGATCAGTGTTAACGAAAAGGGATTAGCTATAATTGATGAGATGCTTGACTGGGAAGAAGAACTCAATGTCCAGTCCACAGAGCTTGGAAACGGGGCTACGGTCATTGACTGCGGTGTTAAGATGCAGGGTGGTTATGATGCGGGCCTGTACCTTTCACGCTTATGTCTTGCTGACCTTGCAGATATAAGCTACACAAAATTCGACCTTAATGGCTTGCCAGTGCCTGCCATACAGGTAGCTACCGATCATCCGGTAGTCGCATGTATGGGTTCACAGTATGCTGGCTGGAGAATATCAGTAGGGAAATACTTTGGAATGGGCTCAGGTCCTGCAAGAGCTCTTGGACTCAAGCCAAAAGAACTTTATGAGGAAATCGGTTACAAGGATGATTCCGAGTTTGCGGTCCTGGTTATGGAATCTTCTGCACTTCCAACAGAAGAGGTAGTGGAATATATAGCAAAACACTGCAGTGTTGATACCGAGAATGTATACATTGCTGTTGCACCTACAGCTTCGATCGCCGGCTGTGTGCAGATATCTGCAAGGGTCGTAGAGACCGGTATACACAAACTGGAGTCCATAGGATTCGATATTAATACCATCAAAAGTGGTTTTGGAGTAGCCCCCATTGCACCTATAGTGGGTGACGATACAAAATGCATGGGATCTACCAATGATTGTATCATCTACTGTGGGGAGACCTATTACACCGTAGAATACGGAGATGATGAGAAACTGGCCGAGTATGTGAAACAGGCGCCATCAACAACATCACGTGATTTCGGTAAACCATTCTTTACCACATTCAAGGAAGCAGGCTTTGACTTCTTCAAGGTTGATGCAGGCATGTTCGCCCCTGCAAAGATCACAATAAATGACAAGAAGACACAGAAGTCATTTACAAGCGGTCGCATCAATCCAGGCATTCTGCTCGATTCATTCGGAATAAAGGAAGTCTGACTTCTTCGATACTCGGTGCAACCGATCAGGTTGCACCTTTGTTGGAGATAAATCATGAAACTTTTAAGTACATCCAAAGGCATAGGTGGCCAGCTTGCTGCTTTCAGGGAACTGGTAAAAGGATCCGAAAGCGTAGTCTTTATGGGTTCCCCGGGGTTCTGTACCCCTTTTGCTGAACTTCTGGCATATGGATTGCGCGGAAGTGGAAAAAAAATGTTTTTCATCCCAAATACTGATCCTTCAAATGCCAGAGAGATAGTTGCTGTGCCTCAGGGCATGCAGCTTGGGGAAGGTGTGATGCCTGAGGCAGATGCCATTGTTCTTCTTGGTGGGCTTGCCATGCCAAAGATCGGTTCTACACCATATGAAGTAAAGACATTTCTTAATGAACTGCCTTCAAGATCAGGCAAAAAACTTGTTATAGGTATTTGCTTTCAATCCGTCTTCGAAAGGGAAGGCTGGACAGATATAATTGATTTTGATTACATTATAGATTCAGATCTTGACAACAGTCTGAAGTCAGATGAAAAGTAACTGGTATATATGATCCTTAAGTGATCATAGCATCAATCACCACATGCCACACACCAGGTGAATATTTTTTGATCCTTCTGGTCTCTACAATCTCAACTTCTTTTCCAATTTTCAGAGCAGCTTCTTTTATTCTTTTTATGGGCCTTTCGAACACAAGTCTTTCAGGAGCTGTTTCATGGTAATGTAAAATGCCACCTTCAGGCTTCAGAGCTTTGATCCCCTTGGAAAGATAATTATGAGTTGTTCCCACGTAACCCATGACTACCCTGTCAGCCACACCTTCAGGTGTAACAATGGCACAGTCGCCAAGTATGGGTTCGACAAGACTTTCCACATGGTTCAAACGGATGTTTTCATGCAGATAACTAAAAGATACCGGATTTAGTTCGATTGCTATGATCTTTTTGGGTGAGGAGTGTACTGCAATGGGTATAGAGAAATACCCAATACCGGCAAACATATCCACAACAACTTCATCATGTGCAACTACGCTCATTAGTTTCTTTTCAGCCAGATTGCCCTTTGAGAACATCACCTTTGCAACATCCAGCTTGAAAACGCAGCCATTCTCTTTATGTGTGGTCTCAGTACCATGGCCTGCTATGATCTCTCTGGCCGGCAGTCTTAAAGCTCCATGTATGCCTTTATCCCTTACAACACAGTTACATCTGGGATATATTTGCAGCAGTTTTTCACCGATAAGCATTTTTCTGTGCTCCAGATATTCAGGGATACTCACTATGATCACATTCCCGATGACCTGCCAGCCAGCAGGCACTTTTACAAGTTCTTGAGCAGACATCTCATTTGCAAGCAGTTCTTTAAGGGACTTTTGAGGTGTGTAGATCTCTGGCATTCGGTCGTTGAAGCATACGTATCCCGGAACCTTTTCAGTTACAGGTAAAATCAAGTATTTTTTTCCATTTTCTGTGATCTTTCTGATCTTCCGGCCCATATCCAGAACTTTATTCTCCAGCAGCCATGACCTTATAGTCTCTGCCTCTGCAATAGGCACGCAAATAATGAGGTCTTGTTGAATTTGCATATCACTAACCATTATTTATTATATGATCCACGATTGAATAAATAACCAACCTGGAATTTATTCGACTATTAGCTAACGTTTATATAGATTTATTGTTATCTAGTGTACTATGAACGACTGCGACCGGACGTCTCTTTTTTCTAACGGAAATGGTTTTGTCGCATTGAACAGTCCTGTAAAGATCGAGATACTGGATTTCTTAAGAGTTTCCTCACGTTCTTTTGATGAGATTGTGAAACATACGGGAAAAGCTAAATCCACGGTTTCAGTACATCTTAATGATCTGAGGTCGTTCGGACTTGTAGACGAGGAGTGTGACCAGCATGATAAACGTCGAAAGACATATCATCTTAAATGTGAGCATATGGCTCATTCTCAGCCTCCGATTCTGCGGCACTATAAAAATGTCCTGGAAACGTTAGCCTCTCCGCAGCTCGAGAAACATGGATGTTTCAAATGTTTTTTCCGTGCCATACAGTTTGGCTTTGATGCCCACGGAATTAACAGCGATCCCATTATGAGAAAAATAGGCAGGGATATTGGTACCAGTATATCATCAAATTTCACTTCGAAGGACATTGAGTTTCTTGTGCAGGAATTAGCTTCATTCTGGAAACAGTATCAGATGGGTAATATGTATCTTGCGAACAGTGAGCCTCTGGTGATAGCTGTAGAGAAATGCTTCGATTACAAGCTCATATCGACCATAGGAAAGAACCTGTGCTCTTTTACTGAAGGCATTATCGAAGGGACTATAGTCCACTCGCTGAATATCTCTTGCTGTGTGCAGGAGATCGAATGCTGTGGTAATGGAAAGGAAAGATGCCTTTTTGTTGTGCATTTTTTGAATAAGTGATAATGGTTCTCAAACGGAACCTATTATCACTCCGAGTTCCGAAGGTACTAATCTTCCAATGGCAGCAACTATGCCAGGTCCATCGGTAGTTTCCCTGCAAACGATAGCATGTTCCATTATCCCAAGTCTTTCTATGCCGTATATGTCCCTTGCATGTCCGGTTCTTTTTATTGCAGCTTTAAGCTCTGACCGTGTGATATTATTTGCTGTCACCCTGTCATATCCAGCCTTTTTCCATTGCCACCAGATGTCTGCCTGATTTTTGCTGAACTTACCCTGTAACTTAGATGGGTCATTCATGATCTCTATTTCTACAGGCAGATGTCCAATCATGCCAAAACGTGCGGCTATCTGTCGGGCACTCCCTCTTCCCAGATATTGCATGTTCTCAGCAGTTATGGTTATCTTTGTACCTATATCTACAACGATCCTGTCTTCTTCAATGGCATCAATAAAACCTTTGTATATCGCCCCTTCTTGCGCAATGGATGTTGGTGTGCCATATTGCCTTATGAGAAGATTGCTTGCGAATTCCTTATCTTCCCCCTCGGTCTCAACAACAGTCCACCCATCTTCAGAAACGGTGATCATGGCCTTGACAGCCAGTTCCTTCAGTTCATTTGCAATAGTGGCAGAAATAGTATCTACAGTTTTTTTTTCGTTACCGTAGACCTTTATGCATAATGTGGTCTTTTTCATATCCTTTGATCTCTTACTGATTTATAAGTGACTCAAGCAGATCCTTTGTTTCAATAAAGTACTCCAGCGTATCATCGTCGATAGCATGATATTCCTTCATGATGTTCTCTATCTTCCTGAGATCCCTTTTGAAAGGTCCCAGTCTTCTTATAACAGTTTCCCTGTCTGCTTTGCCAATGACCTGTTCATTATAAATGGAAACAATAGTATCGTTCAGTCTTTTGATCTTTTCGTATATGTTGTGGTTCTGCTCAATATCTGTAAAACTTCCTTGGCTTTTGCCGACAGGATCCTGAATGTTTTCATCCTCTACAGGGCCAATTCCTTCAGGCAATTCTCCTTCCAGTGCAATAATGAGATCTTTGAGAGCTTCCACTACCTTGAAGCCTGCTTCGGTAAGCTCCACATATTTTACCCTTCCTTCCATAGTAAATTTAACCAATCCATGTTCTTCCATTTTTGAGAGGATCTTCGTTGTGTGCGCAAAGGTCGAATTGATCTCTTTAGTGATCACAGAAGCATACGTTTTCTGGAAGGACCAGATAGCAAGGAGTGCCAGTGTTGGTTTCTCCTGAAGGAATAGTTGCTCAGCATATTCTTTAGACATAATTTCTCTCTCTTTTTATGATCGGTCCTGCAAATTAGAAGAGAATTATTCATCTTTTTTATTCATTTTATTGTATATTACTTTGTGCAAATATACCTATGTGAAGATATTTATATTTATCGAAATCTTCTCAGGGCTTCTAATATTTTCTCAAATGGTGCATTAGTTTTGAAAGATGTTCCGCTGAAATGTGTTCTTGAAGCCTTGAATCCGTCTGCTGTTAACTCCTTAAGCAGATCTTCCATGGGCATGGCAGATATTCCCAGTTTTTTTGTCAGCAGATGCTGATCATAAAAAGTAGGGATATCCAGTTCATTCCTGCACAGCTCAACTATCTTTAATGCAGGTTCTTTTTTTCGAAGTTCTCTTTTAGCTAACTGTACCAGCACCGAGTCACAAAATTCTCTGCTGTGCAGAGGGCCAAGCCACAATGGGCCCGCAATACTTGTGCCTTCCCCACATACCTCGCATTTTTCAGGTATATGCACTGCCAGTCCATAATGGAGCGATCTGGCCGTACATTTTTCACAATGTGCTATGAAACCCAGATGCTTTAAGCATTTATCTGCCTTATTTGCACCTTTTTGCACTTCAAGATATGTCCGCACATAGTGCCTTGTGGCATGGCAGAGCATCGGATGCATGGACTTCTCATGTCTTGCCAGGTCTCTTGCTATCATACCAAGCAGGATGCGCAATCCCATTTCACTGTGATATTCCAGGTTCAAAGGTACAGCACTATATTTTCGGATACCGGAATTCAGATGTGCTCCACACAGGGGTGCAGTGTCCGTAGCTGTAACAGCAAGCATATTTACGGCGGAACTACATGCTGCATCAAGGTAAGTAGTTGGTGAGCCAAAAGGATCTATATCCACTATATTATATCGTTCCTTATGCAATAATGCATTAGCATTTCCAAGACATATGCTCACTTTGTCCGTAAGTTCATTGATTGCCACATTTTCCCTTATCAGTTTATATGCCTCTTCGCTCCAGTCATTAAGTGTGACATTGAGTCCGACCTCTTTTGCTATCCGGATTCCTCGAATGCCTGAAGCTGAAAGCCCATCCACATAGGTGATGTTAGTCAGTTCCATATGTCTGCGGGATAACATGATCTGCGAAAAGGCAGCTATTGATGCCACAGACAGATCACGGTTCAGTTCCATTTCCGGATTATAGAAAACACTTGCAGAAGAGATGGACAACTGCCGATCATCCGGAACCTGAGGGACCAATGCCTGGGTACATCCTTCTTGAACAGTCCTGGTTATCATCGGTCCCAATCGAATGATTGCTATTATTTAACTATAATGGTCCCGCTCATTCTGGGGAAAGCCTGAATAGTATAATTGTACGTACCTGTTTCATTAAACGTATAACCAAAAGATTGCCTGTAACCTATAGATCGATTCTCCCAAAGGCCATTTTCGCTTACAAGAGTAAACGCTCTTACGGGGTCATTAAAATTGATCCAGAACACAGTATCTTCAGGAGCAACTTGCAGGTTATTGGGTGTGGAGAGGAATTTTTCCAGGCGTATGGTATAAGTTCGCGGTGCTCCTGTATCAACAACTTGTGGGCCCTGGGTTACAGTACCTTCAGCAGGCACATTAACTGCCGGCTGCTCTGAGGTCGTAGTATCATTCTGTTCCGTTACATCAGGGGATGCATTACTGTCATTTTCGGTAATGGCATCACCACTGCCATTCTCACCGATAGTGGCATTTTCATCGACAGTATCATTTACACTGTCAGTTATATTCACTTCACCATCTGTTACATTGTCGCCGGTACAGCCAGACAACATGACAGCAGACAGCACAAACAATAAAGCTAGAACTTTTACTTTCATCTCTGTCACCTGTCTATACATTAAAAGTCATTACCTAATAAACTTTCACTTCAAAAATGCAAAAGTTGGACTTCGATCTTATTTTGCTCTTCATCTTCGTTCATTTCTATAAGTGCAGCATATCCCAAAGCTGCCATGCCGGGGTTTACAACTACTGTACCTTTTGTTCTGACCACTCCTCTGGCTTCGTGTATATGCCCGCATACAATGAGTTTTACTCTTCCGATAAAGGCTGCAAAAGATGTGCATCCCACATGTCCGGCTGGGATCTCATCCAGAACTCCATACGGGGGGGCATGAGTGAGCAATACTGTATCCATTTTACTATTTTCTGCGGCTTCAATCATTTCCTCGAGACCTGATCCGATATCGCACTCCTGGATTTCGAAAGGTGTACAGAAAGGAGTGGGAGTGGAGCCTCCTGAGCCTATAAATACTGTATCATCCACCGTATAGGACTTGTGGTGAAGGTTCACTGCCTTTGAACTGTCAAGCACATCAAGTATAGAGGGCTGATCACAGTTCCCAGGCACTGCCAGTACAGGTACATCGAAAAGCTCGAAAAGTTCCAGTGCCTTTTCATCAGGTCCAAAGTTAGTGATATCTCCTGCCACAAGAGCTATATCTATTTCACCTGCCTGTTCCAGAAGACCCTTTATCTTCGAATAGTTGCCATGAGGATCAGCAATTGCAAAAATTCTCACTCCCTATACACCTCCGTATAAATATTATTCAGTTTGCTTTTTTGTCCTTTTCAATTTTATTTTCAGAAGGATCTGTCTCCTCCCAGCATTCCACCTACGAATTTACCGCCTATTCCCCCTATACCACTTGATTCATCGCGGCTCTGGTATCTCGCTGCTGCCATTATTCTGTCAGCAAGCCTGGAGAATGGCAGGCTCTGCAGGAATACTTTCCCAGGTCCTTTCAGAGTTGCAAGTACCACACCTTCACCCCCGAAAAGTGCGTTCTTGAACCCTCCTACAAACCCTATGTTGTAGTCAACGCTTTCAGCAAAAGCACATATGCAACCGGTGTCGACTCTTAGTACTTCTCCTGCCTTAAGGTCCCTTTCTATGATCGTTCCACCTGCGTGGACAAAAGCCAGGCCATCACCTCTCAGCCTCTGAAGGATGAAGCCCTCGCCTCCGAAGAGTCCTGCTCCTATCTTCTTCGTGAAAGTCATTTCAATCTCTATCCCTTTTGCTGCACAGAGGAAGGAATCCTTCTGGCAGATAAACCCACCTCCCAGCTGAGC
Source organism: uncultured Methanosarcinales archaeon (assembly GCA_964486435.1). Taxonomy (GTDB): domain Archaea; phylum Halobacteriota; class Methanosarcinia; order Methanosarcinales; family Methanosarcinaceae; genus Methanomethylovorans. Next base: position 9,086 of record CAZAMM010000040.1, on the reverse strand, counting down.
GAGATCAAGGCAAATGATCTTTCCCGGATAGGGAGCTCCGAAGGCTATGTATCCTTTACCTTCGCCTTCATGCGTAAAATTAGTAATAAAGAAACTTTCGCCTGTGACAGCTCGTTTAAGACCCTTCAGTAACCCTCCTCCAGTAGAAGTTTCCATTTTGATCCCGGGTCCCATGTACATCATGGCACCTGCTTCTGCCCTTACGCTCTCTCTGGGATCCAGTTCTATTTCTACAAGCTGCATATCGTTACCAATTATCTTGTAGTCAATGATATCGGTCATATTCATCTCCCTCTTTAACTCTCTTTAACTACTTCATATACAGAATATTGTAGCTGGAAATTTGAATTCATTATGCTACTAATGTATAGTTTTAGCTGACTCAAAGATAAAAACTTAATTATATCAGGTGTACATAAGTGACAAGGTGAGATCATCCATGAAGGAAAAAAGATCAGTTCTTAAAGAAAATGTCAGTATGATCGCCCGGAGCTATCATGGTGCCCTTCAGGATGAACTTCGTACAAAAACCTATGCACAGAAAAGGCCTACTTTTGATCTTAGCACCCGTCTCAATCCCCTGGCTAATGTTTTCCAGTATCAGCAAGATATTCCGGATCTGCGTGATCTGATGCATGCTTCCGGGGATCAGATAGGGAAATATCCGGATAACAGATACCTGGAATTCAGAAAAGCCGCAGCAGGCTTTATAGAAAAGGGTCTGACGTATACAAATATTATACCAGGCAGTGGGGTATGTGAGATCATAAGACTTGTTTTGGGATGCACGCTTGAAAAAGGAGATATAGTGCTTATTCCATTCCCCTCTCCTCCGGTGTATACCCGGTATTCCATATTATTTGGGGCACGTGTGATACCTCTTCCTCTTCATGAACTGCTGCTTGCAGAGGACACTTTGTTGTCAGGTGCCAGGGTTGTGTTGCTGTCAAATCCCGGTAATCCGGGAGGTCGTCTTATTTCCAGAAAGGAATTAAGGCTGTTTGCAGAGAGGTGTGCAGAACACAGGACACTACTCATTGTGGATGAATCATGTATCGAACTATCTGATCCTTCTCAGACCCTGGCAGGCCATGTATTCGATAATGAGTTTATTGTGGTCGTCCGTTCTATTGCTCATGCGTTTTCTATTCCGGGACTTGCAGCTGCATTTGGCGTAGCTTCCGAAAAATTAGCTCAGCTCCTTGATAATGTTCGCCTTCCATGGAGCATTGGTGCACATTCTGATGTATTGTGCACGGCTGTGCTGAATATGGAAGGAGGTATTAATTCAAGGTACCTGGAAGAATCCCGGGAGATCATCAGATCTCAGCGTAATTACTTGATCAATCGCATAGGGCGTATCCATGGTTTTTCCCCACAGCCATCAGATGCAAATTACATTCTTGTGGACCTCAAGGACCTTTTCATGGACTCGCGCACCCTTACAGAAAATCTTGCATTGAAGGGCTTTCTTATAAGGGATTGCAGTTCCTTCTTCCAGGCCGAGAAGCAGTTTGTCAGGATCGCCATCCCGCGTCTACAGGAGGAAAGCGATAGTCTTTTAAAGGCTATAGGCGAGGTTCTTACTGAAACCAGCAAGGAGGATGCAAGGGAAAGGCTGGAAGTCACTATTGAAACTGCTGCGGCAGGAGCTGCTTCTGCCAGCAGAGGTACATGTCAGTATTATCCCTGTCATTTCGAGGGACAGGATTGTACGTTTTGTTTTTGTCCTTTTTATGCATGTGAGGATGAACGTACCGGAGGCAAGTGGATAGTGGCATCCAGCGGTAATAAGGTGTGGAGTTGTGAGAACTGTTCATATATACATCAGCCAAGGTTAGCCCGTCAAATACTTGATATCCTTATGGAAGAAGGTGACACTGAGGATAATATAAAGAAGGCATGGAATTTAATAATAAAGCCTTTAATGTAATCCATATTATCTTTCTGGTATACAATAATAGAGTTGCAGAAACTTAACACAACTTTAATTTAATTAACTTAAAATTAATTGAATAACTTAATATAGGTCTTGTTGCCTAAAAAAAGACGATAACTGTGTCAAGACAAACAAAACTTATCCCGGTCAGAGAACATCTGTTAAAGGTCGAGCCATGCAAACACGGAGGTCTGGTGAAAAAAACATCCCAGCAATACGGCATACCGGAATCCCAGCTACTGGATGCAAGTGCCAGTCTAAATCCATATGGTACTCCTTTTGATCATCCATACACCGGGCTTGATATGGACCATATCCTATATACTGCCCTTAAGAGAATGGGTCAATATCCTGATAATCGTTACCTGGAATTCAGAAATGCTGCAGCCGGTTTCATAGGGAAGGGAATGACAGCTGAAAATATAATTCCAGGCAATGGCTCCTCAGAGATAATCCGCCTTGTTGCAGAAACAGTTATAGAGGAAGGGGATATAGTACTTATTCCATCTCCCACTTTCAGTGAATATGAACAGCAGTGCAGTATATTCGGAGCCAACATCCGATACATCGAACAGGAGCTGCTCCCGGATGTGCCTGTCGAGATCTTAAAGGATGCCAGGCTTCTTTTTGTGTGTAATCCCAATAATCCTACTGGCAGGTTATTCTGCCGGGAAGAACTTGAGGCTCTCATTGAAAAATGCAGGGAGAATAATGTGGTTCTTTTTGTTGATGAAGCCTTTATAGAGCTGGCAGATCCCTCACAGACCATCGTGGACCTGGTGGAGTCCAATGATCATCTGTTCATCCAGCGTTCCCTTACCAAGGCCTTTGCTATACCCGGTATCAGAATGGGCTTTGGTGTGGCTTCTGTAAAGATCGCAACGTTGCTTAATAATGCGCGGCTTTCCTGGAACCTGGGATGTGTGGCAGAAGAGGTAAGCACTGTACTTATGAATATGGAAGGTGGTTGCTATAGCCGCTATCTTATGGAATCCAGGGAAATGATATCCAGAGAAAGGGAGTTCCTTATGCAAAAACTGGAACGCCGCGGATTTAAGCCCCTTGAAAGCATTGTTAACTTTATCTATGTGGATATAAGTGATCTATCCATGGATTCCACTGAACTGACAGAAAGAATGGCAGCACATGGTGTATTGATAAGGGATTGCAGTTCTTTCCAGGATATTGGAAAACATCATATACGCATAGCCGTACGCACAAGAGAAGAAAATGAGCGGATAGTGGAATGTATAAGACAGGTTATTCAGGAATGGGGAAAAGAACAGGCGATCCTTTATCTGGAGCGCAATCTGGCAGAGGCCAGGGAGAAAGGGCCCCTTGGAAGCAACAGGGAATGTAATTACTACCCATGTCATTTTGAAGGACAGGATTGTACTTTTTGTTTCTGTCCGTTTTATCCATGTCAGGATGAGAGGACAGATGGCAGGTGGATAACCGGTTCAAGTGGGAACAACGTATGGAGCTGTCTGGAATGCGGGCTAGTACATGAACATGCTGTGGTTGAAAAGATGTTATCAGTGCTTATTGATGAGGGCTGTACCGAGGAAGGGCTTAAGAAGGCATGGGAAAAGGTCATGGAGCCTATATTATGTTCCTCACGATAACTATATTCGACCTGATAGTTGTATTGCTCCTGGCCTTTATCATTGATCTGGTGCTAGGGGAGCCACCTTTTTCCATACATCCTGTTGTATGGATAGGCAATGCTATATCATTTTTTAAGCGCAGGGCACCTTTGGCAAATCGCAGGATCTATGGTATCTTTATGGCATTGTGTTGCATTCTATTCGCTGCCTTTATTGGTACTGTTGCCACTTTGATACTGAATACTGAAAGCATACCTGCAGTGATAAGATATCTGGTGGCTGCCTGGTTCCTTAAGATGACCTTTGCTATACGCTGTCTTATGGATGCCGGTAAAGAGGTGTATGAAGAGCTTGCCGCAGGTGATCTGGATGAAGCAAGGAAGAAACTTTCCATGTATGTGAGCAGGAACACTTCGCAATTAACTGATGAGCAGGTATCATCTGCCATGATCGAGACATCGTCCGAGAATTTCGTTGATGGTATACTTTCTCCACTGTTCTACTTCGCGTTGTTCGGACCCTTTGGGATAATAGCGGCATATGTGTTCAAAGCCACCAGTACCCTTGACTCTATGGTGGGTTACAGGGATCCTCAGTACCTGCATCTTGGCTGGTTCTCTGCGAGGTTCGATGATGTATTGAACTGGATACCTGCCAGGTTATCCCTTATACCCATATCCATAGCAGCTGTAATATTGCGGCTGGTGCCTTCATTTTCAACATCGATTGATCCAGTGAATGCTGTCAGATCTTCCATTAAGGATGGGAAGAAAACCCCGTCACCCAATTCCGGGTATCCAATGGCTGCTTTTGCAGGGGCTATGGGTATTCGTCTTGAAAAGCCCAAAGTGTATGTGCTGGCAGCAGAGAATCCTTACCCTAAGTTCTTTCACATTAAACTTACACGCAACCTTGTGCTGAGTTCTTCTTTGATCTCTGTGCTGATGTGTGCTTCCTTGCTTTACATTATCATGGATCGTTTCTATGTATTTTATTAAGGTCTTAACAAGTGATGAATATGAAATTATCAGATATCAAAAACACTGATATGAAAAAAGACCAGTCAAAGGAACTGGAAGGTGATGTCATCGTAGATATAAGGGATATTCTGGAGGAAGAGGGTATCACCATAAAGATGCTTATTGACACAGCACTTGAGCTGTATGTTCCACATCCAGGAATAGAGACAAGGGAAAAGGCAGAAGAAGTGTTTTTACGGGAACTGGATCTGGCCCTGTCCGACCCTAACCTCTGTCTTCTTATATACGCCGGTATACTGCTGGAAAAAGAAGGAGTTAGAGGTCATCTTCCTAACATCAGCAGGAAATCCTATGAAAGAGATCTTACTTTTATAATAGCTGATGAAGTTCTAGGGATGAGTATTTCCAGATACATCAGTGGTGACAAGGGCACTTTTGAGTTTGTGCGGTTCGATAAGCAAAAACCGGGCATTCTTTCAAAGCTAGGTCCTTTCATGGACGATGTCATAGGCGGGCTTATTGGTGGTGTTTCTGCAAACATGTATACCAGGAGCATGGCGGATTCAGATTCGAATAAGGAAAATAAAAGCGATAAAAAAATCAAAAGCAGTGATAACAGCGGTGTGATCGCAGGATGAACAATTTCCTTCTGGCATTAAGATCCGGTTTTGGCTTTCTCTCCACTATTCCGGTAGGATTGACAATGGAGGGTCTGGATGCGTTCTTCAAGAGGACCTATTTACATATTCTCGTAGGTGCTGTATTAGGATTGCTCATGGGAATGTTCGCTTTCTTAGCCATGATGACATTCCCCCAGCAGATAAGCGCTATATTGATAGTGATCTTTATATACTATCTTACAGGTCTCAACCACATCGATGGTCTTGCAGATTTCGGGGATGGTGTGACTGCCCATGGATCAGTGGAAAAGAAGATCCGTGCTCTGAAGGATGTTGCACTTGGTATAGGAGGTGTAGGGTTCTGTGCAATGGGCATTCTGGCATTATATGCTTTGATAGTTTGCCTTCAATCAGAAGCCATTGTTTTGGCTAACGGTATTATGCGAACTGCCGCAGTTATCCTGTTTTCCTCAATACTGATAGCAGAAGTAGCTGCTATGCAGTGTATGCTTACAATAGCAGCTTTCGGTAAGTCCCTCCATGAAGGATTGGGTTCTATCCTGGTGCAGAATACAACATTACCGAAGTATATTGTGGGGCTATTTGGTTCTGTGGTGATATGTGCTCTTGCCCTGCAACCTTTCGGACTTTGGTATGGAGGACTTATTGCTCTTATAGCTGCTATCATTTCAGCATTTGCCGTATTGAACATCAGTAACAGGCATTTTGGAGGGATGAACGGGGATGTTATCGGCACTTCCAACGAGGTGGGAAGAACTATCGCTCTTATAACTATCGTATTGGTATTGAGCTATCATAACGGAGGGATTTCATGGATGCTATAATTATGGCTGGAGGTTTGGGGAGCAGGCTTGGTATGGGTGAAAAACCATGTGTGCGTTTGCTGGACAAGCCATTGATAACTTATGTTATAGATGCTTTGCACGAAGCTTGCGGGATAGACAAGGTATATGTTGCTGTTTCTCCTGCTACTCCTCTTACCCAGAGCTTCCTTGAAAAGAAATATAATGGTGAGGTAAGAACGATCATGACAGCGGGAGGCAATTACGTAGGTGATATGATATATGCCGTAAAAAAGGCGGCTATAACTTCCCCTGTGATGATCATTATGGCTGATCTGCCATTGCTTGATGGCAAGCATATTGACTACGTTATCGAAGAGTATAAGAAATGTGGAAAGCCTGCAATGTCAGTTTTCTCTCCGCTGGGGGTATGTAAATGCCTTTCAGTAAGGCCTGATACGGTCTTTAACTGGGCAGGTGAACTGATAGTGCCCTGCGGTGTAAATATCATTGATGGCAGCAATATTGAGCAGGAACAGGATTATGAGAGCCTGGTTAGCCAGGAAGCTGCTTTTGCATTGAATATAAACCGTGCCGAAGATCTTCATACATGTAAAGAGATAATAGAACAAAGACTATTGTCCAGATCATGATCTTCATTTTTTATGATCAGTGAAGTATATGATGCCTACAGCAGGAACAATAGTCATTGCAGAGAAAGAGTATGCTGTCGATACATTGAAAGTGATTACCGGACATTAAGTACTCAAAGACTCCGGGTCAATACTTGAAGAATTGCTAATTCTGTGTAGTGTGACAGATAATCCTTATCTTTTACCATATTTTCTTGAGACATTCTATTCAATGCAGCTTAGGAGTGAGAATGCATCCCATTTTGCCTCACTCAGGATACAGGTCGATTCGCAACTGTGTATGAATGAAGATATCCAGAAGCATCGTTGCGTATGTCAGACTTATTGAATGATCCGGACCTCATCAATGAACCAAAAAGCAGATAAATTTTGCTATATGTCTCGACCATCAGAGGCAATCAAAAAATAGGATTTTAAGGGCAGGCAGAAAGGTGTTGAAATGCGAAAGTTTCTGCCTGTAATGGATTCCTTACTTACAGGAGACAAGCCAGAGGGTTGCATCTGCGCAAATCTCAGATCTAGTTACTACGTAATGGATAAAGGCTACGATTCTGCAACGATACTTTCCCTAACAAGAGACTAACCAGATTCAATAGCTATAATTTTCTGAGAGATGGTAAAAGGAAGCAGACAAAAGGCCAATATCGTGGAAGAATGATACAAGAGTCTGACGGGGTATTGTATCATGTCAGGAACCTTGCAGAAACTATGCTCTCCGTCATTAAAAAAATACGGAGAAGAATTTAAGGCACAAAATCACTTGGATCAATTATTGTTCAAATAAGCGTTTTTACAGAGCGCATTTAACATACATTAATATTCACGCTAATGGAAACAATCCCACAATCAAAATCACATGACCAAGTTTAAATAAATTTAGGTTGAACTATATGCTGCCCATGAAGCTGGAAGAAAGGTTAGAGCAATTGAAGGAACAGGTCCAGAGCGATGATTTTCTCAAAGCCAAAGGACTTGGTAATGAAGTTCCTTTCTGGATATTTGATTATCCTCCTGATAAAGAATTGCTGATAAGGGATACTATCCTTAAGATCAGCTCGTCTCTGGAGAAGAAATCCATTAACGTTCTAATACTGGACCTGTATGAGATCTGCCTGGAGCTCATAGAGAGTAAAATAAAATTAGAACAGGTCGATCAGTTCGAAGAGAAAAAGGGTTCTGATGAATTGCTCAAGAAATTGAAGCTCATGCTCAAACCTGAAATACTGAAAAGTGCAATTCAGGCTAAAATGGAGAAGAATGGGAATTTCCAGATGATCTTCCTGACAGGTATCGGTAAGGCCTGGCCGATAGTGCGTTCACATTCCATTTTAAACAATTTACAGCCTGTTTCAGGCAATCTTCCTCTTATCGCCTTCTATCCCGGAAAGTATAGTGGTTTTGACCTTAGTTTGTTCGGCAAGTTCAAGGATGCGAACTATTATCGTGCCTTCAGGCTGATCAATGATGGAACTGATCCTTAGATATTCTCAAAATAAAACGTGATCGACATGTCTGCTGCAATTAAGATACACGATCTATTCCAAAAAGACATCAGAAGAGAGATCAATGGTGTCATAAAAGTAGATCAATATGATGAAGACAGCGTATATACTGAACTGGATGAATATGTTGTAACCAAAGAGACATTGAAGCATCTGGACACCTTTTTTGACAGGTATCTCCATGCAATGTCAGAGCCTACCGATAAGACCGGAGTATGGGTCTCGGGTTTCTTCGGGTCAGGTAAATCGCATTTTATCAAAATGTTGTCCTACCTGCTGGAAAACCAGGTAGTTAAAGGTAAGAGTGCACTGGATTTCTTCAGGGAGAAAATAGATGATCCGCAGTTACTGAATACCATCGAGAAAGCTGTTACTTTTGGAACTAAGGATGTAATTCTCTTCAACATTGATTCAAAAGCGAACACGTTGAACAGAAGCGATGAGCTGATCGTTAACATTCTCATGCGGGTGCTCAATGAGAAAAGGGGTTTCTATGGGGATGTGCTGTGGATCGCTGATATGGAAGAGGACCTTGTGAACAAGGGCCTGTATGATAAGTTCAGGGATGAGTTCCGGCAGCTCAATGGGGAATCCTGGGAGGAGAAAAGGGATACTTATGTTTTTGAGCAGGACCATATCATCGAGGCGCTTGTAAATTGTGGATACCAGAGCAAGGAATCACTTGAAAGGCTTTTCCAGTCCGATGGCAGTACTTATCATTTCAGTGTGGAAAAGTTCGCTGAGAAGGTGAAGAAATATTGTGATTCCAAGGGTAAGGACCATCAGGTCATCTTCCTGATCGATGAGATCGGGCAGTATATTGGCGAGAACAGTGACCTGATGCTGAACCTGCAGACCATTGTTGAGGAACTGGGTACGAAACTTGCAGGAAAAGCATGGGTGGTCGTTACTTCCCAGGCTGATATCGATGCTGTGACCAAGGAAAAAGTGAAAGGTTATGACTTTTCGAAGATCCAGGGGC
>CAZAMM010000039.1:0-22497 GCA_964486435.1 uncultured Methanosarcinales archaeon | reverse complement strand
GAAAAGAAGGCTTTACAAGCCTTCGCTGAGTGAGGATACTACAAGGGGGCTATAAATATATGTAACTGTAAGTAATATGGGAATGCATGGCAGTGGTTTCCATTGTAATGCCCTCAATGAATGAAGAATCTACTATACGGACATGCATACTGAAAGCTATGTCTTTTTTCGATGCCAGGGGTCTCGAAGGTGAGATTATCGTGGTGGACAATTCAACGGACCGAACGGCAGAAATAGCCAGATCTATGGGTGCAGTGGTTATACCTTCAGTAAAAGGATATGGGAATGCGTATCTTAAGGGACTTGCAAGGGCAACTGGTGACTATATTGCTATTGCTGATGCGGACAACACTTATGACCTCAATGAACTACCCAAGTTCTTCGATATTCTAATGCAGGGAGATGCAGATTTCGTAATCGGCAGCAGGTTAAAAGGTAACATAAAAAAAGGTGCTATGCCATGGTTACACCGATATATAGGCAATCCTTTCCTTACATGGATGCTGAATGTTCTTTTCGGTACAAGTATTTCAGATGCCCACTGTGGCATGCGGGCTTTTACTCGGGAAGCCCTTGAAAAGATGAACCTCAAGAGTCATGGTATGGAGTTAGCTTCAGAGATGGTCATAGAAGCTGCAGACAAAGGTCTGCGCATAAAGGAAGTTTCTATCTCATACGATGTAAGGGATTCTCCTTCCAAGCTCAGGTCTTTGCACGATGGATGGAGGCATGTGAGGTTTATGATGCTTTATCGTCCGGTCTCTTTTCTGCTGGTGCCAGGTACTTTCGTGTTTTTAGTAGGCGCAGCTTTATTGTTTACGCTCCCACGTATGGGCAATGTGGCTGAGACCAGGCTTCATTCATTCATATTGGCAAGTATGCTGATTGTTATCGGTAGTCAGCTTTTTGTAACAGGCCTTTATTTGGGTGCATATGGGCATATAAATGGCTTATATGTGAAGGAGAATTCTTTCATAAAAAAGATTATGGATTATCATTCACTTGAAGTGGAACTTTTCACAGGCATGGTTTTTTTACTTGCAGGTATATTTATTGGTCTGAAAGTAGTCTATGTATGGGTGATTTCAGGCTACGGTTCTCTTTTTCAGATACAAACAGCAATATTTGCCATGGTATTTGGTTCCATAGGTTTGCAAATGATCTTCACAGCTATATTCCTGAGCGTCATGATGCTTGGAATGGACACCGACAGGTGACACCATGAAGATTGCCTTTGTGTATGATGCAGTTTATCCTTGGGTGAAAGGCGGTGCTGAAAAAAGGATTCATGAGCTGGGTATACGTCTTATGGAAAAAGGGCACGAGATTCATCTTTTTGGTATCAAGTGGTGGGAAGGGCCAGATGTTATTGAGCATGAGGGAATGATCCTGCACGGTGTCTGCAAATCTAGGGATCTATATGTAGATGGAAGGAGATCTATTGCTGCAGCATTAATATTCTCTCTGAAACTCTTCCCGCATCTGAGCCGTGAGAAGTTCGACCTTATTGATGTAAGTGTATTCCCTTATTTTTCATGCTTTACTGTAAAGCTTGCATCTATATTGAATAAGGGGCGTGTAGTATACACCTGGCATGAAGTCTGGGATGAGTACTGGTATGAATATATGGGTAATGCAGGCTTTTTTGGGAAAGTGATCGAAAAGGCAGTTTCTAAAATATCTGAGAATAACATTGCTGTTTCGGAATGGACTAAGCAAAGACTGCAAAAACTTGGTGTCCCTGAGGGGAATATATCTGTTGTTCCAAATGGAATTGACCTTCAAGGTATCTCTAGGGTAGCGGCAGAAGGTGAGGACAAGTCACATGAGCTGGATGGAAAACATTATGATGTGATCTTTGCCGGGCGGCTCATAAAGGATAAAAATGTCGATGTTCTCCTTAGGGCCATCTCTCTTTTAAAAACAGCTGATCCTTATATAAGCTGCTGCATTGTGGGCGATGGCCCTGAAAAAGCAGACCTTGTCGAACTTTCAAATGAAATAGGGATCCTTAAGAACGTTATATTTACAGGTTTTCAGGATTACAGTTCTCTTATAGGAAAAATAAAATCTTCAAAGGTTTTTGTACTTCCTTCTTCAAGGGAAGGTTTTGGGATGGTCGTAATAGAGGCATTTGCCTGCCGGATACCTGTAGTTACTGTAAAAGAGAAATATAATGCAGCACAAGGGCTGATCGAGGATGAGGTTGACGGTTTTGTTGTATCTTTAGAAGACAGGGAGATAGCGCAGGCAATAGGGAAAATCATTGAGGATGGTACTATTTATAAAAACATGTCAAAGGCTGCATTTCAGAAATCTCAAGACTATGATTGGAACAAGTCATTATATAATCTTATAAATATTTATGAGGCACTGGTATGAAAGTTGCTATTTTTCATGATTACATCGGAGCTATCGGAGGAGGAGAAAAACTGGTTCTTACGCTTGCAAAAGGACTAGGAGCAGATGTAATTACCACAGATGTGGATATGGACTCTGTAATTAAGATGGGTTTTGAGAACGTAAACATCATAAGTCTTGGAAAAACTTTGAAAGTATCACCTCTCAAACAGATAGATGCTTCTTTTAAGTTTGCTGCATGTGATCTTTCCAAAAACTATGACTTTTTTATCTTTTCAGGCAACTGGGCATTCTTTGCAGCAAAAACTCATAAGCCAAATATTTATTATTGCCATACTCCAACAAGAGCTTTTTATGATCTTCATAATGTTTATCGTAAAAACCAATCTGTATTTACATATCTCCCATTTGTAATTTGGGTACACATGCACAGAAAGATTTCGGAGTATTATCTTACTCATGTATCTAGTATAGTCACAAATTCCATAAATACTCAAAAACGGATACAAAAGTATTTTGGCAGGGATTCGGTCATTGTATATCCACCGGTCGATACTTCAAGGTTCAGGTATAAGGAATATGGAGATTTCTGGTTGTCTGTGAATAGGCTTTATCCTGAAAAAAGAGTAGAACTGCAGATAGAAGCCTTCAGGAAAATGCCAGCTGAAAATCTGGTCATTGTGGGAGGTTATGCTGCAGGAGATCATGCATCAAGGTATGCATCCAGGCTGATGACAGGTCTTCCTGAAAATGTAACATTGATGGGTAGTGTTTCAGAGGAAAAACTACTTGAATTATATGCTACGTGTAAAGGACATATTACAACAGCACTCGATGAAGATTTTGGTATGACACCTGTAGAAGCTATGGCATCAGGCAAACCAACGATTGCAGTAAAAGAAGGGGGCTATCTTGAAACTGTGTTAGATGGAGCTACAGGTTTGTTGGTGGAGCCCAAAATCTCTTCTATTGTTAAAGCTGTCCAAGAAATATCTTCAGATCCCCACAGGTATCGAGAAGCATGTATTAATAGAGCTAAAGAATTTGATGTTTCTGTAATGCTTCAGAAAATGCGGGCAATGCTGATACAATGAAATGTAATGTTCAATGATTAATCAATGTGAATCAAAGGGATGAAAGGATGAGTATGATCAATTCTCTATCTGTCAGGATCAAGATATTATTGGTAATGTTTTTTGCTTTGCTCATACGTTTGTTTCCAATGTCTTCGTTGTTCTCCGATGGCAGGGTTACCTTTGCAAGTTACGATTCGTACTACCACATGAGGAGTATCCTCTATACTACACAGCACTTTCCGGGACATATCCTGTCTGATTCTTACATCAACTATCCATTTAGTTTTGACATAAGCTGGCCTCCTCTATATGATATGGCAGTTTCCTTGCTGGCGCTAATAGTGGGCTTGGGTACTCCAAGTACAAGTACTATGGAGCTTATTGCTGGAGTTTTTCCAGTGATCCTTGGAATTCTTTCGTTGATACCTTTATATTTTGCAGCTTCCAGTCTTTTTGGCAGAAAAGTTGGTTTTTACAGTATAGTGGTAATGGCAGTGATGCCCATTCATCTTGCGGTCTCAATGTTTGGTGTAACAGACCACCATGTTGCTGAGATCTTGCTATCTACCACAGCTTTTGTGTTATTTATTATCTCACTTAAGGAAGGTTTTGCTTCTGATATATGCAGGCAATTAACAAATACTGATCTTCTTGCATGTGTTCGGTCCCGTTCAGTGCTTTATGCTGTAGGGGCTGGTATGATGCTTGCAGTTTCTGTGCTTACCTGGGTAGGATCTCCTATATTCATAGGTCTTTTTGCATTATATTTACCTGTGCAACTGGCTCTTGATATCAGACATAAAAGGAGCTCTGGATACCTGCTGATCAGCTCATGTGTGATGTATCTGGCTGCTCTTGTATTCATTTTACCTATTGCAGCATCTATGGTAAGAGAAGGGTATGAGCTGAGTGCAGCTTTTGTTTCATGGTTCCATGTATTGTACATTTTATCAATGTTCTTATTTGGGTTGATATGCTGGGTCTTAGCTTATCTAGTTGGTAAGAAGGGTGAATGGTGGCACTATCCTTTTGTTATCCTTGTCCTTATTGCCGTTGTTGTAATTGGTATAAGGTCACTGATTCCAGCCTTTTTCTCCAACATCGCTTCAGGTGTTGGTTATCTGTTAGGCTTCGATGAAACCCTTAGCACTATCAATGAAGCGTTACCTCTCTTCTGGAATCAGTATGGCGATTTCACATTGGGTTCTGTCTGGGGTGGCTTTGGTCTGCTCTTCTTTGTTGCTCTGGTGTCTTTTCTGTTTATCTTACGGAAGTGTGATCCATCAAAAAATCCTGAGATCATTTTTTTTGTTGTATGGTCTATTATCGTTTTCGCTCTTGCTTTTTCCCAAAGGCGCTTCATGTATCTGTTATCTGTAAATGTAGCAGTTCTTTCAGGTTACTTTATGGGGCAGTTGCATTCATGGGTAATACCAGAAGTAGTCAAAGAGCCCGGTGGAAAGCGCAAAACAGCACAGAAAACTCATAACAATGTACCATTGATCTTAGCACTTGGAATGTTATTACTGCCAGGTATTTTAATATCCGTGGCTGCTGTGTCAAACCCATCCACCATGCCTTCTGACTGGGAGGAAACACTGGACTGGGTCAAGGAGAACACTCCAGTGACCTCTTATTATAATGATCCTGTGAATACACCTGAATATGGGATATTAAGCTGGTGGGACTTTGGTAATTGGATCATCTATAGATCTCAAAGGCCAGTAGTTACCAACAACTTCCAGCCGAGTGTACAGGATACAGCTGTCTTTTTCTTGTCCCAGGACGAATCAGAAGCAGCAAGTTTTCTTGATAAGAGGAATATAAAATATATAATAACGGATATCTCTATGGTTAAAGGTAAATTCTTTAACATTGCTAAGCTTGCCGGCGAAGACTATGATAGTTTCTTTGACGAAGAAAACGTTACCAGAGGTTCATCTACAGTTACCACAAAAGCAGAGAACGACAAATTCAAGAACTCAATACTTGTTAAGTTACATGTTTATGATGGCAGTGGTTCCGGTCATTATCACTTGCTCTATGAGTCCAATACAACCGTTACCAAGGACCCTGAAGTTAAATATGTGAAAGTATTCGAGTACGTGCCTGGTGCTATCATAACAGGGAAAGCAGAACCCGGAGAAACTGTTTATGGTGCAACTACTCTTGTCAGCAACCGGGAAAGGAAATTTGATTACTACAATTCTGCGGTTGCAGATGAAAATGGCACTTATAATCTTGTTCTGGCTTACTCTACGCAGGACAGTAACTCTTCAACTCATGCGGTTTTGCCGTACACCGTCATTGGGGACAAGAGCAGGTCTGCCAAGGAGATCAATGTTACCGAGGATGCTGTGCAGGCAGGTGAAATTTTGCAGCTGGATCTTGTGTAGGTCCAGATATTTCACATTTCTACATGAGTTAAATATAATATATATATATATATATATATATATATTATATTATATTCACTGATGTCTATGGATGCCATCGGGTGATTTAATGTTTTACAGATGTCCAGTATGTGAAGGGAAAATGAATAGGTGGAGGTATCCTGCCATCAAAAGGCAGGACAATTTTGGGAGACAACTGGTGATTTACAAGTGTGTTGAGTGCGGTAGGGAAGAAACGTATCCTGACATTTGACCTCAGACCATCGAATAGACTTCTTCATGCGGGTGGATAACAAAACCATCAGGTGTGATCTCATATGGATGGATCTTTTTGCTGTGATCGGATCCACGCATCTTATATATTTCCAGACTGCGCACGCGTACGTTCTCATGTCTTTTATAGTATAGTACAATGGTTCCATCAGTAACGAAATTTTCAACTCCGAACCTTGAGGGCATTGATTCATCTATCACCTCACAGGTCATCATTGATGTAAGTCCGATCACTTCAAGGGTGGTGCTAAGCTTTAACAATTCCACACGGATCTTGGCCTGATCCTGCAGATAGAAACTTATTGAGGTAGTGGAATCCACAAGAGCTCTTCGAGCATTGATCTCTTCTTGGGTCGTAATTATCTGATCCATGAGAGAACGAATATCGAAAGGTCTAATGTCCACGTATTTTTCCTGCGAGGGTATACCTATCTTTGTGGAGCAAGCATCAATGATGGCAAGCTTGTTCTCATCTTCTAATTCCTCAAGGTCCCATCCAAACTTCAGTACGTTCTCACGTATCTGCTCTGGCCTTTCCTCGGTTGCAATTATGATTCCGTTCTCGCCATATTTCGTGATACCGTTATAGATGAACTGGATTGAGAAGTTTGTCTTTCCTGCTCCCGATGTGCCTGAAACCAGGTATGTCCTGTCCCTTATGAGTCCTCCTCCGCATAGTTCATCAAATCCGGGTATACCGGTCCTCACTCTGTTCGGACCTTCTTCCATCTTTATCTCTTCAGATATAGCGCCATCAAACATCTTGTGTTTCGCCTCGTTTTGTACTTTATCTTTGGTATTTATAATATATCTGAGGAGATATAAATGTATTGAGTTAATTATAATGATAATGAAAAAATATCTAGCAAAACCTATTTCAATGCATTCGACAATCTGTTAAATGTACTTTTTTTTGTGTCGTTATTCTGAAATGTCAGCTTGCTGGAGTTCGACATTTCCCGTTAAATACATCGATACTTCTCTTTTCTACATGGGAAATAATCAATTTAAGACCACAAAAGATTTAAAGGGAAATTAGTTAATAGGCTCTTGTAATCCAATATGACGGGATTAAGAGGGTGATGATGAGAACTTCGTCAATAGGCGAACATCGCGTTCTCCTGATGACGATCTGAGGACGCATAAGCGTTCTGATCCAATGATCCTCACTCTTATATAATACAAACTAACGGAGGAAAATAATGAGTAAATTCGCAGCAGTAACAATTGCTGCACTTATGCTGATGGCGGTATTCGTTTCAGCCGCAAGTGCAGCAACTTCTGTAAACACCGTGGAGGTCAGAAGCCCGGTGTTCAGTGGTGCTAGATTAAGTGAAATTACTGTGGATTTCGACTATACCGAATTCGCAGGCTTCTATTATGATATCGACGACGACATTGGTTCTGAGACCATGAGGATTGCCTCAGTCGAAGACCCAAGGACCATCAGGGATGGTGGCCTCGTATATACATCCACCATCCAGGAAGTAGGCTACGCATACGATGACTGGACAGGAGAGTACCCCAAGATGGGCTTCCTTGCTCAGGAATATGTGCCAGTGAACGGCCAGCCAGATGTTCTGTCCAAGCTCCTGCTTGACAGCGATGACAAGTACACTCTGAGAGTGGGTCAGACCCTTGACCTCGGAGAAGGCTACGCAGTCACACCCAAGCAGATTGATGTTGATGGTAACAAGGTCTGGCTCGAGCTGACCAAGGACGGCGCATACCTTGATGACCAGGTCCTTACAGTAACTAACACAGATGTTGAGAACAGCACCTGGGAATACGAAGAGGATGATGTAGGCGGCGAAGATGATGTAGTCGTCATGAGAGTCCATGTAAATGAAGTGTTCCAGGGTCAGGTAGACAGCCTTGCAGTTGTTGAAGGTATGTGGCTCATATCCAATGAACCAATGGTAATCGAGAGCGATGACACCTTCGGCGAACTTGAGGTCACAGCAATCGGCGACAACTATCTTGAACTCAAGAACGACGGTTCAATGACCCTTAGTAAAGACGATAAGATTGATCTTGCAGGCGATGTAAAGATCCAGGTTGCAGATTCCGATGATGTCAGGTTCTACTTCTTCAAGGAAATCACTGAACCAGGCACCTATGCAGTAAGGGGTTCAGTTGCAACTGGCAGCTTCGACTGGGATGCAAGTTCATTCGCAGGCTTCTACTATGATATCGATGCAAACATAGCATCTGAAGAAATGGATGTCACAGTCAGCGAAGGCAGGAATATTGCAGATGGTGCTCTTGTATACACTACAACTATGCAGAGTGTAGATTATGAGTTCTCTGACTGGGCAGGCCAGTACTCCAAGATGGGCTTCCTTGCAGAAGAATATGTGCCAGTGAACGACCAGCCAGACGTTCTGTCCAAGCTTCTGCTTGACAACGACGACAAGTACACTCTGAGAGTGGGTCAGACCCTTGACCTCGGTGAAGGCTATGCACTCACACCCAAGCAGATCGACGTTGATGGTAACAAGGTCTGGCTCGAGCTTACCAAGGACGGCGCATACCTTGATGACCAGGTCCTTACAGTAACTGACACAGATGTTGAGAACAGCACCTGGGACTACGAAGAGGATGATGTAGGCGGCGAAGATGATGTAGTCATCATGAGAGCCCATGTCCAGGAAGTATTCCAGGGTCAGGTAGACAGCCTTGCAGTTGTTGAAGGTATGTGGCTCATATCCAATGAACCAATGGTAATCGAGAGCGATGACACCTTCGGCGAACTTGAGGTCACAACTATCGGTGACAACTATCTTGAACTCAAGAACGACGGTTCAGTGACCCTTAGCAAGAACAAGGATATAGCAATCGCTGGAAACATGTTCTTCAAGGTTGCAGATGCTGATGCACTCCGCTACTATCCATATGCTGAGTACACCATCGGTGGCAATGGAACTACCGTTCCGGGTAACGAGACTCCAGTAACACCAGGCAACGAGACTCCAGTAACACCAGGCAACGAGACTCCAGCCATTCCAGGCAATGAGACTCCAACCACTCCAGGAGAGGCTCCAACCAACGAGACTCCAGCTACACCAGGCAACGAGACTCCAACTGAAGAACCAGGAGGAATTCCAGGCTTTGAAGCTATCTTCGCAGTCGCTGGTCTCCTGGCAGTTGCATACCTTGTAAGAAGGAACTAAACTTAAAATAAGAAGGGATTAAACCCTTCTTCTATTTCTTTTTTAAATTTCCATTAAATGTCTTTTATCTTCTCAGGCAGGACATCAATTTAATAAATAATAAAGCTTGTATTAGCGGAGTATTTACATCCGAGGTAATACCATGAAGAAACAGTTAAGTTTAGTGTTGGTTTTCGTAGTATTGTTCATGGGTTTCTCCGGTTGCATATTCAAAGGGAGTGATAATAACAATGATTCCTCTGATGGCCCGGGTATCCCAATATCAAGTGTTTCTGAACTTGTGATAATTAAGGATATTCCTTCCGGCTTTGAATACCTTGGTAATAAATCGGTAACTGCAGATGCTGTGAATAAGGAATATGCCAAAGCAGAAAATGTCCTCGAGGCTGCTGAAGGTATCTATAAGAGCCCAAGCCTGGATTATTACGTTACTGCTATAAAATTCACAGATGCTATATCAGCAGAGTCTTTCCTTACAAACTACAAGGATACCTTCAAAGGTGTCCAAAATAACGGTGCTTTTGAAGAGGTTGAATTTAGTGGGCATAAAGCTATGAGGGGAATGAGTTATTCCACTGTAGGTGGTAAACAGGTTCCCAGATACAAGTATTTCTGGAATAATGATAGCTTAGTCTTCATCATTGGAGGAAATTCTGAGGATCCTGCTGTAGGTCTTAACTTTGCAAAGGCTACTGGATATTGAATACATCCTAAGCCTATGTTTTTTCACATGCAAATTCAATCGATACGCTTTAATATGAAAATACCCTTCTAGATGCTACACATGCCCGGATAGCCTAGTCGGTTGGGGCGCCAGACTCATAGGGAACATTAACGAGTGCGTCCAAATCTCCTGAGATATCTGGAGGTCGCGTGTTCGAGTCACGCTCCGGGCATTAACTTTTAATTCAGTTCTATAATTCAATTTATATTTGCTACAATTATTGCCATATTCGATAAAGGTATCTCACTTCTTTACTTTATTTATTCATATACTCCTTTTTAATTATCTCTGCACATATCGCGTAAACCATATATGTTGTCAGCAGTTACATAGCCTCATGAACTTTCAGATCCTGGACGCTGACTATGTGACCGAAGGCACTGACCCTGTTGTACGCCTCTTCGGCAAAGCTGAGGATGGTAAGAGTGTCTGTTGTTATGTGCCGGGATTTGAACCATATTTTTATGTTAGTGCTTCAGGTGAGCTTGATATGATCTGCAAGCTCATTAAGGAACGTTTTGATGTGGTCAGAAATGTCGAGATCGTCCAGCGGTTTGAGCCAGTGGGATATCAGAAGTCCAAAAAACCTATGATACAGGTAACCACCTATGAGCCAAGGCATGTTCCTGAGATCCGTGATGATATACTGCAGATACCAGGAGTAAAAGAGGTATACGAAACGGACATACTGTTCAGAAACCGTTTTTTGATAGACAGGGGACTGCATGGTATGGGTTGGGTATCAGTTTCACCCTCTCAGGAAGCTCATCCAGCGGGTAAGATCAATTGTGACGCCGTTTGCTTGGACAGACACCCCACTGAAGTGGAGAAGCTCCCCAATGCTCCTCTTAAGTTCCTTTCCTTTGATATCGAATGCCTGCCAATAGGCGGCTCCATGCCTTCCCCTGATGAGTCTCCGGTGATCATGATCAGTCTCACATTTACTCCACCCTACAACGGGCATAATACTGTAGTACTTGTGGCAAAACCTGTCTCAGGCGCTGATTCTGATGTTGAGTCACTTCAAAATGAAGAGTCTATGTTAAAGCGTTTCTTTGAGATACTCAGGGATTATGACCCGGATATATTAGTGGGTTACAACATCAATGATTTTGATATTCCTTACATTAGTGACAGGATTAAGTTCCTTGCAGACTCTGGCACTAATATAGATTCAGGCTCAGGTCGCGACGGGAGGCCTATGAGCTACCGAAAGATAGGAACCATGACCTTGATATCTATGACCGGGAGAGTTGTGGTTGATGTACTCCCTCTCATCCGTAGCCAGTTCAGTTTAAAGAGGTATACTTTGCGTAATGTAGCCAAAGAGCTTCTAGACCGGGAAAAGCTTGATGTGGCACCCTCAGAAATGGAAGATCACTGGAACGATGATGGAGAAAAAATTCTCAAATTCATAGATTATGCAAGGCGCGACTCAGAACTTGCCATGGAGCTGGTCATGAAACTCCAGTTACTTGACAGGTACATAGCTATTTCCAAGGTAAGCGGTTCCCTCTTACAGGAAGTCATTGATGGGGGCCAGACATCTATGGTGGAGAATCTTTTGCTGCGTGAATGCCGCATCAGGGATCGTGTGATTCCTCCCAAACCCGATGATAACCTTGTTTATTCCAGGAACAAGAGCAGTGAGGGCTTGAAAGGAGGTGAAGTGCTTGAACCTAAAAAAGGACTTCTTGAGAACGTAGTGATACTAGACTACAAGTCCCTTTATCCCACTATAATGATGGCTCACAATCTTTGCTATACAACGGTTGTTGAGAAAGATGTTCCAGGGGAAAGCGAGACCATTACTCCACCGTCAGGTGGGAGATTTGTAACCGCAGAAGTTTCAAAAGGTATCATGCCAACTATTCTGGAAAACCTCCTCAACCGAAGAATAGAGACCAAAAAGCTCATGAAAGGTATATCCAATGAGGATGAAATCAGGGCTCTCGATGCAACACAGCTTGCCATGAAAATATTGCTGAACAGCTTTTATGGATATGCAGGCTATACCCGTGCACGTCTGTATAGTCTCACTTTAGCTAATGCTGTCACAAGCTTTGGCAGGGCAAATATCCTCACCACACGTTCACTTATAGAAGACACTATACGTATCATCTACCTTCAGGATGGCAGTTCTTATTTAAAAAATGAGGTCCCCCCAGATCCTTTTGACAAGGAAATTTCTCTCTCCGTGGTATATGGTGATACTGATAGTGTCTTTGTGCAATGCACAGGTAAAAGCGAGATCTCACTTGAAGATGCAGAGCTTGTAGGTAAGAAGATCTCAGGAATAGTTTCTGCTTCCTTGCCAGATCCAATGGAGCTGGAGTTCGAGTCCATAGCAAAACGTGCTCTTTTCATAGCAAAGAAAAGGTATGCTATCTGGGTATTTGAGCGCTTTGGAGATGGCTGGAAAGATGGCATAAAGGTAAAAGGCATGGAAACTGTCCGCCGAGACTGGTGTGAACTCACGTCAAAGACCTTGAACAGGGTACTTGAGCTAGTACTTAAGGAAGGTGAGGTGGAGGCAGCAGTGATTCACGTTAGGGAAGTAGTAGATTCCATACGTAACCTCGATGTCACAAAGGACAAGGATATTATAGATGATCTTGTCATGACGCGCATGTACTCCAAAAGGCGCGAGCACTATAAGAACAAACAGCCTCACATTACCGTTGCTGAGAAAATGGAACAAAGAACCGGATCTCTTCCACCTGTGGGTGAACGTATACCTTTTGTCATCATTGCAGGTAAAGATTTGTTTGTGAACCGTGCAGAAGACCCGGAATATGTTCGTGAGAACAACGTATCTCTTGATGTTGATTATTATATAAAGAAACAGATCCTTCCACCAGTAGAGAGAATTTTGGGAGTATTCGGAGTAGATCTTGTAAACCTTGACTATGATTCGAAGCAGACCGGCCTGTCAGATTTTACAGCCGGCCCCTCTGAAAAAAAGATTAAAAGATCAGTGCCAAGAAAACCGGATACTGAGGATCAATCACCCAACAGCGGCTCCCAAAGCTCTCTATTTGATTTCTGATCAGTTCAGCCTTACTCTTTCGGCTGTTGCCAGATATACTATGCTTTGGCATATATTGCATACATGGTCGCCTATACGTTCTAGGTATCTGAGGACAAATAACAGGTGTGAAGCATCACTGATAATGGTGTTATTCTTGTTCATTATCTCTATATATTGTCTCTCATTTTCAAAGAAGAGCTTATCTAATTTATCATCTTCTTCTGCTATCTTTTTAGCCAGTTCGGCATCTGAGCTCTTGAATGCCACAATTGCATCCTCAAGCATTTTTTCTGCTATATCACTCATTGCGGATATCCTTGACAACAGTGGCTCAACATCAGTAATTCCTCCTTCTACCTCCAAGGTTACCCATGCAATGTTGCTGGCAAGATCGCTTAATCTCTCCAGATCTATGGCAATAGTAAGACATGAAGTTATAAGTCTCATGTCTCCAGCCATAGGTTGCTGAAGAGTTATAAGATTTGATACGCACTTATCTATTGTCATTTCATGTTCGTCTACGATATCATCCATTGCAATAGTTTCTTCTGCAAGTTCCTTGTCCAGTTTATTGAGAGATATTGTAGAGTTTTTAATCATATTCAGTGAGGTCACAGCCATTTCTACTGTGTTAGATCTCAAAATCTCCAGGTTTCTCTGGTATTTTTCTCTTGACATGTATTCACCCGAACCTTCCAGTGATGTAATCTTCTGTCGGTTTCATCTTCGGATTCTCAAATATCTGCTCAGTTTTGCCATATTCTATGATATCTCCTGTAAGGAAGAAAGCAGTGTGATCTGATATCCTTGCAGCCTGTTGCATATTATGCGTGACTATAACTATGGTGTAGTTCTTTTTGAGCTCCATTATAAGCTCTTCTATCTTTGAGGTGGATATAGGATCAAGGGCACTGCAAGGTTCATCAAATAATATTACTTCTGGTCTAACAGCCAGGGTTCTTGCAATGCATAGTCTTTGTTGTTGTCCTCCACTAAGATCAAGGGCAGATGTTGTCAATCTTTCGGTAACTTCTTCCCACAAAGCTCCTGATCTTAGGGCATCTTCTACCACTCCATCGATGTCTTTTTTAGCAACACCGTGTATTTTAGGTCCATACGCAATGTTGTCATGGATAGACATCGGAAATGGGTTTGGTTTCTGGAACACCATTCCTACTCTTTTTCTCAGATCCACTACATCGATATCCTTGGAGTAAATGTCCTTATTATCTATTTTTACGCTGCCTTGTATCCGGCAATTCTTTACAAGGTCATTCATTCTGTTAAGACACCTTAAAAATGTGGATTTCCCACACCCAGAAGGCCCTATTAAGGCTGTAACACTGTTCTTAGGTATATCAATAGAAATATCGTGAAGTGCATGGTTCTCACCATACCATAGATTAAGCCCTCTTACTTCTATCTCGGTATGGTTTCCGTTATTAGGTTCTGACATCTTCTTACCTCTTTGTTAATTTCTGAGTTTTCTCCGATAATGTCTCCGTATCATGACAGCTATCATGTTGAAACTGAGGACTATGGCCAGCAGTACTAATGCAGTACCATATTGTATAGGCCTTGTTTGAGCGATATTAGTGCCAGCGGTGGCAATTACATATAAATGATAAGGAAGTGCCATGAATTGGGAGTATATTGAATCAGGAAGCCTTGGGAGAAAATACGCAGCTCCTGTTAACAATATAGGTGCTGTCTCTCCTGCAACTCTACCCACTGCAAGGATAGTGCCTGTTATCATCCCCGGAATGGCAGGAGGAAGTACGACCTGTCTGATAGTCTGCCATTTAGTAACTCCAAGTGCCAGTGAAGCATAGCGGTATTCTTCGGGCACAGTTACCAGTGCTTCCTGGCTTGCTCTGATTATTATCGGCAGAGCCATTAGTGCAAGGGTCAGCGCTGAAGCGATCAATGAGGCTCCATATCCCAAGTACTTCACAAACATCGCAAGTCCAAACAGTCCAAATACAACGGATGGTGTCCCTGCAAGGTTGATAATAGCCATTTCTATGATCCATTTTGTTCTGCCAGGTTGCGCATATTCATTGAGGTATATTGCAGATAGTATCCCTAAAGGTAAAGCTACGCTCATAGATCCAATTATCAGGTACACAGTTCCCAGTATAGCAGGATATATCCCACCCTCCGTCATTCTGTTCCTGGGCATCTCTGTGAGGAAATCGATGCTAAGGACACTATATCCATTTAGGGTTATTTGCAGCAATATTATTGCAACCAACGCTGCTACCAGGGCAGTTCCAAGTCTGAGAACGGAAAAAGCTATCTTTTGATCACGTTTTGCTTTGCTTGTCATTGCCCTGCCCCCAGGTTGAATCTATATTTTCTTTTTATGTATTCTGCAATAATATTGGTGATTAAAGTGGTTATGAACAGTATGGAACCTATTGCAAAGAGCGCATAGAAGTGTTCACTGCCTTGTGGCACTTCTCCCATTTCCAATGCAACGGTGGCAGTCATGGTTCTCACAGGAGCAAAAAGCCCATCTGGGAAGCCAGGTATTACTGCAGTGTTCCCCGTGACCATCATTACTGTCATTGTTTCTCCTATGGCCCTTCCGATACCGAGCATCACAGCAGCAGATATTCCTGAAAGGGCAGCAGGAATGGTTACTTTGTAAATCGTTTGCCATTCTGTAGAACCAAGGGCAAGAGATCCTTCTTTTATAGCACGAGGTACTGAACTTATTGCATCTTCAGAAATGGATATTATCGTAGGCAATGCCATTATTCCTAACATTATAGAACCCGCAAGTGCACTTTGTCCGGTGGGGAGATCTAAAGTATTCTGAAGAAGCGGGACAAGAACTACAAGGCCAAAGAATCCATAAACAACTGAAGGGATTCCGGCAAGTATCTCTATAAGAGGTTTAAGCACTTCTGCTTCTTTTGTCCCCGCAAGCTCTGAAATGTATATGGCCACTGCAATCCCGAGAGGTACTGCCAAAACAATAGCTCCAAATGTAACTATCATTGACCCAAACAGTAAAGGCAGTAATCCGAACTGATATGGCTGAGATGTTGGGTACCACCTTGCACCTGTCAGGAATTCTATTAATGGATATTTCTGGAATAGGGCCAGACCATCCTTAAATAAAAATATACAGATGAGAAAAAGGATAACCACAGCTGTAACTGCCGAGAGATATAGCAGAGATTCGATCGCTTTTTCTCTGTAATGTCCAGTTGTCATTTCAGACCCTTTTTTGATCTTACTGGATAGCAGGGAAGTATCCTACCTCAGAAACTATTGACTGCCCCTCGGAACTCATCACATAATCCATGAATTCTTCTGTAAGTCCCTGGGGTTCGCCGTTAGTATAGTAAAATAACTCTCTTGCCAATGGGTATTCTCCACTAAGGATCTTTTCCTGGGTTGCGGGGACGAACACTCCATCTCCTCCATCAAGTGCAAGAGCCTTCACACTGTTGTCTACATATGCATACCCTATGTATCCGATAGCTCCTTTGTTCTGGGCTACTTCCTGGACGATGGCTCCGGTTGCAGGTTGAACAAGAGCATCCTGACGGTATTCGCTTTCTACAAGGATCTCTTCCTTGAAGTATTCATATGTCCCTGAGCTACTATCACGGCTTATCACAGTAATTTTTCGATCCTCGCCGCCAACTTCATTCCAGTTACTTATATTTCCATCGTAGATGTCTTTCAGTTGTGTGAAGCTCAATTGGCTGACGGGGTTCTCTGGATTTACAACAACTGCAATCCCGTCCCATCCAATTGTGGTTTCCAGTGGATTTATGCCGTTTTGTTTTGCTCGCTCAATTTCTGAGTCTTTCATTGATCTGGAAGCCATGGCTATTTCTACTTCACCATCTATTAGAGCAGCTATTCCCACTCCTGAGCCCCCACCAATTACTGTTATACTCTTATCAGCATGCTTGAGCATAAACTCTTCAGCTTCTGCCTGAGACAGTGGCAACACAGTGTCAGAGCCTTTTATCATTATTCCCATTTTGTTCTTATCTACGCAGCCAATTCCTGCAAACGTGAACCCGATAATAAGGAACACAGTTATGAGGATAAGTGTTTTGTAAAGTCCTGTTCGTTTGAACATGATTCATCTCCTCTTTGTTTGTATTTTTCAATCTGAACATACTATATCTGTAGATAAGTATTCTGTAAATACAATATATTGCTCTATATTTTCTATTGAGTTCTATGTCTATTATGATTTCTATATAGTTTACTTGATTCTAATGTGCTATATTCTTTCCAATTTTCAGGATGGTCAATTTAGTGTTCAGGCGATCAATTCCTGATGAGTAACAAAAGTGGGAAATAGGTTTATTGAAATATTGACAAGTATGCCAGATATACTCATAAAGAATGCCAAGATATTCTATGACAATTATCTTCAGCCAGCAGAAATAGTAATAGATGAAGGAAAGATAATCAGAATCGCAAAAGAAGCTGATGTGATAGCTGGTGAGGTAATTGATGCAGCAGGTTCTCTTGTCCTTCCTGCAGGAATCGATGTCCATGTGCATTTCAGAGAGCCAGGACTGACTCACAAAGAAGACTGGTACACTGGTTCATGTGCTGCGGCTGCAGGCGGCATAACAACTGTGGTGGATCATCCTAACACTCTTCCTCCAACAATTGATAAAAAATCCTTTGAAGAAAAACTCAAACTTGCATCTCGTAAATCCATTATAGATTTTGGTATCCATGGAGGGGTTACGAACAATCTTGGAAAATTAACAGAATTATGGGAACAAGGGGTCACTGCATTTGGTGAAATATTTATGGCCGAATCCACAGGAGGGCTCAATATTGATGAGTTCACACTTGAAAAGGCCTTGAAGATATTGAATGAATTGGGAGCCATTGCAGTCATTCATGCGGAAGATGATTCCATTCGCTTGGAATGCGAAGCATTATTAAAAAACGATATGTCGCCTTCTTCTCATTCAAAAGCACGGCCCAATATATGTGAGGCCACAGCAGTCCAAACAGTAGTAAACCTCCTCAGGAATGCCGGTACACAAGGGCATATCTGTCATGTCAGCGCCTTTGAGTCAATAGGGGTACTAGGCAGAGACAGGTATATTGCAAGGCAAAACGGTTTATTGCCTATCACATGTGAGGTAACGCCTCATCACCTTTTCCTTTCTACCAGGGATTGGGAACGATTGGGTTGTTATGGTAAAATGAACCCTCCTCTCAGGGATCGCCGAAGTGTGAAGTTCCTTCTGAATTCATTAAATGACGGCACTGTGGACATTGTTGCATCAGATCATGCTCCTCATTGTGAAAGTGAAAAAGACGTGGATATAAAGACAGCTCCATCGGGGGTTCCAGGGGTGGAAACTCTAATGCCTTTGATGCTCATGGCAGTGAAAAAAAATCTTCTTCCATTGGGACGTATGATAGATGCCACAAGTGCTGCCCCAGCTCGTATATTTGGTTTAGACAGGCATTCTAAAGGCAGATTAGAAGTAGGTTTTGATGCTGACCTCATTGTTGTGGACACAAAAAAGGTTACTACTATAAAAGGCGAACTTTTGCATGGAAAGGTGGGCTGGACACCTTTTGAGGGAATTGAGGCTATCTTTCCTGAAATTACGATCTCAAGAGGTGACGTGATATGGGATGGTGAGATCTCAGCCCCCTATGGGCGGGGCAATTTCTTACCCGGAAAAGGAAAAGACATAACCATTGATGAACATCGTTGAGGAGTTTATGGGCACAGAACCATAACCTTTTAAATATATAATACTATAGTATGTTCATGGTGTTGTGATGAAATCCAAGTTCGCTATCCATACTACTCTAAGCGGCGATGCTATTAAAGTCCTTGAAAGATATGAAAAGGACCTGGGTGCTAAAAATGTAGTATTAGAGAAAGCTTTGCTTAATCTTGATAATAGTCGATTCAAAGCTAAACTTGACACACAGAATATTGATAGGCTGCTCAAAAGGGTTCCTACTGGAATACCTGGTTTGGACGATTTCCTTGAGGGCGGTTTCCCGAAGGGTTTTTCAATTGTAGTGACAGGACCACCAGGGACGGGTAAAACTACCTTCTGCATGCAATTTCTGATGGAAGGTGCAAAAAATGGTGAAAGATGCATCTTCTTTTCATTCGAAGAAAGGGCTCAGCAGCTAGTGCAACATTTCATGAGATTTGGTTGGGATATAGGTAAATATATTGATGACGGCTATCTGGAGATTTTCGGTATATCTATGCTTACTTCTGAAGAGATGATCGAAATTATAGAGTCTCATAAACCTGATAGGGTTGTATTTGATTCTCTTAATGTATTTACTGCCCCTGATGAGTTCAGAAGGTCAACTTCATGGCGTGCTCTGCATAGGTTGCTTAAAAAGGAAAAAATAACTTCATTGCTAGTAACTGAAAAGGCACATGGTATTGAGAAAAAAGAGTTTGATGGCTATGATTTCCTGGGGGATGGCATTGTTTTCCTTGATTTCGTTCAGACAAATGAAGTCGATACCACTCCAATGCCTGTTATGGCAATACAGAAAATGAGGGCAACTCGCATAGAACATACTCCACAACCTTTCAGATTCACCTCTACAGGCATTGCTAAATATCGTGCATTAAACCTCCCTCAAAAAATCTTACAGGAAAAAATGGAGCAGCGCCGTACGGAACGGGATCTAGGTATAGTATGATATAAGGCTTGAGATCAGTACCATTATATAAATAGCTCTAAAGCTTCCCGCACCTCCTATATTAATATACGCGCTTCCATTTTTTTCTCCATCTAGTGTTAGCAGGGAAGCTATGTATCCTGCAAGTATTCCTACTACACTTGAAGTGAATATCACGCTGTCTGCATTATTGGGAGAAAGTATAAGTGCAAGAGGAATCGCTATTATTCCTATGTAGTCAGGTATTTCTATTCCTACTCCATCTATCATTTCTGATGTAAGGAAAGTGATCACGGTAATTATCAGGGCAATTTCTAAGGATTCGGTAATTGGTCCTGTTATCAGTAAGTATGCAGCAGCCACTAAAGGAATAATAAATCCTGCAAAATTTATAGTCAATTTTGTATCGAATACTCTTTCTTTAGAGGTTATGAGTTCTTCTGACACAGGTACGCTGTATATTTTTTCCAGAATGAGGGCATTTTGAGAAAGACCCTCAGATTTTTTAGTGCGTATGCTGGCTATAGGTATTTCTATATTTCTTGTTGCCAACATGAGTAGAAGCATTAAGAAAAGTGGAAAAGAAGTTATGGGGCCTATATTTAACTTATTCTCATAACAGAGGATGGTTATCGGAAGCAGTATTGCTCCAAATATTGCGATCATTTTGAGTTCTGCACGGTTGATATATCCTCTCATTTCTTTCCTCTTTGTGTCTATGGAATCTAGAGTTGTGATCGGATCAACATTTGTTTCTTCTTTTCTAGGAGTCCATATACCTGACCGTGGGTTGCACCACCTATCAACATCTCAATGGCAGTTCTAATAATTTGATTCTGCTCAGGGCTGCCTAGGATACTTACAGTTTTTCCATAAACAGAAATTTTTACTCCAATCATGCTTTCCATTATTTCTCTGGTCTTTCCAGCCTTTCCAATGATACGGCCCTTTAAGCGAATCATCTCTTGAGGGGTACCTGCGGAATTTGACAGATCTATGGTTTCAAGCATCATCATCTCGTCATCCATCAATGCCATTGCTTTTTCTGGGTTGAATCCTCTGGCTATGGCTTGGATGACGTCAGGTGCTCTCATGGATTGAATCGGATCTTCTCCGGGTATGATCTCCACAGTACCGTTCTCGCTATCAATATCTATGGTAGCTGTTGATAATTGCTCTATGAGACTTTTGACCTGCCCCTTTGGACCTATTATTGCTCCTATTCTGTCCTGCGGTACTTTAATGTGAGTCATGGTTATGCTCCTTTTTGTTTTTTGTCACGAATGTATAAAGTTCATCTACATCGGATGTTATTCCGTATTTTCTAAAATAGCGTGCAATATTCTGAATATCTCTGCGCAGGAACTGGTCAGCTCTCGGGTGCTCAAGAGTTACTGACTGTCCCATGTCGATCACTATAGGCTCCATTTTTTCGATGTCAATGAGCACGTTATATTCGCTAAGGTCTGCGTGTACAAGCTCTGCATCCATATAGAGCCTTTTAATGTAGTCCCTTAGTATATCGTATATTTTTCTGGCAGTTGTCTCGTCCAGTTGCACATCTTTTAAGAGAGGATATGGTTTTTCATCCTTTCCAGCAAATTCCATTACGAGTATATTCCTTTCAGTTAAAATGGGTTTTGGGACCTTTATTCCCACTTCATGTGATCTTAGTAGATTACGATATTCTTTTTTTGTCCAGGCAAAAACAATGTCTTTTTTTGTATGTCGTATGTCTCTGAAACGTGGGTCTCCAAGTATGTAATCTTCCATTGAGTTAAAAGTGCTGGTGTTTATACGATATATTTTGACTGCGATGCTCTGGTTCTTTCCATCTGCTAGGAACACATTCGCTTCTTTCCCTGTACTTATGGGTCCCCCTAAAGCTTCTATTATGCCTTTGTTGGAGAGTGTGTATATTGCTTTTAATGTTGCTTCATCAAAAACATTTTCAGTGACTTTTATCTTTTCGCTATCTTTTTGTTTGATTCTTCCGCTATCAACGAGCGTATCCATAGTTTTAATCTTGTCATCAATGTTTTTGGTCATATTTTCATCGGCTCTTTAAAAACCCTTTACGTTCAAGCCAGTTAACCTGCGGGCGGGTGTATTTCCATATAACATCTGCTTTAGTGTCTTGAAAATCCCATGGTACAGCTATGACTATGTCTCCTTCTCGTATCCACGTTTTTTTCTTCATCGAACCCGGGATCCTTCCCATTCTTACAACACCATCCATACACCTTAACTTCACCCTATTGGCACCAAGCATATTCTCTACTATGGCCAATATTTCTCCTTGGTCTTTCTTAGGTGTACGCACTCTGGTTACGCTGCTTTCAGGGTTTTCGAAATCGCTGTTATTAGGTGACAGTTTGATCCCTCTTTGAGTTTCTTATTTTTATCTGGTGCTATTATGGTTGCATAGAATAAGTGTGTTTGCTATACATTGCGTATTGTTAAAGTTTGCGAACATATTTCGTTAGATATATGCTTACAGTAAGTTACAAATCTTGTTTGCAATATCATCACATAATTAATTTTACGTGTATGATATGGTTATATAGTATTATGTTCTTTCTATATTCCCTCGCGGGAACATACGTGTTCTCGTGTGTTCGATATTGTTCTATAAATGGATTATAGGATATGGGTCGATGAGAAAGTATATATGCGTTGAACGCGTATAATTACAATCTCGAGTATGGTGGTGAATTCGGCCGTAATGTCCGTCATGTTGAGATTGTCTAATTAGAACTTCGGTTTAAAAACCTATTCGTTTTTTCATTAA
>CAZAMM010000038.1:14284-22532 GCA_964486435.1 uncultured Methanosarcinales archaeon | reverse complement strand
GAAAAGAAGGCTTTACAAGCCTTCGCTGAGTGAGGATACTACAAGGGGGCTAATACCTTTACATGATCCGCTTAAAAAAGGTACATTGAACAGTATCCTCAAGCAAGCCAATGTCCCGCTGGAAGAATTCTTGAAGAAACTGTAGGTTATGGATTTCGATAGGATCTCAAACTCTCTTTTTTTGACCTGCTGGATATTTGACAGGCTGTCCTTCTGCGCTGCGCTTAGAACAACAGCCCTTTCCCAGGTGGCTGGAGCATCTGCGCGCCTGAAGTCGCGCTCATGCTTGGTTAAAGTCTTGAACTCACAATTGTTGTTTTTGTCTATTGGTTACTTGTCGGGCTGGCCTTCTGCGCTTGCTCAGCTTTGCCTCGCAATGCTCGAACCTCAGCCCTCTAAAGAGGCTGGGGCACCGATACGCTCTCTTGAGCGCATCCGTGCCGGGATAGGGTGAGTGTTGCTAATGAGACCAGATAACGTGGGGTCTTACGACCCCACGCATACCGGCCCTCGGGGAGCAGGGTTTTGTCGGCTCCCCTCGAGCCGATATTGCTGATTACCGGGACCCTGGGGGGTGAGCAGAGAAATATTTCCCTGCGGGAAATGACGTATTGCTTCGCAATACGTCCCTTTGGGTTTGAGGTGGGTTAAAGCTGAAAAGTAAAAACATTCTTGCGTTCACCAGTAGAATCAATAAATGATGTGGACATGAAGAGTATGGTGTTTTCACAGTACTGTGCCATATTTTTACACTATGTTCATTTATTACTACCTTTTAATTGCCTTTTTTCTTGTTTATTGCTGCTCAATTTCTGAGTAAATCCGAGAAAGCCCCTCTAGGGTTGAGTATCCTTTTCTTGTGATTATGTAATCCCCCCGTTCATTCTTCTGTAAAACCATACCTGCTTCGA
This sequence comes from uncultured Methanosarcinales archaeon, assembly GCA_964486435.1. Taxonomy (GTDB): domain Archaea; phylum Halobacteriota; class Methanosarcinia; order Methanosarcinales; family Methanosarcinaceae; genus Methanomethylovorans. The sequence goes on along the minus strand of CAZAMM010000038.1, from coordinate 21,621 downwards.
GTAGTTTCTGAAGGTGAAAAAGCAGATTTCCGCCACGCAATCCTGTAAGTTTTGAAAGTTCTGAAAAACTCTTGCTATCGCCTGAAAGCTCTTTGAGAATAAGGAGACGCTGACTATTAGCTATAGGTTCGCAAATTTCAGAGGCCAGCTTGCTAGGTTCGATCTCGCTTATATCAGCTTTTTTAGTTCCCTCTTCCTTCTCTTCATAGGTTTGAAGCGAGTGCATGAGTTTTACCTGCGTTTCAAAAATATTCATAGCTTCCGAAAAACAACTGCTACATTTGGGGTTTTTTGCTTCCTTTTTTAAATGTTCCAGTTTTTCCCTGTAAAGCTTTATATTATTGGAATCTATTCGATGCCTGCCAACAAGTCCTGCAGTTTCCTGCAAAATATCAATTAAATTTTTTTCACAAAAATCTCGCATCTTACAGTCCTGTACCATCTGTCTGTGCATTCTCTCACTAGCATCATCACATAGGTAGTTCACCATGGTTTTCATGAAACTCGTTCGTATTTCTTCAATGTGCTGCTGGTTTGCCCGCTGCAAAAAGCGTGAGAACTCTTTTTTAAGGGTCACAATTTCTTCCTTAATAGAGTGCAGTTCCTCTATGTAATACGATTCAATATTTTCTTTTGCTGTCTCCATCTTATCTGCCTCTGAAATGCTCGAAAATAGGGTCACGTCCCATATGATCTGTTTTATAAAAAGATCCAATTCAAAGTTCTTAACTGGAACTATTATTGAACATTGTTATTCAAGGTCATTTTTCTATACAACAGGAAGTTAGTACATAATCATGACGCTCAAGTATATAAATATATACAGCGTTCATTGGAACATAGAGGAATGCTATATGAAAACACTTGTTACATACATGAGTCAGACCGGAAAGACAAAGAAAGTAGCTGAAGCTATTTACAGTGAACTTACAGGGGAAAAGGAAATAAAACCCATATCCGAGGTCAAGAACCTTGAGGGATATGATCTTGCTTTCATAGGATTCCCTATACTGCAGTTTGATGTTCCGCCTGTAGTTAAAACTTTTTTATCAGCTAATACTAAAGACAAAAACATTGCAATATTCATGACACATGCCGTTCCTGAAGGATTCGAGGCCATTCATTCATGGACTGGTTCCTACGAGAAGGCTGCTGTTGGTGCAAACATCCTTGGTGCATTTGATTGTCAGGGAGAGCTTGCCCAGCCTGTAATTGACATGCTGTTAAAGTCCGATGACCCACAGATGAAAGCATTTGGTGAGATGGGACCATCCACAAAAGGGCAACCGGATCAATCCAGGTTACAGAAAGCAAAGGAATTTGCAAAGAAAATACAGGCAAAAGTTTGATATCATGAAGATGGGATCAACAACTTACCAAAGAAAGGATTTTTGGGACGCAAAGAACTATGCATTAATCACTGACAATACAAAGCCAGCAATGAAGTGGACCATTTCCGAACTTAAAAAGCGGGTCAAGACTGTTTATGTCATTGACCTTTCCGACAAGCCAGAACCCGGCAATTTAAAAAAAGTATCGGACCTTCCAGTTGGTGTTGATCGTGCTATCCTTGGCATCACGAAAACCGATCCTGGAGATCTTATTCCTGGTCTGAAAGAAAAAGGTATAACCAAAATCTGGCTTCATTGGAACACAGAAACCGAAAAAGCCTTGCAAACCTGCAAGGCAGAAGGTCTTGAGTGTGTGACCGAACACTGTCCAATGCTGTACCTTGGAAGTGGTTTTAGTATACATGGAATGCACAGAACGATCGCGAAGATGACAGGGAAATATTGAAGAAAGGTACATTTCCAGTGGAGTTTTTGGACCTGGAAGATCCGGGTAAAACCGGGATGCATGCCAGCTGTGGCACAGACTCCTTAATCGTGTACCTAAGGGAACAGATGAAAAAAGCCTCTGTCGCCGCGAAGCGGCGTTTTTGCGGGGTAGGTGGGGGAATTTGTTGAAGATAGAGGGAAAGAGGAAAACGAGATGTGGAGTAAGTGAGCTTCATTTTAGAATTGTGAAATGGATTGTATGGGTATATTTTAATCTGTGCACTAGAAGCATAGGTTGGACTCGATTTCGATTAGAATGTTGCTTAAAAAATTCTGCTATTGAATCTTTGTACAGGATTCAGAAGCTATTAGGCAAAAGATGCTACTGATTTCTTATAGCAAATAGAAAAACATGCGATTCTCTAAGATTACTTTACATTATATGAAATAGAGTACTACGGCTGATAAGAAATTTAAATGAAAGCATAAATAGGAAATATAGTTATCTATTGAAATTGAACTTTAGTTTAGATGCCAATAAGTTCTATTTTTACTAATTCAGGCAATGTGATATAATGAGTAATGAGAAAAAAATATTCCTTTCCTACTCTCACAAAAATATGGATTTGGCAAATGAAATTGATGGTGCACTTCGTATAAAAGGAATTAAGTTAACACGAGATACAAGAGATTTAAAATTTTCTATTAAAGAATTTATGAAAACAATACGGAATCATGATTTTGTCTTGATGTTAATTAGTGACTCTTACCTTAAATCAAAAAATTGCATGTTTGAAGCTATCGAATTTATAAAAGAACCAGATTGCAAGCAGAGGATAATACCAATTGTTACTAATGATGTAGATTTTGATTCGGAAGAAACATACCTTAGATATTGGGAGAATATCGGAGAATCAATTGAAAGAAAAATCAAAGAGCATAATAGTGGTAAGCTAAAAAAGTTACAAGAAAAAAGATATGAAATTAATGAAATTGAGTCAAATATTATTGACTTCATTGAAACCATTAGAGATTTGATTTATATACGTTCTACAGAGCTTTTAGATAAAGGATATTGCAAATTATATTTCAGAATCGGACTAGAGGTAGATGAAAGTACAGGGATAACTTGTGACATAATTAGCCAACAAGACGTAAGTATTGGGGTTGCACGAAGATCTTCTCTAAATGTTCTGATAAACAAAAATTATTCTAAATACGATATAAAAGAAGCTTTAAGAAAAAGAGTCTCTTCTTTGAAACAGGATAACGATGTTATTTGGATATTTGTTTATAATAGTTCAGATGATATTCCAAAAACAAACTGGTTTTGCAGAGGCTACTGGGTCTCACCCAATCTTGATCAAAGATGGCGTCCACTGGAAATTGAATCAAATGATCAAATTGAGGATATTAAGATTAAATGGAATTATGAATACGAAAAACGTAGAGAAGTATACACATCCCACTCTGGAACTAAAAAAGAGTTGCTAGAATTTACAGATTCATTATTGAACCAAGTGGTTCCAATGGCAAAAAAGGCAATTGAGAAATTTGATCAGTTTCAGAATGGCAAAATAAGAGAAGATGAATTTCTTGAGTATATGCAAAAAAATCGGCCAAATGAGCGTAAATTATATTCGCATTCTGGAGAAAGAAAGTTTCCAACATATGAATGTGAAGATTATATCCAAAAGTTTGATAATTTATTTGCAATTGTTGATAATATGTTCTTGTACTATTCAATAGAGTGCATGGATAAATGGTCTAGTGAAAATAAGAAAATAATGATGAGACATGATAGAGACCGTTTTTATAAAGAATTGGATGAATTACTCTATGAACGAAAAAAATTGAAATAATTCGAACTTTCGATTTTATAAGTTAAAGTAAAATAGCCTCCGCTATTCCAGTTTATCCGATCACACGGCTGGACCTGATTGTATTGCTGTTTGAGATGACAGCGATCTTGCGGGAGATGCCGAGTTCTTTTAGTTCTTTGGAGAGCCGGTTGGCTTCCCGGTAGGATTCGACTATGAGAGGGGTTTCAGTTGGGTATTGATGTTGTTTGATTTGTTTTAGGTTCTTTTTGCGTTCTCGGAAGGGGCGGATAATGCCGGAGTCCACGAAGTATTGGCCGAAGATTTTCTTGAAGCCGATCTTAAGGACGCTGCACAGGTCTGCAAGGGGTTTTCTGGCGGCTTCCCAGAGGGAGCGGGTCTTGAAAAAGACCTGGGTGCACTGGTGTCGTACGGTGTCCAGGATGCCTTCGGCTTTCCAGTGGTTGATGTACCGCCACAGGGACCGCTCCGGGATCTCGGTGCCTTCCTGGATGTCCCGGAAATCTGCACAGCCTTCGGATTGCAGGGCTATGAATGCCAGGGCCTTGATGGCCTGCATGTTCTCCCCGAGGTCTATGTGCTGCACCTCGGTTGAGGTGGTCTTGTAGTTCCACTCTGGAAGATCATACCGGTATTCAAAGATCTTCTCGGCATCGAAATAGGAATCAGAGACGTATTCTATGGGACCGATGAAGTTGATGAGCTTGATAAGCAGGTTATCCAAATCCTTCTTGAGGTTCAGGTACTGGTTGATGGAAGGGTTCTGGTCGGAATCTGACTTGAGGAAAACCTCAAGCTTGGGGTGTCTTAAAGGATCCTCCGGTCTGCGGTCCAGGAAATTGGTGATCCTGTACGATTTGACCGAGTGATGGTATTCTGTCTTGATGTTGCATACCGGGAAATTAGGATTATCCAGCTTGTACATATCGTACTTGCCGGATCGCAGGGTCTTGACCAGCTTGGAATCCCCCAGCATGGAAGATTCCTTTTCTATGGCCTGGAGCATAGTTACCATATCATGCTCGTGCTTTTCATGATACCGGATATGGCGGGCCATCTGGTAGATGGTGGATCTTGAGCGGTCAATGCAGTGCTGGAACCTGTCGGCATCGATGTATCGCATGAACTCCCAGATGATATTGAAATGCTCGTCCAGGTCAATGTAGGATGACTGGATATGGATGTTCACACCCACGGACGGCAGGTTAAGCAGTTTCCCTGTCTTTGTGCGTGTACCCTTGCCAAACAAAGGCTTGATAGTGTAAGTGCATTTACTGGCACCTTCCTTATCGGTCCATTGCAGCATATACTCAAAGGCCAGTTTCTTGGTTTTCGGATTGTACAGTCCGCCCTGCTTGCTCCAGAACTTGAACACACGGTCCCCTAATCTGATATGGTGGTTGTAGCGGTCAGTGACATTGTCAGAGTAGTAACTGACCACCGCATAATAGAAGTCCAGGTCTGTTACATGGAAGTAACAGCCGAACTCATGAGTAACCGGCTGGGCGAACTTGTGCAGCATACGCAGGTAAATTTAGATGGATAGTCTGCTCGGGATTAGTCCGCTGCTGGCCTGATGATACCATACGGTCCTTTATCATCATGGCCAAGCTCGAACCTGACACACTTTACCTTAAGATTCCCTTCCAGGTCCTTGATCCCCAGGGAACAGGCCAGCTCTGACGGCAGGGTAACATACATCCCGCTGCCATTATTGTGCTTGATACGGTATTTTGCCCGTGCCATCACACCACCCCTGCAAGCTGAAATAGCGATGATCCCCACAGGATCACAAAGAGATTACTGACCGTGGCGATCACTCCGATACCTGCTACTGAGTGCCTGCATATATCCCAGGAAAGTTTTCTTTGATGAAGAGACTTATAGACCACGAACAGCAGGATCAGAAATACAAGCTTCAGGACCACTGCTGTTGTAAAGCTTATCAGGAAAGGATTGGCTTCATAAGCGCCCGGTCTTAAGGCTGCCTGGGTAGTGATCAGGTCCCCTATGATATAGAAGAAGAAGATGTGCCTGACCTCATACAGGAAAGAGGATATCATAGGTATCATTGAGACACCTCTTTTTGTTCGGGAACAGGGACCAGGAGTACCCTGTGCTTCTGTGAAGTGTAGAACACTCCCTCGCTAAACCCCAGTATCTCCTCTGTGGGTCCGGACTGCTCCTTGAAAGGCCGCAGGATAAGCCTTGACATTACGCCACCCCCGCGAGATGTTTGATAGTTCTTGCTACACGCTTGTTCCAGTCAGAACCGAACTCGGCATCATTCTCAATAAGTTCTCTGTTGTCATCGTAGATAAGCCAGGCTATATCGCGGGATCTTGCAGAAATGTCTGCAAGAGAGGCTTCACAGCCTCTGACAGACATAGCTGAAGCTACGTCTGATGAGTTTTCGATATTCGACATAATAGTTTGCTCCTTAGTTTACGTCATGTTGGCGCATGACAATGTAAAAATTACAGGGATAATATATAAGAGTTGCTATTGAAATTATGGGGAGGGGATTACAAGTCTCTTTCACTTCTAAGAAAGGTTAAATTATCCTTTATGATTATGTAAGTGGGATGTTCCTTACCAAGCGTTTTCTCGAGTATTGCCAGAGCGCGGTCGTACAGAGGTAATGCTTGCTCATACCTTCCCATTGAATCATAGAGTCCAGCCAGATTGTTAAGGCTGGTTGCAACATCAGGATGCTCAGGACCAAGCGTTTTCTCGAGTATTGCCAGAGCGCGGTCGTACAGAGGTAACGCTTCCTCATATCTTCCCATTGAATAATAGAGGCCAGCCAGATTGTTGAGGCTGGTTGCAACATCAGGATGCTCAGGACCAAGCGTTTTTTCATTTATTGCCAGAGCGCTTTCGTACAGAGATAATGCTTCGTCATACCTTCCCATTGAATTATAGAGGCCAGCCAGATTGTTGAGGCTGGTTGCAACATCAGGATGCTCAGGACCGAGCGTTTTTTCATTTATTGCCAGAGCGCTTTCGTACAGAGATAATGCTTCTTCATACCTTCCCATTGAATCATAGAGTAAAGCCAAATCATTGAGACCAGCTGCAACATCTGGATGCTCCTTACCAAGCATTTTCTCACGTATTGCTAGGGAGCGCTCGCATAAAGTTAATGCTTCTTCATACCTTCCCATTGCTCTATAAAGTTGAGCCAAATCGTTGAGAGTTGTTGCAACATAAGGATGCTCTTTACCAAGCATTTTCTCACGGATTTCCAGAGTCCGTTCATACAAGGGTAATGCTTCCCCGTGTCTTCCAATTAAATGATAGAGGGAAGCCAAATCGTTGAGGCAGGTTGCAACCTCTGGATGCTCCTTACCAAATGTTTTCTCGAAGATAGTCATAGAGCGCTTGCATAAAGTTAATGCTTCCTCATATCTCCCCATTGCTCTATGGAGTTCAGCCAGATTGATGAGACTGGTTGCAACATAATGATGCTCCTTACCAAGCATTTTCTCACGGATTTCCAGAGTCCGTTCATACAAGGGTAAAGCTTCGTCATACCTTCCCATTGAATAATAGAGTAAAGCCAAATCGTTGAGAGTTGTTGCAACATCAGGATGCTCCTTACCAAGCATTTTCTCACGGATTTCCAGAGAGTGTTCGCATAAAGTTAATGCTTCCTCATGCCTTCCAATTAAATGATAGAGGGAAGCCAAATCGTTGAGGCAGGTTGCAACCTCTG
>CAZAMM010000038.1:0-14184 GCA_964486435.1 uncultured Methanosarcinales archaeon | reverse complement strand
ATTTCCAGAGTCCGTTCATACAAGGGTAAAGCTTCGTCATACCTTCCCATTGAATGATAGAGTTCAGCAATATTGTTTAGGCTGGTTGCAACATCAGGATGCTCAGAACCAAGTGTTTTCTCGAGGATGTTATGAATATCAGAGTACAAAGGGATTAAGAAGTCCCAAAATCCTGCTTTATTAAATATATCGCTCCTTTTAGAAAACCACATGAATAAATCTTCAATTTTAGTAATTTGCTTTCCATGATAAAAAGCTTCATTCAGGGCAGTCTTATGGAAATCTTGTATATTTTTAATATCAATATCTTCTAATTGCTCATCGAAATGATTGAACAAATATTCGTGAACTTCTGTTTTTTCTTCTGCTTTCAAATTGTCTTGAAGACTCCTCTTCATTAGTGGATGCATATCCCACGTTCCATTCTGGCGGTTTACCATGAATGAAAAACGATGTAGTTCATCAAAGGCTGATTTTGATTTTGGATAATTTGTCCCAAACTTATCGATCAGCAGATTCATAAGCTCATGATCCCAGAAATTTGTACAGGATAATATACTTAGAGTTGATCTTTCAGGTTCGTTCAGGTAATGGAAAAAGCGATTGAATATCTCTGGACGGGTTTTTGGGAAATCTTCAGGAACTGGTTTTCTTTCTTTAATAGCAAAATAAGTGTCTACTGACAGAGCAAGATAATAGGGATAACCTTCACTTGCTTCAATAATAATATTCTGTATATCTTGTTCATTTACACCGGATAATTGTAAGAATTCAAGACAGTGTTCCTTAGACAGAGTTCCAATTTTATGCTGGTCCACATAGTTCTCCCAGTCATTATCAACTTCACTCCATCTGAGTTCCTCTCTTCCGCAGATTACCCAGCAAACATTTTCAAAGTTTGCAATTACATTTCTTATCCATTCATCCCTTGAATTGAAGTTGCCTATATTTCGTGATCCTTCCCAGAGGGCTTCATGTGTGTCGAGTAAAAACACTGCTTTTTTTGATTTGTTTTTAATATGAGCTTGAAGGTCAGTATAGAAATATTTTGGTAACAGCTCCTCAATCTGATTTGGATTAGATTCATTCAAACTATTAGCAAGTCTTAACCCTTCCTCGTTCCACCACTTTTTGAACCTTGCTGGAACATGGACCAGATAGTTAGGAACATCAATAAGTAGACTGAAAGGCCCAAATGCATTAAGAATTTTGAACATTATGTCAACAGTGCTGTCTTCTTCAATAGGACTGTACTTTTCTTTGACCAAAGGTATCTCAGGATTGACTTTTTTCCAATAGACTGCATGTGCAATATCGAAATGAATGAATTTTATCTTATATTTCCCAGCTAATTGGCTACGCAGAGAAAATAGAAAAGTACCAATTTCACGATGAGTTTTAACTTTAAAATCAACACTTGCCCAAATGCTATCAGGATAATTTTCTGTTAGTACTCTTTGTAGCTCTTGCTGCAATTTGCTTTTTCCAATGCCTGAAATTCCCCAGTAATGAAGAACATTATACTGCTTTTGTTCTGAAGCCTTCAGAAAGTCCTGGAAGATTTGCTTGTATTTCTCTCTGTCAACAAAAGGAAATGTTCTCAGAGAATAATAGTTTGGAGCAATTACCACAATTCACACCTATAAGAGGTAGCCATTGGAACAATATAACCTTTGTTATTTCTACAAGCAGAGTAAAAACACGAAATTCAATTAATAAGAGTTAAATAAAACCACAGCATTTTTTACAATAGGACATGGTGCTATTTGTTGGCGCAAATAGCTTCATCATGATTACCTATTATCCAGATCTCGACAATCTGGATAGTTTGCTCCAATCATGGACATGTCCTCTCAATCTGTAAACCTCAAAGGTTTTATAGATTGTTGAAGCATGGTGAAAGTAATATTATAGAATTGGATTGAATTAATTGCTCCCGTCCGAGGCTTCTTGATTTTTTAAATCCGGTACTTGATTGTGAATTTTACTTTCACCTCAATCGCACATAATATGTAATTGAGTGTAATAGTGTTGGAACTATGTCTATTAAAAATCACAAGACTTTTAAAAGTTTTGAGAATAACCCGTATGCACACGATATTTCTATCCCTCCGGTTTTGAATAACCTCTAACAATTGTGCATCATCTCCGGTATCTGAGGACCAATTTTAAGGATACTCTGGGTTGTTACAGGAGCTTAACATTCTTCATACATATACTACAACTAAAGCAAACAGATCGAAAAGTCATGCTGAAATGCACAGCATAATCAAGATCAATAATGCTTAAATGTAAGGGAAAAAGGTCTGACACCATGTATCTGAGAGGGCTTAGAAATACGGATATTGTATTGTCTATAGCAATATCTTCATTATGAGGTAAAAATTCCATTAAAGTACACGATCTATGCAATAAAAAAGAAATTGAGCAAATTATTTTCGCTCAAAATGTTACAACCTTTCCCTGTTTAAAATTCCACAGTCAGTTTCGGTCTCTGTTGAGCATCAGACCAGTCCGAACTGTAGAAGGCAATGTAATTATCGCTCTCAGTCTTTGCCTTGAGGAAGAAACCAGTGTTCTCATATGTGCCACTTATGTATTCCTGCACAAGCTGTGTGACATCAAAGTCATGGTATTGGTTATCAGGCACAGTACCAGCTGGGAAAGTTACAGATGCATATGGGATATTACCCTGTGCAGTGGCATTAACATCGAACCATGCTCCACCCACTGGTTGCCACGCTCTGTGATAGTCATAATAGTACCAGGTAACATGCTCCGGGTTCCACTTCGCTGGCCTGTATATCTCCACTGCAGTGTCAGAAGTGCGTGTTTTGTCTTCCGGATAATACCAGAAGAGTGAAAGTGTAGCCTTGGATATTGTATCATTTTGATCATACATGCCAAGATCGAACAACATTACATCCCTGGCAGTGGATACGTTCCTTCCAACATCGAGATAGGTTGTAGTGCCAAGCACAGAGCAAGATGATGACTCACGCAAGTTATTGTCATTGATAGCTGTGTGAACGTTCACATTAGTGCCAACGTAGTATACACCATCGGTAGCTGCATATTCTGTGCCATTATAATACCCGGAAACGGTAACATTCGTTATTTGCTGACCAGGAGATACCGACACATTATACTCAGCTTCAGTGGAAGCATATGGAGCCAGGGTAGTGGTATTGAGGAGGACAGGCCCATAATTTTCATCTGTCACATTGACTCCTGTCAACGTAACATTTCCAATATTGTTAATCACTATCTTGAGCTTTACCGGATCAAAGGACAGAGATGGGCCTGGTGCTGAATCAGCAATGTCCCAGTCAGTTCCATTCCATACATATTTATCAATGTCTATAGATGCTTCATTGTCTGCTTGTACCCAAGTCATTGAGACCTGATTTGAAGTATCCTCATCATCGATGGCAACAATGGTATCTGTACCTGCGTTCAACCCAATGTAGCTCCAAGTAGCATTACCATTGCTATCCGTTAATGCCGTTCCGTTCTGGGCATTTGGACCAGACACCGTAAAATTAATTGTCTTTCCGGATATAGGCTGATTATTGGTATTTACCAGTTTGGCTATCAGTATATGACTTGTACCTACCTCGCCTGTAGCACTTAAAGGTGCCAGACCGAGTTCAAGAGACATTACACTTCCTGACTGGATGAAAACATAAGAATCAAGATATGGATCACCTGCATCGCCAATTGCTAATTTGATGTGATTTAGCTCTCCGGAATTTACATTAGCAATAGCAGTAAGTACAACTGTCAAACCGTCAAGTTCGGTGTTAATTGTAGCGTTTGGAAGTTCATTATTGATATAGAATTCAGGATTCTTGGGATTTGTTCCCAGAGGATGCCCACCATTTACATTATTGATGGAAACCGGTGTTGTCGGAGTTATGCCTGGAAGAAGGGCAATATTAAAATCGGCCTCATTTCCATTGACAAAGAAACCAAAGACATCATTGTATTCTGTATTTGCATATTCATTGTATTCTTCTGAAGCAAATACATAGTTGAAGGTCATTTGGCTGGTGTTTGGTACAAAGTCAAATTCCAGTATTGCTGCGTCATAAGTCTTATAGCCGGGGATCAGACTATCAAGTACAGCATCACCAGGCAAATCATAGTTAGTTCCTGTACTATTATATTCGTTGGGCCCTACAACGTTGCTTATATGTCCGGTACCTAAAACAACACCACTGTCAAAACCTATGATACCATTGCCACCACTGAAAAAGCCTGCTGCGCTATTATTTCCAGTAAACGTAACATTTGAGACAGAAACCCCCCCTCCAAGCAAACTGTTCACCAAGTCTGTCGGTGTCAGGCTGGAATCCATATCAGATGTTGTAATTCCTGTGCTATAAATAGTAATAGAGTTACAGATTGGGAAAAAGTTGTCAGATTTGACTTCTTCAATTCGGTCTGCTGCTACAATGGCAATACTCAAGATTATAAAAAGGAACAAGATTCCTGATATTCTCAAAATATCTTTCTGTAATAGGCTTTTTTTTTCTTGATGCTCCATAATATACTCCACCATAGATAGTTCAAATTTTGACGTTCTTAAAGTTTATTTATTAGTTAGTGGACTAAACCTGTGGCCACTTGTGTCATAAGGATTGCTTTTAAAAAGCTATCAACTAACAACCACTCTGCTTGATACTATTCACTCACTTGTCTGAACACTAATCAAGGAATAATTCAGCTTAATAAGGCATATAAGTGCCTGAAAATGATAGGCTTTTGCATTTCGGCATATCCCAACATGCATCTTTGTATCTTCCCTACCACTAAATTTTATGTACTTCTTATAATACCTAAAGTAAATCTAAATTATCCACTTATCTAAATATAAGAAAAGTAGCAAGTATATATATTTTGGCTTGATAAAAAAGCTACTCTTGCTTTTTATTTTTATTAAATAATTGACAAAAATATACCTCCTGATCATTATTTTCTACTTTAACATAAAAACGATGGAACTCGCATTCATAGCTGCAAATATTCCAAAAGAAGATATATACAGCGCAAGCTATTGACTTTCATTTGTTGAAGAATACCGCAATTGGAGCTACGGGAATATTGCTGAACTCATGAATTATAGTTAAATTGAGATCAGTGCGATGATCCATAGTAAATGGATTCTCTGGCAAGAGAGCTACTTGATCCAGATAGTGTATATGAGATGAATATAACAACCTAAAAATAAGATAAAAACATAAAAAATATAATCTGAATTTTACTAATAAGCCGTTAATGAACAATATTGAGGATACTTAAGAAATACTCTAAATGACCGAAAATAACTATCAAAATGGATAAACATAAAAATTTTTAAGGGGATAAATAAGGAATGAATTATAATGCAAGATCAACATTTTTTATCATGTTGCTTTTTTTGATTATCCTTTTGGGAAGTATTACTGCTGAAGCAGGTTCTGGTGATGAGTGTTTAAGAGCGGTGGTAGAGGACATAAGTCCCAGTTCAGTAGGGATCAATAGAGAGTTCACTGTAGGTATAAGTCTGGAAAACTGCGGTACTCAGGTTCCTGAGAATATCACTTTTGAAATCATCAGCATCCCCCCTGATATCTTAGTTACAGAAAGTCTTGTTGCTCACTTTCCCAGATTTGTTTACAGCAGAAGCGAAAGGCAATTGAGATACCATATGAGAACAACCCCTGATGCCAGGCCTGGTCTCCACGTCATAAAAATGAAATTGACATATGGCAATGAGGATGTAACAAGGACAGAATATTATGAAATTGAAATAATAGTGATAGGAGAGCATGCAGAACCAAAGATATCTTCTATCAGAACCACGCCTGCATATATCTATGAAGGAGACACAGTTGATCTTAATTTAGCCATAGAGAATTTTGGAAAGGGAATAGCAAAATCCCTGGAGATTGGGTTAGACCATGACTTCCAAGGAATAAAGAACTCTACGATCGGAACTCTCGGTTTAAATGCAAGTCAAACTGCATTATTCAAATTCAAGGCAAATAGAACAGGAACTTTTGAGGTCCCGGTCATCCTGAGCTATGAAGATGATTATGGTATTCAAAAAGATGAATATAACATCACACTGACCATACTTGACAAAAAAGGAAGTTTGAATCTTGCATCTGTGAAGGTTGACCCTGTCCTCCCCCGTAAGGGAGATACCGTAGAATTGACCATGAGGATCGAAAACTCTGGTGAGAGGACAATCAATTCAATAAGGGTCTATGCTGACCATCCTTTCAAGGGACTAAAAGAATCTTTTATAGGTACTCTTGATACAAACGAGGATGGACCTGCAGTGATAACATTTGTGGCTGACAGATCAGGAGAATATCAGATCCCCATAACAATAACATATATTGATGATTTTGGAGAAGAACAAATACAAACAAGGATAAATGTCATTGTCATGGAAAAGGAAGGAGGACTTGGGACAATTCTACCTATATTCCTGATACTTGCGATCATTGGTGGACTTCTTTATTATAATTACAAAATAATAAGATCAAAAGATGCAGTCATCAGGCAGTTAATGGAAGGCAAAGATAATTCGGATAACAAAAAGAAAAAATGAGGTTCAAATATGATTAATGATGTCCGGGTAGGGGCCCTCATTGCATACTGCAGTGTAAAAAGAGGCAACAAGAAAACACTGATGTTCATTGTTTTTGTCCTCTCCCTCATTTTTTTGAACTTAGTATTTCTTCCTTCAATGATAGGAGGACTTTTAGGTATGTTCACAGGGTTCATGCAGGATTATCCGTACGGAGATATTGTCATTGAACCAACTGGTGATAATACCTACATCAACAATGCAGATAATGTGTTGAAGAAGGTCCGGGCCGTAGAAGGTGTGAGAGCTGCAACAAAAAGACTGGATGTGGGAGCATCCATTAACCATAAGCAGAAAGTTGTAGGTGTAACGATAACCGGAATGCTTCCCACAGAAGAGTATGATATTTCCCGTTATCCGCACATTATCAGTGAAGGAGATTTTTTAAGTGATCTGTCCCGGGATGAGATCATCATCGGGGCTATGATAGCAGGGACGGGGTTTGGGTCAGAGATATATGACAACCTGGGTGAAGTAAGGCCAGGATCCTTTGTTGACGTAACATACAGCAATGGAGTAAAAAGGACCTATAAGGTCAAAGGCATCATGGAAGGCACATTTGAGGTTGTCGATCTTAATGCTCTGGTCCATTACAAGGAGATCGAGGATGTGTACGGCCTTGAAGGCAAAGAAGCTACCCGTGTAATTGTAAGGGTCACTGCTCAAGGGACGGAAGCAAAGATAAGGGACAAGATCAGGGAAGCTGGAGTGAATGAGCAGATATTTACATGGGCTGATAAGTCGGAGTCTCTCATAAGGCAGGCCATGCAAAGCATGGGTGCTATAGATGTCATGTCCAAGATCGTGAGTTTGATCGTAGGTGCAGCGCTGGTCCTTATTATTATCTATATCAATGTGCTGAACAGAAAAAAAGAGATCGGGATCCTAAAAGCGGTAGGTGTAACTCCAAGATCAATTGTATTGTCCTATGCATTCCTTAGTACTTTCTATGTTTCACTGGGAATCTTTGCAGGATTGATACTCTACTTAACACTTATGTTTTACTTCCAGGCCAATCCAGTAGTTTTCTATGAAACCATAGAAATAAGTCCGATCATTGATCCTGTGCTGCTTATTCAAAGCATAGCCACCATGCTGACGCTGTCAGTGATAGCCGGGATCCTGCCTGCCTGGACCGTATCGAGAGAGAGTATACTCAAAGCCATATGGGGACGGTAAAAATAATCGTAGTAAAAGATCTGAAAAGGTATTACGGTACCGGAAAAACTGCAGTCAGGGCTCTTAACGGTGTTTCTTTTGAAATAAATAAAGGGGAATTTGTGGCCATAATGGGCGCATCAGGTAGTGGAAAAACTACTCTTTTGAGGATACTGGCATTACTGGACGATGCTACAGATGGAATGTATACTATCAGGGGGCTGGAAGTATCCAGCCTGCCTGAAGCAGAAAGGAGTTATTACAGGCTGACCCAGGTTGGCTATGTCTTTCAGGATTATGCACTCATCAATGAAATGAGTGCTGCAGAGAATGTATATGTGCTCTCTATGATGGAAGGAAAGTCAAAGAAGGAATCTTACAGAACCGCTCTTGAAGCATTAGATAAGGTAGGCCTGAATGGAAAACATGATAGAGTTCCTGATGAACTGTCTGGTGGGGAAAAGCAACGAGTTGCCATTGCAAGAGCAATTGCAAAAAAACCTGATATCATGTTTGCTGATGAACCATGTGCAAACCTGGACACTAATAACTCAAAGCAGGTGCTGGACGTATTCAAGGAACTGAATGAAAAATATGGACAAACAATTATTATGGTCACACATGAACCGTGGCATGTAGAATATGTTAACAGGGTCATCACGCTCGAAGATGGTATAATAATAAGTGATGAGATAAGAAAGAAAAGTTAAGCAAGAATAAATAAATAGTATTCATAGATGTAAGCAAAGGAGTTTATTATAATGTTCTGCCGCTTTTGTAGAATATGGCTGTGACTCCAATATTGCCATGGATTTGGAGAAGACTGAGTTTCATTTTGCCTTATTTGTTCATAACATCATCCAGCAAGCCTCTAGAATATGGAATTTTGTATGACCCTGTTTTGCTCTATAGCTGATTTCAAAACTCAAGGTCCTGATATAAAATATCGCCTTTAATGGAAAATATGCTTATAAGTTCAATTTATTCTAAGAACATACCTGGATCATGCAAAAGCATTATTTCTAAGTATATTACTATTTATTATCATGGATAGTTTCAATCTGGTGACCCATGAACCAAGAATGCTGGTAATGACAGGTGAAAAGGCATTTGAGGAAATGAAAGAACTGGCCTGGAACAAAAAGACTGCAGCTTTCGGAGGTCTTAAGAACCTCCTGTCAAGACCAAAACCTGAAGACATCAATATAAGTCATTCAGAAAAACAATACAAGCCTTTCTGGCATGCTGTTTGCTCCACGCACTTTGAATATAAACGCAATTGTGAATTCGCCGTCAAGATCAGCGATCCGATTGTTCAGAAAGTAACTATGTTTGGTGAAGAAAAGACCATTGATCCACAAAGGAATATCACACTTTCACGCGTAGAACATTGTCTGGAATCCAATACAAAAGAGATTTTTGTTGATGCCTATACTGAAAAAGAAGATGACTTCTCCAAGTATATTACCATGCCCGCAAGGGAACTTGCCCTGATCGAAGAGCTGAATGAAGGAAACACTATAGTGCTTCCGGTAAAAGTAAAGGCTGCATACATTATCAGGAAACTGCTGACCGAAATGCTGAAACCGATAGATGCTGATGAAATACTGGATGAGACTGTGAGCATAGATACCCTGGATCTCTATTTCAGGCCAGTTTATGCTTTTGAGTATACCTGGGTCCCTAAAAACAAACAGAACGTCCTGGAGTTTGACGGCATTACAGGCGAGTTCTATTCAGGAAAAGTTCTCAAGGAAAAGATGACAGAGGTCTTCACTGAGGATGCTTTGTTCGAGATCGGTGGGGAGATTGCAGGTTTCATTGTCCCTGGTGCGGGAATACCTGTAAAGATACTTCAGGAATCAAGAAAAAGAAAAAGAGATATTGACCGATAAATAACAAATTTTTGAAATCGATATAAAACCAAGTGCTATTGCTATCTATCATGCATAGAATTCTATCCGTAAATGGATACAATACACACGATTCTTGCCTGGCAGAGTGATATTATTTAAATACCTCCCGGTACAAACATATAAGAACAGAAAGATAGGCAATCACTAAGCGTTACACATTTAATACATCCCCTCTATAGTATGTTGGAGTGGACCCTTTAGATCATATATTTATTCCTGAAACATGTCTGGAAATCCACAATTCCCGCAATAATCGTATTTTCAATGAGCCTGCGGGTCTGAAAAAAGTAAATGGTCCCAAAAAGATCAATGGTAAATTCTGGTGAGATGAATGGTCAAACATGAACACATAGTTGAAAAGACAAGAGAATGGCTTGTTAGATATGCAGATAAAAAAGGATATATTCTTAACCCAGATGAAGAAATACTGCATATAGTCCTGGATGGTCTGACACGGAACAGAAATGAGCTCGGGCACCAGTACTGTCCGTGCAGGATAGTTACCGGAGACAAGGAAGAGGATAAGAATATAATCTGTCCGTGCGTATATCATGAAGAAGAGATCAAGACCAATGGAAGTTGCCACTGTGCTTTGTTCTTCAAGAACAACGGCAATAACCAGTAAGTGGTCCTGAAGGAGAACATTGATAATGCCGACTCTAATGGAGATATACCAGCTCCTGCCAAAAACAAACTGCAAAAAATGTGGCAAAGCTACCTGTATGGCTTTTGCAGTGGATCTGCTGGCACGTAAGATCAGCATAGAGGATTGCCCACCTCTCAAGGAAGAGAAATATCGTAAAGGCTATGAAAAACTGAATGAGCTGATAACTCCAGTGGGTGATGTCACTGAGACTGGTTTTCTTGTACATGAGGAAAAATGTATTGGTTGTGGCAATTGCGTTGTTGCCTGCCCGGTAAATGTGGTTGCTGATCCTGAGGGAACAGGCAGTGGCAGGGCACCGACCAATGATAAGGTAATCCTGTACATAAAGGACGGTATAGTCCGCCCAGTGAATATCCAGGAATGCCGCCGTTTTGGCCCTAACAAGACATTATGTTATGCATGTATAGACACATGTCCTACAAAAGCAATAGAATTTGTATGATCCCTTTCAGGAGTGATAACATTGGAAAACGGACCATTTGTTTGCACAGGTTGTGCCTTACTGTGTGATGACATTACAGTGGAGCTACAGGACAACAAGGTCATTGAAGTAAATACGGCATGTCTGAAAGGTGTTTCCCGTATGAAAGGATGCGCTTCTCCTATGCCGTGCACAGTGGATGGAAAAACAGTTGATGAAAGCACTGCAATAAAGGAAGCTGCCAAGATACTGAAAGAAGCCAAGCATCCCCTTATCTTCGGGCACGGGAATTCCACACTGGAAGCCCAGAGAAAGGCTATAGAGCTTGCAAGAGAACTTGGTGCACATATCGATGATACTTCTTCTTTCTGTCAGGGACCTCTGGTTGAAGCTATCCTCAATGAAAAAGTACCAGCCTGTACTCTGGATGAAGTGCGACACATGGCTGATGTGATCGTATTCTGGGGAGCGGATCCTTCACATTCCCACCCACGGCACCTTTCTATGTATTCTTATTTCCCCCGGGGAAAACAGCGCCAGAGAGGTTGGGAAGAAGACCGGACAGCTGTAATTATAGATGTAAGAAGATCAGATACTGCTGCTGTCTGCGGCAATAAGCTCTACGAGATCCCGGTTGGAGCAGATCCTGAATTCATGGATGCACTTCTTAATGCTTTATCCAATAAGGTTCCAAAGACATCGTTCAATATGGATCCAAAAAGGATTTTGGAATTAGCAAATATAATGAAAAAGGCAGAGTTCGGAGTAGTGTTTGCAGGTCTTGGTATGACATATTCCCTGGAGTCTCTGGACCCACTCTTAAACTTAATGAACAAACTGAACGAAACTGCAAAATTCCACCTGATACCCATGGTTGGACAATACAATATGCGTGGTTTTGATCACACTCTTTTCGGAGAAACCGGGCATATCAACAGGGTTTATTTCGGAGGAGAAGAAATAGAACATGGACCGCAGCAATCTGTGGTGGAGCTCATCAGCAATAATGTTATAGATGCAGCTATGATCATTGGCTCTGATCCCCTTGCAAGTCTGCCGGGACCTATCGCAAAAAAACTGAGCAAGATACCTTTAATTACCATTGATCCCTGCGAGAATCTAACTTCCCGGATGTCTAAAGTGACAATTCCCTCTGCCTTTAGCGGTGTAGAATGTGGAGGCACGGCGATACGTATGGATGGTGTGGAAGTGAAAATTAAGCAGATAATTGAAACAAAGAACCTGGCAGATGAGCAGATCATCAAACGTATCATGGAGGAGATATAATGGGATTTGGACAATTCCTCACTGAACCCGAGTTCAAGTTCAGCATAGTTACCCACAGAGATATTTTCCAGAACTCTGCTCAGGAAAATTCCAGGTTCAGTGAACAATATGCCAACCTTTCCTCTGTAATCCGGCTGGATAAGGATGATATGAAGAAGATGGGGTTGAGATCCGGAGACCTGATAATTGCGAAGAACAATTCCGGAAAAGTAGTACTGAAAGTAGAGACTTCAGTTCTTGAACAGCCTCATCCGGGAACAGCATTTATGATAAATGGACCATGGGCTAATGCCCTTGTGGCTGCTGACACTGGGGGGACAGGCGTACCTGCCTTTAAGAAGATAGAAGTTATGCTGTCAAAATCAAAAGGAGACAAAGTTACCTCTCTTACTGAACTTATCTAGTATCGCATAGATAAGGAAAATATAACATGAATGATGCAGAAAGCTTTTGCGAAGGAGACAGCTCTTGAAGCCTTGTCGTCCCTGCCAATGGAGAAAGTTGTAATAGGTATCATGACTATGGAGCCTGCTGACATCATGCAATATCTTCTTGCCAGAAGTTGTGAAGATATCTGAGTCCACTGCAGAACGCATACTGAAAAAGTACGCGAAATGGCATCAGGCAGAGCAGGCAATATAGTGAGCGGGAGATATCCTATGCTGCATCCTGGCAGCAGATTGAGCATCCATGGAGTGCACGGGCTGATTGCGCGCTCTTTTGGAAGATACTGATCTTCCCGGTTGACCTGACTGCACGCTAGCTGATCAATTTTGTAACCTTGTATCCGGATTCTGTCAATATTCACAAATATGTGCATTGAAGTAAATATATATCAGATGATCATGGTACAATGTTTTTGCATTATAATATAAAGGTAGATTATGGTAAATTCTCTATCTCACGCAGGGATCGGTTTGCTCATTGTCTCACTTTTTGGATTGCGAGGAAGGGAAAGTAAACTGGCAGTTTTGTTCTCGATACTTCCTGACCTTGATTTTATTCCATATGTCGTATTCATGCTGCTGGAAAAGTACCTGAGCTCTGACATGAGAAACAGTTTGTTCTATTTAATGGGACATCGGGAATTCATGCATTCCATATTGTTCATCATATTAGTTGTGCTGTTACTTCATATAGTAGAAAAGAACCTGCGTCTTACTATCGCATGCTTTCTGGCAATTCTTAGTCACGTATACCTGGATTATGCAACAAGCTGGAAAATGCGGCCTTTCTTCCCTATTATAAAAGAGAGCTCCACCTTGGGAGCTTTTGATTTCTTTGATCCTATTGTAACTGTAGTTTCTCTGATTCCTTTGTTCATAATGCTAGTGAAATATCAGAGAAATAAAGAGAAATGGCCAAAAATGGATCCGGTATACAAATACCTGCAACAGAATAATAGAACAATAATAGTTTTTATATCATGTACTTTTCTTATCTGGTGTACTTTGGCACCCTTTACTAAACTCGTACTTGCAGAACATGTTTCATTTACTGAAGATTATGATATTTCATATCAGAATATGGCACCTGTATCATTCGGGAATTTCCTTGGTGCATACAGCTTTAATGAAACACATTACAAAATCTATGAAGCAAGTTACTGGAAAGGCATACACAGGTCGGATCTTATACCGGTGAACTCTTATGACAATCTCACTGTACAGAACAATGGGTACATATCAAGAGCTGCAGTATTGTATGATTCCAGCTTCCCACAGGAGATAGATTATCCTGTGTACAATATAACAGAGAACTCGACAAACGCTATTGTTACTGTTTCGGATGCCAGGTCAGCTTACGTGAAGTATTGGGCATATTTCAATGTAGAATATACTTTCATCTTCGATAAAGAGAATTCCAGTTACGTGGTCTTCATAAAAGACCATAGGAATATCCAACGATCTGTGCCTTTGAACAGATTCATGGATACATGATTAAGGTTCTTTAATCTTCTCTTGTATCAAAGTCCAATTTTGACAGTCAAAATTAATATATGTCCCTTTAATTCGGTTAAATTTAGCTACAAATTTAAAAAATTGGTCTTGTTAATTAAACATCGCTAACTCTTTATTTCTATATTTCATTA
>CAZAMM010000037.1:0-23345 GCA_964486435.1 uncultured Methanosarcinales archaeon | reverse complement strand
GTCTTTAAGGAATCTGTAAAGGTTCACACCGTAAGCTAATGAACTTTTTTCAGCACCATGGGTCATCGTACCACCGCGACCTTACTGCGTCATTTTACATGCCAGTCAATGAATACTCTGCAGCCATCTATATAAGAATATCTATATTTTTATGTATGATACTACGTATTATGATGATATAGACCTGTGAGACAGGATATATGAGGCCAGCAAAAGGCTTTTATCTTCATGCTCATACGGGAATACCAATGACACTCATGGAAGATGCAAAAAAGGGGATCATAGTTCCCCAGATACAGGAAGTCGCTGAAAAAGAAGGTATTGATCCCGATATTGTACGTTCCTGTGTGGCAAAAGGCATCATTGCCATACCTGACAACCCTGCAAGAGATTCAAGGCCTGTGGGCATTGGCAGGTACATGAGCACTAAGATTAATGCGAACATCGGTACTTCCAGAGACTACATCAACGTAGAGGAAGAGATCGAAAAAGCACGCACTGCAGAAAAGTTTGGCGCAGATGCGCTTATGGACCTTTCCACAGGAGGGGATCTGGACAGTATTCGGTCCATGATCATGAAAGCTGTTCATATCCCTATAGGTTCGGTACCTATATACCAGGCAGCAGCATCCAAAAAAGCTGTTGTGGATATGACCTCCGATGACATGTTCAATGCTATCAGGAAACATGCCCGCGATGGAGTGGATTTTGTCACGGTGCATGCAGGTGTGAACCTTGATTCTCTTGCACAGATCAAAAAGGGAGATCGTATAACTAAGGTTGTCAGCAGAGGGGGCGCGTTCACTCTTGCATGGATGCTGCATAATCAGGAAGATAATCCTTTCTATACTGAATACGACTATCTCCTCGAAATAGCCTATGAGCATGATATGGCTGTGAGCCTGGGAGACGGCATGAGGCCGGGTTGCATCCACGATGCATCCGATGGCGCAATGTTCACTGAGATAGTCACTCTGGGCGAACTTGTGAAAAGGGCACGTACTGCGAACGTGCAATCCTTTGTGGAAGGTCCGGGACATGTACCTGTAAATGAGATAGAGACGTGCGTAAAGACCATGAAGAGTCTGTGCCTTGACGCTCCTGTCTATCTTCTGGGCCCTCTGGTTACTGATATAGCTCCGGGATATGACCATATAACAGGTGCTATCGGTGGAACTCTTGCGGGCATGTATGGTGCTGACTTCCTGTGCATGACCACGCCTTCGGAACACCTGGCACTGCCTACCGTAAGTGACATACGGGAAGGTACTATCGTAACTAAGATAGCAGCACATGCTGCAGACATTGCAAAAGAAGGACAACGGGAAAGAGCACGTGCGGTGGACGACAGGATGTCACACGCACGCCACAGGCTTGACTGGGAAGAACAGTACAGCTTGGCCATTGACGGAGAACGTGCACGCAGTATCAGAGAAAGCCGTGTGACCGGCAGCGATGCATGTTCCATGTGTGGTGATCTATGTGCGTTGAAGATAGTAAAAGAAGCCCTGTCAAAAGAAGAATAAGTATCTTAGGCTTCTTTTAACCTTTTTTGAGAATAAGGCTTTTAACTGTTCAGTGGCAATTAGAAGCATGGTTCTTATAGAATCTACTCTGGACAACAACGTTTAATGCGGATCATGAATGGATAATCTGGCCTTTCTCACCTATTCCCTAATTTCTGTTTTCGTGATAGTTAATCCCATCAGCGGAGTTGTGACCTTCATATCCCTTACCAGTCGCATGACCTTTGAAGAGAAAAACATCATTGCAAAAAAAGCAGTGTTCCTTGCCTGTATCATAGCTCTTTTCTTTGCCATTACCGGCGAGATGATGCTTGACCTCTTCGGCATTAATGTCGACTCGCTGCGCATTGCCGGTGGTATACTGTTGTTCCATGTGGCAATGGATATGATGTTCGCAAAAGTATCCCGGGAAAGTATCACTGAGAACGAGATAAATGAATCACAGGACCGGTCAGATATCTGGATATTTCCTATTGCATTGCCCTTGTTAACAGGTCCGGGAACTATCACCACAGTGATCGTGCTCATGGGAAGCACCGATCTCGTGGTGCAGAAGTCCATGGTGATACTAAGTATATTGATCACATTTTCAGTATGTCTGGTTATATACCTGTTCTCCAGACGTATCTATAAATATATAGGGTACAACGGCATGCTGGTGTTCACCAGGATCATGGGACTTTTCCTTGCAGCATTGGCTGTGAACTTTGTGACAACAGGTGTCTGGAGTGTATACACCGCTCTGTCTTCAGTCTGAGGCCATAATTATAAGCATTGGGATCAAAACAGAAAGGCTGTGTAGAGTGCTTTTATTCGATTGAACCACAAGAGCTCGCAGAGAATGCAAAATATGTATAATATTTAGTGCAGAGAAAGAAAAAGGAGGATATAAGTACCCTCCATTCAATGTCATTTGTTCCTGCGGTTCCTGAATACAGCAGCTATTGCCACTATGGCTATTGCTGCAACAATTCCCACAAAAGGAGTCTTCTGAGTTACGTCAAATGAGCCCTTCTGGTCACCTATCTGCACATCAACGGTGCCAGGCTGGTCTGCGGTTGCAGTGAATTCCACAATTTTCTCTTCACCTGCTGCAAGAGAGACATTCTTTGCGTCTGTTACATTACCGTTCACCAACAGTTCCACTCTGGCCTCGCCTGCAGAAATACCGGAATTTGCGATATTGACACTGACGATCGCTGTCTTGCCCTGTTCCACTACAGCCGGCTCAATGATCAGATCTGAATATGTGAACATATTTTCTACAGCTTCTACCTCAAAGGTCATCTCTGCCGGAAGCAGACCATCCGCTTCAACTCTGATTTTGTGTATACCTGCATCTTTTGGTGTGTATGTGAGCATACCCTCTACAGAAGTGTTGCCTATGGCGTTGCCATCATAGAACAATGCTGCCCCTCCAACAGGTTCACCACCTATCGCCTTCTTTACAGAGATGGACATTTCATTTCCTGCGAATACGGTTTCTGGAATGATCTCAATCTCAAGCTTTCTGGTGGCATCGTCTGCAGATATTACCTCAACATCCAGAGCACCGGTGACATAGCCTTCTTTTTCTGCAGTCATTTTGAACGTTCCTGCCTCGCTAAAGGTTACAGAAATTATACCTTCGTTAGATGTCGTTCCTCTCTGCACGTTATCGAGCTTCAACACTGCACCTTCCACAGCTGCACCCTGTGAAGTAACTTTTATATCCATTGCTGTTCCTGCTGTGACCGTTTCAGGCATTTCTATGGATAATTGCTGAGTTGCGGGTGCTGTGGCCAGCACAAATGGATAGTATCTCAAAGTGTCTGAGTCTGCCACTTTTATTGAGATGTCATCCATTATAGAAATTACATTATCCTTGGTGAGTGAGATGGAATTCCTGTTCCTGAGAGTTATACCGGTGTCAGAGATGCCGGAAACTTCCATTCTGCCAAACCTGTCAGATCCCTCAAGAGTAATGTAGTCTCCTGATATCTGAAAAATACCCTGTACAAAGATCGCATCAAATTCACGTCCCCTGAAGATCTCATCGAAATGTACGACTATCTGAGGTACATCATCAGCGGCTCCAAGGTCTGTTTTGTATACATAGTCCGTGTTGGACGAAAGAATACCCGTGTCTACTTCCTGACCGTTCTGTGTGAGTGACACACGCACCCTGTTACCATTAAGGTCCACTTCCACCACATCAAGCACATATCCTTCCTCAAGTACCAGTGATGAGCCCGGAGATACTGATTTCTTGTCATCGTTATCAATAAGCACTTTGGAAAGCTGACCCTGGGAAACCATGCTTACAGACTTAGTGAATGCATTATCAGGATAGCCTGCAAAGTATTTATGTGCAAGGAAACCTATCACCTCAAACTTTCCCCAGACGCTGTGGTCAAAGCTGACCTGCTGAGCTGTTGTGGAATACACAAGGTTGCCAGCAGCTATTGTCCTTCCGCTAAAGGCTCTTGCTTCCAGTGCTTCCGTACCTATTCCTTCATCTATGTTGTAATAGAGACCTTCGAAGTTCAGTGGGGTCCAGTTAAAAGCCCCTTCTGCAACTGTACCACGCAACTCGTATGTTCCCGGTTCTGTCATGTCTACCACAGGGGCAAAACGCAGAACTCTATCATCAGCGACAATAAAATTCAGCTTTCCCATAATATTAATGGTCCTGCCTGCGTTAAGGTTTATGACATCAGGATTTGACATTGTGATCTGTTCATCGCTCACTGTCCTCAATGTCATTCTCCCATATCTGTCACCGCCATTGACAGATATATATTTGTCAGATACCTGGAAGACGCCTTTTATAAACACTGCATTGGTTTCAGTTCCCATGAATATGTTGTCAAGGTGTACAACTATAAGGGGGAAATCATCTGTGGAACCTACTCTGGTCTTATAAATATAATCCTGATTAGAGGCTATGACAGTGCTATCCACTTGTACGCCGTTTTTCTTCAAGGTGATGAACACTTTGTTACCATTAAGGTCGATCTCCGTTATTTCCAGTACATATCCTTCTTTAAAGATAAGTGATGAACCTGTGAACAATGATTTTTGGTCATTTTCATTTATGAGCACCTTTGCCAGCTGTCCATCAGCTATCAGACTGACATCTCGTGTAAAGACCGTATTTTCAGAATAGCCTGCAAAGTATCGTTCTGCCATGAAACCAATTATCTGGAACGAACCCCATTCTCTGCGCTCAAAACCAGTTTCTATCGGTTTTGTGGAATATATCAGGTCGTCCCTTTCAATAGACCTGTCCGAATAGTTGTCCAGTTTTACAGTCAGCGTTTCAGATCCTTCTCCTGAGTCCAGATCATAGTAGAAACCCGAATAACTAAGGGGTGACCAGGTGTATTCCAGCGCAGGCTCCTGGGCAGCATCCCATATTCTGTTACCTGTAGAATCATTTGCAGCCAGGGCCGTAGTGGATAACAGGCCCAGGCAAAGCAGAGTAACTATGAATATCTTAATTTTCATATATTTATCTCTCCTACAACATTTACTATCTGCAAAAATAGTATTATTTTAA
Source organism: uncultured Methanosarcinales archaeon (assembly GCA_964486435.1). Classification (GTDB taxonomy): domain Archaea; phylum Halobacteriota; class Methanosarcinia; order Methanosarcinales; family Methanosarcinaceae; genus Methanomethylovorans. The sequence goes on along the minus strand of CAZAMM010000037.1, from coordinate 18,278 downwards.
GAGTATATACATTTTATCCACTGAACATAACCGGATAATATGGAAATATGTTTAAGAAAGACGACTGCAGAATGTTGCACCGGACACTTTGTCTGAGTTCTTATTCCACTCTCACCACTATACCCCGCAGGAGCCTGCCCAGCAGATCCGAACCTGTAATGATGCGTCTATCCGGGTCATCTTTGTTCCAGTAGATGATCAGGTCCTCATCTACAACGTCATCCTCGAGATCGATCGGATATACTTTTAGCCTCTTAAGCACATTTCCTAATTTTTCCTGGGGTGAATGTACAATTATTGGATGATGGCAATACGCCAGTGGATGAAACTCTTTTTCGGCGTTAAAAGCTGCTCTGAGAAAAGCATCGGAATCTATAGCTACAGAAGGTTCTTCTTTTTCATCAATAACTATAACCCATTTTTTACCTGACAGAGCTATTTGATACAATAGAGGGTCCGTAGATTTTCGTTCCATGTGAGGAAATACCGGATATCCATTCTTGAAAGGGAGGTATATCATACTTTTTGGATGTATCACAGAACCTTCTTTTTTTATGTTCAGGTCGTCTATGGACAGAAAATTGAGGGCTCCCAGTCCTTCGATACGATCGATATCTGATCTGGAAGATATCATGTGTTTTTCGATGATGACTCTCAGAGCCCTTTCCTTGAAATACATCACTCCTTCTTTTCCAAGCCAACGATCAAGTAAATTAGCTGTAGGTTTGGCCACAGGATATAAAAGATATCTATAGAATTTGATCAAGGGGATTAAATAGGAACCTATTTTCATTGTATTGCGGGAAAAATATGCCTGAGGTACTATCTCTCCAAAGAAAGCTATCACAAACGTCGAGAACACAAAAGCTAAAGCCCCGGTCATTATACTATCTGTCAGTAAGGGAAGCAGTACGTTGACCCCTACATTTCCCCATAAAAGCGTGGCCAACAACAAGTTTGAGTCTCTGCGCAGTTCAAGCAGCTTCACAGCAAATGAGTTATTAAGTTCAGCTTCCACTTCAAGCCGAAGCCTGCTCAGACCGAACAAGCCGATGGTAAGGCCAGAGAAGATCGCAGACTGCAGTAAACAAAAAAAAATGAGCAACCACGTTATTATAACCATATAAGCTATTTCTGATAGCATTTCTATAATATAAAAAAGTATGCTCTATTGTCATCAATGATGTGAGAAAATAGAGCAATAGTTCTCTGAACCTTCTATCTCATTTGCCGGTATACTGCTGGCAAACCAGAGAGTACGCTGCGGTAAAGCGATCTTTATACCATTATCTTCAAGTGTCTTTTTGATCGTCCACAGCAGTCTGGTCTTGACAGAATACCATTCAGTGGATGGGGCCCAGATCCTTACGAAGATATTGACCCCGTTATCGTCCAGCTTGTCCACAAAAACTGTAGGAGTCGGATTTTTAAAAGCTAAAGGGTCATCATCGATTATGCCTTTGATTATTCCAATGGCCTTCTCAGCATCGCTGTCATAGGTTATCCTTATGGAATATTCAAATCTTCTCGCTACGTTGGCAGCATAATTGGTGATATTGTTGAGAAAGACCTTGTCGTTGGGTACACGCACATACAGTCCATCAAAGGTCCTGATGATGGTGGATACAAAAGTGATGTCTTCAACAACTCCTGCATTATTATCGATGTTGACCTGATCCCCTATCTTAATCGGCCTTTCAAGGGTGAGAAAGATCCCTGAGATCAGATTTGCAACAATGCTCTGGCCTGCGATACCCAGAATGATACCCAGCACTCCTCCGGCAACCAGCATGCTTGAAAGCTCTACACCCATGAAAGGGAGTATGAAAAAGACCGTGACCAAGAAAACGAAACTATAGCGCATAAGTTTGAGGAGCATGCTCAGTTGTTTTCTGTCCATCTTGTCCTGCAGTCCTCTCATGAGGTATATGGACAGTATTTTTCCAGTGATAATAGATATGATCACGATCGCAGCTACGAACATGATCCTGAAAAAGAGAATGGAATAGCCTGATAATGAAACGGATACAGCATCTTGCAGCTTGATGTTCATATTCCATACTCCATAATGCATTTACTGCCGCTTACCCTTAGTTTCGATGATACATAGAGTTCCATGGCCTTTTTGAACCTGTCTTTTTCAGGACAATGAACGAACTCTGTTTCCGCTAATTTCCGGCTCTGGATCTTCATGACCGCTTTCATTACAACTTTGTTCTTTTCATAGTAGATCTTCATACCATAGGCATTGAACAAAGACTTGCTGATCTCTGCCATATGTTCAGTGTTGTTCAATATCTTAAGATCTATGTAACCCATATTCCAGGGTTTTATATCCGGAGGGGAAAGGAATACATCGCTTTCCCAGTACCTGCAGATGATCCCATTACTTGGAGCACCGTATAGCGTGTACTTTAACCATGCAAAAGAAAAAATATCTATGATCTCAAAGCCATCTTTCCCCTGAGATACAAATACTCCTGTCTCTATAGGAAAAGTGATGTAAACTTTCTTTGTAGCACCGGGTTCAAGTATCAACACCTGTTTAAAGTTCACCAGTAAGAAATGAGTGATCCTCTTAGGTATGTTGACCGGTTCAATGGGATTGAGTAATAAATTGCACGGATCCTGCAAAAATAATCTTTCTGTACTTCCCAGGCTCCCATATCTGCGATATATGAGTGAATCATTATGCTTTTCCACTGATAGGGAAACGCCTTCTATTTCCATGTTAAAAGGAGATATGTATGAGCCGAACATTATAATATCCTCAAAATAATATAAAATAGATAACTTGTTATTTATAACTTTGTTATTTACAACTATTTCTCATTAGGAAATAGAAAAATGTGGGAATACATATTGCAATTCTGATGGACCAGAATAAAAGGTACCCTCATTTTCAATGATATCAATAAATGAACTAATTAATTTTGATAACACTTTGCTGCTTAGAGTATCATACTTTTCCAGCATCCTTTAAGAAATTCAACCATCTGCGTATCTCTTCAGTACGTTTTTCTGAGAACATTTCATGAAATGCCTTTTCATTTTGTGTGGAGATGCCTTCCTCGATCTCCCTCAGATCCATTATTGCACGTAACAACCCAGCAGTTCCATCGAACAGTTCTTTTGCTTCTTCCCGAGTCATTTCTTTTGTTTCCAGTTCAAATTCATCTATACGTTCCTTGTTCTTTAACAGTTGAATACACTCTTCTATCTCTTGCTTTTCATCTTGAGATATTGTTTCCTTGTTAATCAGCTCCCAGACCCTGTCATGCAGCTTGCATTTTTTACCGTCCAGTTCAACAAAATAAGGTATCTTTTCCCCCACCCAGAAAAGGCGGGTGTGTAATGCCGCAAGAAGCTTCTTTCTTTCCCAATCTGTGATCAACAGATCAGCATCTCCTTTATCCATACTATAAGTCATTATTTTCCCCCTGTATCATATAAATATGAATTAACTTAGATAATACTTTAGTTCAGATTAAGTAAAAATAATTTGGAGATAAAGGAAATGATGTATAAGTGCATGCTATAAAAATGAAAAAAACTGCATCAATATGGTGTATTTTCCAATGATAGTTTCTTTCTTACTGACAAGATCTCACAGGAATTCTTTTATATACGTCAGATTCTTCTCAGATACTTCTTCCATGACCCGGATGAAACATTGTTCATCAACCGTATGGTCAAGCTCGCTTAAACATTGCCAGCCAGTCTGCATTGTACCTGATCCCAGGTCCTCATACATCAAATAGATCGCAGTGAAAGCCTTACTATAGCCAAACTGGATGTTCTCTCTGTTAGTTGAATCAAAGCTATCGGCAGTTTTCCAAGCAGACAGGGACATATCATATTTCCGTTCAAGTTTTTGATACGTTTCTAAAGTCTTATCTTTCCTTTTTACAGCAACATTTGGGTTTGTCTGTGCAAGGACCAGATATGTATACAGGTCTGCATGCCCTTCGTCCATCCATATATGTGAAAAACGACATTCGCGCGTCCAATGGTGAGCAAGCTCATGAATAAGGATGGCATCGCTGGAAGTATGGAGAAGATAGATACCTTTACTTCCCTGGTTAAAGCCGCCATATCCATGAGTGTCGTCTACGCTTGCCTGTATTATGGTGACATTATATTTAGGAGGGTATGGGATACCAGTAACATTTTCGAGCAACTGCAGACTTTTCATGGTCTTATCCATGACATGAGTTCCCCAGGCATCTTCACCTTCCCAGAACCTGACGGTTATTTCCACATCTTTTTCAATTAGATGAGCAACACTCCTGATCTCATCCATGGTCGTGTGATTCACACAGGTTACTTGACATGGATTCTTCCAGTAAGTACCTTTTTGGAATACGAATTCAGTGAATCCATTCTGTTCAAGCATATGATAATCTGTTCTTTCGATATCAGTTTCATAGTATTGGGGTGTTCTTAATACAACTTTTGTCCTGTTACCAGATTCCACTATGTTGAACACTACAGTGTTGCTATTACGCGGAAGATCATATTCAATGTAAAAAGCATAGGATTCACCATACCATACTTTTTTCTTCAGACAGAAAGTGTAGTATCCATCGGAGCTAACGAACCAGTCAAGGACGTTACCGCTATCTTTTTCATAGGCACGGACATTTTTTGCATTTTGAGGAAAGTAATAATTGAAACTTGAATAATATCCTCTCCAGAACCTGGTGTCTTCATCTCTGTTTTCGAACATTATCTGCCTGAGAACATTTATGTTCTTTCCATCAGTTGAGACTTCATATGTAACATCTATATCGGTGATAGTCTGATTCCAGCCACCGGCTACTGGAGAAATATTTACTATGGACAACACCGTCAAAATAAGAATGACTGACCTAAATAACCGTTTTTCGTGTTGGTACATATTAATTCCGTTTTTAATATAGTAATTTTGTGGACAAACATGTAAGTATTATGGCACAAAAAAAGGAATTCTATACATGTCCAAAAGTAGTGTGTACATGCTATAGCAGAGCATATACAAAAGCGTGTCAGCTTAACAAAGGAATGGTTCATGTTCGTCATTTACTGATAGCGGAAGTGGAAATTGTAGTAAACAATATAAGTGTGAAAACCTATGAAGAATGAACATAAGGAGATAGTTACATGAAATACTGGCAGCCTAAATATGAGACCATGGGTCACGACGAACTCAAGGAATTACAGCTCACTCGGTTAAAAAAAACAGTGGCTGCAACATATAACAATGTTCCTTTCTATGCCCGCAGGTTCAAAGAAGCCGGTATAAGGCCGGAAGATATCCGCTCTCTGAAAGACCTGAGAAATCTGCCTTTTACCTATAAGACTGATCTGCGGGATAACTATCCTTTTGGCCTTTTTGCAGTGCCTAAGAGCGAAGTGGTAAGGATCCATGCTTCTTCCGGTACAAGTGGTAAACCCACTGTAGTGGGATATACTAAAAATGACCTGGAAACCTGGTCGGATCTTTTGGCCCGCAATCTCACAATGGTAGGCCTTGGGAAGGACGATGTATTCCAGAATGCAGTGAACTATGGCCTTTTTACTGGCGGACTTGGGTTCCATTACGGTGTGGAAAAGATAGGTGCAATGATAGTTCCCAGTGGTACCGGTAGCACCACACGTCAGCTTGAGATGATGATGGATTTCGGGGTTACAGCATTGCATTGTACTCCTTCTTATGCTCTTTATCTAGCTGAGACTGCCATGGAGATGGATATAGTTGACAAATTATCTCTGCGCGTAGGATGTTTCGGCGCAGAACCCTGGTCATCCAATACACGAAAACAGCTTGAGACCACATTGAATATCAAAGCGTATGATTCTTATGGATTGTCTGAGATCATGGGTCCTGGAGTCGCGTTTGAGTGTGAGGAACAAAATGGATTGCACCTTTGGAGCGATCATTTCTTTGTGGAAGTGCTTGACGAGAATGGAGAACAGGTGTCAGAAGGAGAAAAAGGAGAATTGGTGCTGACATCCCTTACCAAAGAGGCATTTCCCATTATCAGATACAGGACCGGAGACATCACACGTTTGCTGGAAAGTGAATGTGCATGTGGACGCACAACTGTGCGTATCTCAAGATTGCTGGGCAGAGCTGATGATATGCTCATCGTCAGAGGCATCAATGTCTTCCCCTCGCAGATCGAGGATGTAATAGTGAAGATTCCAGAGATAACCGAGCATTTCCAAGTCATCCTGGACAGGAATAAGAAGATGCTGGATGAGATCACCGTCAAAGTGGAAATTACGGAAAATGCTTTTACAGGTGAATTGAGTGATCTTGCCGAACTGCAAAAACATGTGGAAGATGAGCTTCAAAGCGTTCTGAACATACGTACGAATGTGGAGTTGGCTGAGAAAGGCTCTATACCCCGTACGGAAGGCAAGTCCAAGAAGGTCATTGACAGGCGCAATGCTCTTTGATATCTAGTTCCAGCAGTCAGGTTGAAAACAAATAAGGTGATATAATGGTACATGTAATGGAAATACTTGGTATGGCCCGGGTAGTTGTAAAGGATGGACAGGTCATAGAAGTGGGAGAACCACAGTTGGACTGGTGTCCGCTCTTTGAAAAGGCAAGGGGTATAAAGCAGATCAACTTTGAGGAAGTTAAGAAGAACATGGAGTTCCGTATCAGGGACTTTGGTCTGTTCACTGCGCAAAGAAAACTTGAAATGGATGTGTTCGTAGGCTTTGGGGCTTCTGAGGTGATGATGACAGGCCTTAACAGAGGTCTGCTCGATGCAACGGTCACTGTATGTGATGGTGCAGGAACTGTCGTTACTGCCAATCCAAGACTTGTGCAGGGTATGGGGGCAAGAATCTCAGGACTTGTGGAGACAGAACCGATCCCTGAGGTCATAGCAGGTATTGAACAAAGGAATGGCATAGTCCTTGACCCACAGCATGCAAGCATCGATCCTGTCAAAGGTCTTGAAATGGCTGCACAGATTGGTTACAGAAAGATTGCTGTTTCTGTTATCGATCCTCAGACGGCTTTAAAGTTAAGAGAGATCGAAAGTGCACAAGGTCTTGATGTTTTTATCATAGCTGCCCATACCACAGGCCTGACAAAAGAACATGCTTCTGAGCTTGTGAAATACACTGATATTGTAACAGCATGTGCGTCCAGGAATCTGCGAGACATAATAAAGCCAATAGCACAGGTGGGGACTGCAGTACCTCTGTTCGCATTGACACAAAAAGGTAAAGAGCTGTTACTTGAACGTGCTAAAGAAGTAGATAGTCCCATACTGATAAATACTATGCAGCTTCCGGTACTTCCTGATAAGAAACAACCCCGGGAATTGAAATAAGAACAATCAGGATGGGTCTATAGGCACGTATGTGTCTGGGAACCACCTGTTTAGTCTTTCATGGTCCTTAAGCTATCAGCCCTTCTATTGTCTCATTTTTCCTGTATACAGTACCCTGAAAAGTTGCAATAATCTCATTTTCCGCATCCGTAACAGTAATTACGTAGGTAGCTAGTTTGTGACCTATAGATACTTCTCTTGCCTCTGCGATAAGATATCCCTTTTTGGCAGCTTTCACGAAAGCTATTGAACAATTTATTGCCACTGCTACCCGTCCATGAGCATTTGATGCACTCCCGAATACAAGATCTGCAAGAGTGAAAATCGCTCCGCCGTGAACAGTACCAAAAGCATTCAGATGCTCATCTGCTATAAGCATGCGAGCTTTTGCGTATCCTGGACTGACCTCAAGCAATTCCATATTGCAATATGCTGAAAATCTATCCTTGGACAATAATTCCATAAGGGGTGTAATTGTTTCTTGCACTATGATCACTCCACTTATATTATGGGTGTATCTATGCTGTGGAAGGACTAAAAATCTGCCGATATATGGATTAGCTGGTCTTGTTCATTGTGTTATGGACAGATTAATAGCAAGAAAATGCTCATAAACAATAATGAAAATTATTAATCATTATAGTTAAGAGGAAGATATATATAGAATGAGTTGCTATTCTGTCATGATCAAACATGATAGAACATTACGGACACGAAACAGAAATGACACAGATCGTCATGGTGCTGATAACAATGGCCATAGCAGCGCTCGCATATTATTCACTTTTCAATTATCATGGGGTGATCTGACTTTCCTGTGATCACAATTACCAATTAATTTCCTCCTATTCTTCCCTTTTTATTTCTTTTGTTCTGATCTATATTCTTCCTTCATTTCTAATACATATATATCTCTTCTATTCTATATTAGTCACTAAAATATAGACAACTATTTATTCCAGGTCATCTTTGACATCACTAGGTGGTACAATAACAAAGAGGACTAATTCATCCCTTAGAAGTATTCTCTGGGAAATCCGTATCATTATTCTTTTCTATGTAATAGGTGATTGGCTGAGCACTGCATACGCTCTGCCCAGTGGGCAGGAAGGCAATGTATTTCTTAGTTCGTTCATAGCAAATAATGGGATTTATGGTTTGTTACTGCTTAAATTATTGTTTGTAGTCTTGCTAGTTATCAATTTTTACGTACTGAACAATTGCAGACACGAGATCGCACCCTACTTAAAAGAAAGCCTAAAGTCTTCAGTAGCTATACTCGGCATTGTGCTTACTGTAAACAATGTCCTTGTGGGGCTTTATGACTGGAGCTTTTTAGGATCCATGTTTACAATATTGAATGCGTGATATCCTAAATGGCTATATACATTTAGCCCTTCATGTTTTTCCATGAAGAAAATAAAAGGTATTGCACGAGATACCCTTAGATTTATTTTAGAGGTTAGCAGATCATCTTATCCTAATGAATTTGCAGGTTTGCTTCAGGCGGAAGATGGCATTATTACCGAAGTGATAATCCTGCCAGGAACAGAATCAGGAGAGACCAGTGCCTTGATTCATTTATTTATGATGCCTAATATTTCTACGGTTGGTTCCGTGCACAGTCATCCCATCGGAATTATCAGGCCATCAAGTGCAGATCTGCAAATGTTTGGGAAGACAGGGAATTATCACATAATCGCAGGATACCCCTTTGATAATCAAAGCTGGAAATGTTTCAATTCCGAAGGTAAAGAAAGGGAGCTACAAATAATAGACCATTAAACGGATAGGTGATTAATGACTTTTAACACGTGTTATGCTGGTTTAATTTGTGCATTTTCATGAAAGCAATAAGTATATATGTTAATAATGCAAGTATGACAATTGCAGTTAGCTTAGTTGGCGAGTAAAGAAAAGGATAATACCGTTTCTGTTTGCTTCTTTTAGGTTAATTGACTGAATGCAGAGAATGGGTTGTATTGATCAAGGTAAATTATTCGGTCTCAACTGACGCTGTTTCCAATACCTTTTTTAAAGGTGTTATATTAGATACAGTAATGTGTATCCCCAGGTTTGTGATTTTTGCAAAAGTAGGGATTTAAAACCATATATACCGGGTCATGAACAAATTCTCAGTCTCAAAAGATGAGACAACCAATATAATAAAACAACAAAGGATATCAAATATGAACAACGATAGAAGAGGCGGAAGTGGCGGATTCAGGTCTGGCGGAAGCGGCGGTTCAAGAGGCGGAAGTGGCGGATTCAGGTCCGGCGGAAGCGGTGGTCCAAGAGGCGGAGGCGGCGGATTCAGACCTAGCGGCCCGAGAGAGATGCATAAAGCAACCTGTGCTGACTGCGGACAGGAAACTGAAGTGCCATTCGTGCCATCCGGTGACAGACCTGTATACTGCAGGGAATGCTACCAGAAGCACAGACCACCAAGAAGATACTAAATACTTTTAGTTATCATTTTAATGGAAGTGACGTACATCTATCTGTACAGTCACTTCATTTTTTAAGTTCCTGTTCTGCATCCGTATCGTAGCGTCATTGGTCAATTCAGCACCTTTATTCAATTTCAGATAATCTTTCTTCAGTTTATACATGAGCAGAGCTGAGGTCAGAGATACATAGATAGAATTTACCAACATCAAAGCCGTGTCTTTGATAAGCAGCCCAATGATACAACCATAATGTCATACCTGTTGTAAAGCACAAAAGCATCAATAATGAGGTGTCTTTTGTAGATTTGTCTTCAAAACTTTAAGAAGCTGAAGTGCAAAAGCAAGAGTAGTAAGTGTTCCCGCAAAAGACCCAACCACATAATATAATATATATATATACATATATATGTATTATATTATATTATATTACATTAACATACTAGTAAGTATGCTTTTTAAAAAAACTAATCTGATGGTTTCTATCTCTTTTCAGTTCATCATAAAAAGAACCCTGCGTACCAAACCAAGTATGCACACCTCACAGTCAGATTACACTCAAGTCCTAATATCTTATGTGGGCTGAAGAGTATCATAGGTATTGCAAATTGTTGCAAGGTGTTTTTATATATTATAGTATCATTGGGTTCGCTAAGTAGACATCCTAGCTGGGTGCCTTTATCCATAGTAAAAGGAGGATGTGATCTTTATCCTCCTACTTCCTTGGATCACTATATGCCGGCAGAAATAGGATAATCTAAAATTCACAATGCTAACGGTGATATTTCTATGGTTCTAATTGAATCTTCAGAACTCCTTGATACTCTTAAACTTTTGTACGCCTTTGCAGCAACTTTCAGTTTACAGGAAGCTTCTAAAGCATACGACAATGTAATTTGTCTGGTACAACTAATGGAGAATGAGGGTTCCGATGTTTACACATGCAGTCAAAGAGATATACCAGCAGACACTCTTACCTCAACTACTTGATCGTTTCTTAGTGAAAAATTGATGATATGAATACTAGCTTATACTCACGTTGTGAGTCTCTTATATAAAGCCGGAAGTCTTGCAGGAAGTACCTGTGCATCATCAATTATTGTATAGCCCACATCCGAAAAAATATTATTAAGGTAGTTCCCAGGGGATTTATCTACTGTTATGCAGAAGAAATGTATGTTTCTGGCATGTCCTTCCTGAATGGCTACCCTTGTATCTTCTTCTGCCAGATGTCCTTCATATGCTCCTTCTCCATGGCAGGTATCATAGGGCTCTCCATCTGAAAGGAGAACTATCATCTTCGTACTTGCCTGTACTTGTTCCAACTTTGTGATTGAATGTCTTATCACAGGCCCAAGACGGGTGTTGGCTACAGGTTCCAGGAGACTGATCCTGTTGGCCACAGTATCGGAAAGTTCTTCATTGAACTCTTTTATTATGTAGTATTCCACATCATTGCGGGTATGTCCGGAGAAAGCATAGATGGCATACTTATCTCCAATACTTTCAAGTGCCTGACTCATTATTATTAAAGAATCTTTTTCCACATCTATTATACTCTGACCTCCAGCATCCAGTTTTTTGGAGGTGGAGGCACTTACGTCTACAAGAAAGAGAGTAGCCACATCTCTTTCCCTTTTATCCCATCTCAGATAAAAACGATCATCCAGATTGGCACCGCACTTTTTCTGTATGATGGCTTCTATGAAAGCATCCATATCAATCTCGGTGCCATCAGTCTGCCCTTTTAACTTGTGGAAGGACTCAGGTTTCATTGTGCTGAATATGCGTCTAATAAGTGCTATCTCATTGCCATAGCGCTTTATAGCATCTTCAAAATATTCTCCTGAGTCCCCAGAAGGCTCAATCTCTTTTACCACGCACCACCCGGACTTATAGTCATTGATCACAGTGTCCCATTCATCGTATATGAAGCTCCCGCGCACACTCCAGTTATTGGGAATAGCATAACTTTGCTCCTGGAACATCTCATCCGGTTTTTCTTCCTTTTTCTCCTCTTCCCTGCTTTCCTCACATTGAGGCACGAACCTTGCAAGCATATGTTCATATGGGTCAGCAGAAGCAGGTTCATCCTCGGTCAAAGCAGAAATACCCACACCTCTGTACTCAAGATTTTTAATTTGTGTATATTGTATATCGTCCAGAGGACCATAAAGCTTCTTGATCAAAGTATAGATCTCAAATGCTACTTCCATGGAATCGAGAGTAGAGGAGTTTGGACGAAGTACTTTATGGAGTATTTCCCTGCAAATATTTATCCCCACTCGCATACTTTCTTCCATCCAGAAAGAAGGCTCATTATCCGTAGAAAGCCACATCAGTGCTTCCATAAATTTTTCCAGATCAGTTTCCGGAATCTGTCTTGTCTGTAAAAGCTGAGTCCTTGTATTTCTGAAATATTCCCGCAGTCCTCTGTAGGAAGCAATTATCATGTATTCTATTCTTGCATCTTCTATGATGCCCATGAGATCAACACCCAGAAGATGATCTTGAAATGCAGAAAAAAGGCTTGATATATTCACTGTTTCCACACTGCTGCTAAACTCAAATCCCATTATTTTAAGTATAGAAGCAGCTTCCTGAACCGATACCTCAGTGGTGCTGAATTGCACATGTCCCACTTCATGCATCACGCTTAGCTTATATATGTTGAAGTTATCCTCAACATTATCATATTTCTTGACCTTGGGTTCCAGGTATATGACATTTCCTGCAACTATAGGATTCAGGAAATCAAGACCTTCTGCCAATGGCAGGACGTGCTTTGATCGAATGCTGAAGTCTACACCGCAAAGACCAATTGCATAGTATTTGAGTATATTGGCCACCTTCTTCAGGGCTATACCGCCCTTGAGTTCTTCTATGGTGTCCGTCGAACTCTTGGACTTAAGGGAGAAATAAGGCCTGCCTTTAATAGGGCTTTCCTCAAAAACACTAATGCCTTTAAGGGCCCATTCTTCAAGTTCTCTTACATCCAGATCTGCCAGCAGGGCTGGAGAAAAAGCAAAGTAATCAACTGCAATTTTTTTATCTTTTCCGTATACTTTCAGGCCGGTACCTGCCCATTTCCTGATCTCTGCAGGATCTATTCTTTCCACTACTTCCGGAAGACTTTCAAAGAAAACACCGGCAAGCAGCCAATCTACTTCCAGCAACATGTGGGCTGTGGAAAAAATCTCTCCATGGTAAACAGGAGGTATCATTTTAAAAGCAAGTGCAGAATGCCTGCAATAACCTGCTCCAAGGTTGGAACTTTGCTTAGCTATCTCTTTTCCAATGGTTAGCCATTCCCTGAAATTTTGATGGGTAAAGAGATGCAGCACATCCGGAGCATATTTGAAGAAATTCTCCACGCATTCCGGATTCACCAAAGCGAGCTCAGAACCGACATCTAATAAAAATGCTCTTTTTTCACGGCTTGTGGTCTTCATGTGTTTTTCAAGACCCTTGAAACTATATTCCATGAATGCCTTTGCTGCCTTCCTGTCACTGGATACAAGATCTATGCTTCTTTCTGTCCATTCCTTTACTTCGTCAATATCTGTTGAACCAAGAACCTTCGGACTTCTATTTACAAAGGATATAGCCATATCAGTGTTGAGCTCAGCTATGTTCTCTGTAACAGATAACCATTTTTTAAGGTCTTTGTTATCCAGGTTAACCATGGCACGGGGTGAGAGAGTGAACACTGCAAGGGCTAGAGGTGCACCGAACCTGAGAATGGAATTGAGTGCAGTCAGCACCAGATGCCTCCTATGAGGCTCTATGCTTACTAGCGTTTCTCTGGAGATGGTTATGATCTCCACCACGGTTCTCCAATCCTTTTCCCTGATGTTCTCAATGATATCGACAAATGTATGGAACTCATCAGTAGAGAACATAGATAGAAGGTCTTCCAGATGCTTGAAATAAGCTTCAGAGACCCTGATATTAGAGTCTGCAAAATTGCTCCCAATGGATACCAGCTCTTCAAAATGCTCAAAAGTGCTTGAAGATACAACCTTGGCAGTATTGGTAAAATAGGAAATTGCCAATCCTTTGTCCTGGGTAGCTATGGAGAGTCCCAGTTCCGTCCATCTGTGCAGAAGAGGCAGACCAACCTTTTCAATGATAAGGCCAGATGCATCGAAAAACCCCTCTATACAGGAAATGCTCAAAAATGATGTCTTTTGCGCGATCAAGAGCCATTCTCTAAATCCATCTTGAGGGAGCAAGCGGTACACCTGAGGTGCTGCCTTAAGATAAGATAAAATTACTCTGGGACCTTTAACTAACGTAAATTTTCCTGATTTCAATATGATCTTTAGATCGTGAACAACACTCGTATTCAAATGTTCCACTACAGAGGATAAATCATCTGAGCCAAGATTAGGAAAATATGATCTGACAAGGTCAGTAATTTCTCCCTGGGAAAGAGGCTTTCCGCCTGCTTCTGGCATTTCTCTTCCTCACTCCATGATAGTGGAGATGATCTCATCGATGCTCTTTTGCAGGTCAGTGTTATCAGTGATCGGTCTGACCATAGCTATACGGCATGCTTCTTTTTGGTCTATGCCGTCTTTTATGAGTTTCCCGGCATAGATGAGCAGACGGGTGCTTACACCTTCTTCAAGGCCGTGTTGTTTGAAGTTCCTTATCCTGTGACCGATATCCACAAGATAGCGGGCTACTGCCTCACTGACTCCGCTTTCATGGGCAACTATCTTCATTTCAAGTTCCGCAGGTGGATAATCGAAATCTATGGCCACGAATCTTTGACGTGTGCTTTGCTTGAGATCTTTTACAACACTCTGATAACCCGGATTATAAGAGATGCTGAGCATGAATTCGGAAGGCGCCTTCAGAATCACTCCCAGCTTGTCAATGGGCATGATACGCCGATTGTCTGTAAGAGGATGTATAACAACAATTGTATCCTTGCGTGCTTCCACAACTTCATCAAGGTAACAGATGGCACCGTGCTTAACAGCTTTTGTAAGAGGACCATCGCTCCATTCCACAGACTCTCCTTTTATCAGGAACCTTCCCACAAGATCAGTAGCCGTCAAATCCTCATGACAGGCCACAGTTATCAGAGGGCGTTTTAGTTTGTAGGCCATAAATTCCATGAAACGGGTTTTTCCTGAACCGGTAGGACCTTTAAGATTAATCGGTAACTTGTTCCGGTAGGCTGACATGAAGATCTCTATTTCATTTCCTACAGGTACGTAATATGGCTCTTTCTCAATGAGATACTCCTCAACAGGCAATTCCTCAGACAGACCGCATTTTTTAAGCATAGTACCAGACCTATATTTAATTCGTTATTGTACTAATTAATGTAGGTTCATGGTTTATAATTAGTGGTGTTGATAAATGGAATATTGGATAAATGTGCTCTTTGGATTCTCTAAGCTCTGAGTGTAAGGATACAAACGATCAAAAATGATACATCGATGAGTTGCTCCGGAAAATTAAAATGAACTTTTTTCTAAGGCTTATTAGAGCAGGAACGAGAGGAACTAATGAAGAAACCGCATGGATAAGAGATATGCTGTAATATATTCTATCCAGACACAAGTTTTATCCGTGTTGAAACTGGTTCTGTCAGCATGCTTAGGTCCATAATTTTTGATATGGATGGGGTGCTGGTGGACTCCATGCCTTCCCATGCTGATGCCTGGATAGAGATTTCAAAAGAAGTGGGTGCCGAAGTATCCAGAGAAGACATCTATGAGATAGAAGGTGCGAACCACATACTTGGTATACAGTGGCTATTCGAAAAAGCTGGCAAGCAGGTAGAACCCCATCTTTATGAAGAGATCAAACGCAGGAAAGTGAAATTCTTCAGTGCCAATGCACGTATCACACCTTTTAATGGTATGCTCGAATGCCTCAGAGATCTAAAACAACATTATTCCCTTGCGGTGGTTACAGGTTCCGACAGATATACAGTCAACTCCATCATGGAAGACTTCTTCCCGGAACTTTTCGATATCATCGTATGTGGTGAAGATGTACATTATGGCAAACCATATCCTGACCCGTATCTTAAAGCAGTGGAATTGCTCAGAGTGAGGAAAGACGAATGCATAGTAGTAGAGAACGCCCCCATGGGTGTGGAATCTGCCAAAAAGGCAGGGCTTTTCTGCGTGGGCCTGCCTACATATGTGCCTTCATCAAGACTGAACCTGGCCGACCTTGTGTTACATGACCATCCTGCTTTGTATGCATATCTCAGAAAGCTGATCCTTTCAGGTAATTAGAAAGGTTTTAGTTTCTATCATGCACATGTATTAATGGTGGATATTTTATGCATCAAAAGCAAAGTATTGCTGATAACATTGAAGACCTGAAGGAACAATTCAGGCAGGACCCCTCGCTTGAGAGGATGGTGCACGTGGTTGCTGCATACCATGAAAAGGGACTCACTGAAAGAGGCATAGGTTTTGCCGAAGCTGTACTGTTGCAGATAAGTGATGAAAAGATAAGATCAATGCAGATGGGCATGCTCATGGAGCTTGTGGGGAAAAATGAAGACGCACTCCTATATATGGATAAGGTTCTGCAGCTCTCTCCGGCCGATTCTCAGGCACTGCATGCCAAGGCAATGATACTTGCCATAAATGGAAGCTTCACAGATGCTGCTGTGATCTACCGCAAAATCAGGGAAGACAATCCTTCAGACCTGCAGGCAATATCTGGTATGCTCCTCTGCCTTTTTGGCGAGGGGCTGTCAAATGATGCACTTGCTCTGTATCAGGAATCCACAGGCACAATCCCTAAAACTCCGCATGACTGGCATCCAAAAGGTATGATCGATGGTATAGTAGCTGGATATTTTGAAACGGATACATCTGATGACCATGGTATGGCTCCGGAAAAGATCAAAGAGAGTTTCAGACGCATGGAAAATATCATCGCTAATTTTGGAGCTGAGGTGCAGATGTTCTACAAGATGGGAGAACTCTCAGGTCGGGAAGCATTCAACAAAATACAGGAAAAAAAGAATAAAAAGAACTGATATCTATACTTGATTTACCTGATGATCATCCATTTCTCATCATATATTTCAGTACGGAAGGTGATAATCCGGGTGGACATGCTGCAGAGGTTCTTTGGGGCAAGCAACAAAACGGCTCATGTTCCCAAAGTCGATGCACATCGGAAGACGGTTTCTTTATGTCGGCGCTCTGTTTCCACAATAGGTTTGACTCTTAACAGAATAGCTATTTTTTGTTGTAATGCTACACCCTTCACAGATTATGCTCCTAAATATCGTGAATATATGCTCGTACAGAGAAACGAAATGGATTTCAGAAAACAGTTACAACTTCGAGATTCAAGGATGCGGCCCATATTAATTGAACGGGCTGCAACCTTCGGTGTTCTTAACCCAGAGATTGCTATGCTTCTGGATAAAATGATATCTGATCTTTTAGCACAATATCGAAGATGGACAAACGAAGATTTTCTGCTACAGGTCCAGCTTGAAGTGCAGAGGCTTGCAGAGGATGAGCATGTGATAAACAAAGATAAACTCCTTCAGTTACAGCAGGATGTTTCCAGTATTGGAGAACTACGACCACTTCTAATGGGAAATCTTATTCTGAAGAAACTGACTGGCAGATGCACTGAAAGTGAGATGAGATTGCTTGAAGGACTTCAAAGATTCGATTTCTTCAGGTTACAGGCAGATGAGGACTTTGACAGGCTTTGTCCTGCTGATGGACTGTATTGTGATTCATATAAGAGCATTCGACTCGTGCTTATGGGAAAGGATAGCTGGGATGATCTTTGTTCCTATGCACAGCATGAGTTCACCCATTTCCTTAACCGTGAGAAATACTTCTTACCTGTGATCAGGAACTGGTATTTCCTGAGGGGTAATTACATGCAGCCTGACGAACTGGAATCTTTATACTTGGAGCTCATTGAGATGGTGATTTCTCTTCTAAATGAAGAGGAGAGACCATTGTCCTTTTTAGAAAAAGATCTTGAGCTTCAGGAAGCCATAAGGGATACATCCATGGATGCTCTTCAGGCATTGCTCTTGGGCCTTTCAGAGATGTCTGCGATGCAAGAGAACCTGTTTGTTCTTAATGAATACTTCAGTATTATCAGCATACTAGATGAGTCACTAGCCTATTTATCCGAAAGTTTCAATTCTCATATCTATGATAGCAAGGTTCTTGCAGAAATGCATTCAGCTGTTGCACACAAAGAAGATTTCCAACTCTTTTATAATAGCCTTTCAATAGCTTTACAGGGAAAAGACCAAAAAGGATTCGATAAAAGCTTTATGCAGCTCTGTGCAACGTTCCTGTGTACGTGGAATCCGTATCCACTCATGGCAGATCATGAGGATACTGTGAAATATTTACGCGCCAGGATACTGAGCCTCTGCTGAGCTCCCCTTTATATGTTTTTTTCAAAAAGGGGCTCTGTAGAAATGCTCATTTGAGCAATATATCTAACCTTGACATATCTGTCA
>CAZAMM010000036.1:0-23521 GCA_964486435.1 uncultured Methanosarcinales archaeon | reverse complement strand
CATTGGTAAAAAATGTATTTAACGGAAATCAACGCAAAGGCGCAAAGCCACAAGGGCACAAAGAATGTTGTATTGCCTCCTTTAAGTTTTCCTGTGCTGAAGTACCTGCTTTTTCTTCGCATGAAACAATAGTCCAACAGCCTGCTGGACAATTATTCTTGAATCATAATGCTGTCACACTTTCTGGTGTAAAGTGTCCGTATCTGCCTGATGATCTCAAAAGCAGCCTCCCCACCATCGAAGAACTGGAAAGGGAACGAGGAGAATTGCAGGAGGTGGAGGATGATGAGTGAGTGGCATAAAACCACCCTCGGAGAAGTTGTAGAATTAAAGAGGGGTTATGATCTTCCTTCGAGGCAACGTATTGACGGCATATTTCCGATAGTTTCATCTTCTGGAATTACTGGTAGGCATTCCGAGTTCAAAGTAAAAGCCCCTGGAGTTGTGACAGGTCGATATGGTACAATCGGAGAGGTATTTTTCATAAATGAAGACTTTTGGCCATTGAACACAACTCTCTATGTACATGATTTCAAAGATAATGCCCCTAAGTTTATCAGTTACCTTTTAAAAACTATTGATTTCCAAGTCTATTCTGACAAGGCAGCTGTTCCAGGTGTCAATCGTAATCATGTTCATTTGGCAGAAGTATGTATCCCTCCCCTTCCCGAACAGCGTGCCATCGCCCACATCCTCGGCACGCTGGACGACAAGATCGAGCTCAACCGCCGGATGAATGAAACACTGGAAGCCATGGCACGGGCTATCTTCAAGTCTTGGTTCGTGGATTTCGACCCGGTGCGTGCAAAGGCTGAGGGTCGGGATACCGGGCTGCCGAAGGACATCGCTGACCTGTTCCTGGATAGTTTTGAGGAAACGGAGCTGGGGGAGGTGCCGAAAGGGTGGGAGGTAAAGACTATAGGAGATTTAGTGGAAGTAGTTGGAGGGAGTACTCCAAGTACTAAAGAACCTGCTTATTGGGATAATGGAATTCATTATTGGGCTACACCAAAAGATCTTTCATCGCTGAGTACACCAGTTCTACTTAACACTGAGAGACTTATTACTGATGCGGGTCTATCACAAATCAGTTCTGGATTATTGCCAAAGGGTACAATTCTTCTTTCTTCGCGTGCACCTATCGGTTATCTTGCAGTGGCTGAAGTGCCTGTTGCCATAAATCAAGGCTTCATAGCGATGAAGCCTAAAAAAGATGTTTCAAATCTGTTTATTCTTTTGTGGGCGAGTTTTGCTCATGAGGATATTCTGAGTAGAGCAAACGGTTCTACTTTTCTTGAAATCAGTAAATCAAACTTCCGTCCAATACCACTAGTCATTCCCACTGTTGATGTGATGAATGCTTTTGATAAGTGGGTACGTCCTCTTTATGACAAAACCGTTGAATGTGAAATAGAATCCAACACCCTCGCCGAACTGCGCGACACGCTGCTGCCCAAACTGATCTCAGGAGAGTTGCGAGTGAAAGAAGCTGAGCATTTATGTCGTCGTGTTTAGTAGCAAAGAGATATCAAAAAGCTTACTACACATTTGCTCCTTCCTCTTTCTCCATTCATATTCTTTCCGCTACCTAAATTTATCTATAATGAATTACATGTCAAATATTGTAAAAGATGTATAAGAAACAGGAGCTATCCACTATGAGCAAAGATATAGGAAAGCCGGAAATATCCGATTTAAGGGAAAAAGATAAAAAAAAGCCGGCACGTATTGAATATTTGCGGGTGGAGAATTACAGGGCATTGAGACATGTAGAGTTTAAAAACCTGACTCCTATGACAGTGCTCCTGGGTCCGAACGGTAGTGGGAAATCTACCGTTTTTGATGTTTTTGCCTTTCTTTCCGAATGTTTTGAATCCGGTCTGAAACGTGCCTGGGATAGGCGGGGAAGGGCAAAAGAACTCAAGACACGCGGCTGTGATGGACCTGTAGTGATCGAGATAAAATACAGAGAACCAGGTTTTCCTGTAATTATCTATCATCTGGCTGTGGATGAACGCAAGGGTTCACCTGTTGTTATGGAAGAATGGCTTCAATGGCGGCGTGGAAAACAAGGAAAACCATTCCGTTTTCTTGATTATCGTGAGGGTCAGGGTCGTGCTATAAGTGGTGAATTGCCGGATAAAAGTGATAAGAGGGTTGAAACTCCTCTTAAATCACCTGACCTTGTTGCAGTAAATGCTCTTGGTCAGTTCGCAGACCATCCACGGGTAGCTGCACTACGTGAATTTATAACTGGCTGGCATGTTTCATACCTTTCAGTTGATGATACTCGCGGACAACCAGAAGCAGGACCACAGGAAAGACTTTCACGCACAGGTGACAATCTGGCTAACGTTATCCAATATCTGGCTGAGCAACATCCATCATGGCTTGAGCACATATTCGAAGTGTTACGCGCACGGGTACCTCGTGTAGAAAAGGTGCTGGCAGAACCTATGCAGGATGGTCGCCTCCTGTTACAGATAATAGATGCTCCCTTTGAACATCCTGTACTAGCTCGTTTTGCTTCAGATGGTACCCTCAAGATGCTGGCTTATCTGGTACTACTTTATGATCCCGAACCCCCCTCATTCATTGGTATCGAAGAGCCTGAAAATTTCCTTCATCCCCGCCTGTTGCCAGAGTTAGCTGAAGAATGCCGTGCAGCCAGTGAACATGGACAGTTCTTAGTTACCACTCACTCTCCTTTTTTCGTCAATGCTCTGCAGCCTGAGGAAGTACGTGTGCTTTACCGTGATGAACGTGGATATACTCAGGCTGTCCGGGCAGCCGATATTACAGGAATCCCCCAGTTTATGGAAGCCGGTGCTTCACTGGGACATCTGTGGCTGGAAGGACGATTCGGCTTCGGAGATCCCTTGGTGAATCAGGGAGCACCCATGCGCAAGGGGGAGAAGTATTGAGCGTAACTCATCTCGAATTTCTTGTAGAGGAGCCCTCAATGGAAGCTTTTCTGCGTGAGCTGCTTCCCAGAATGCTGGGTGATGAGATGAGTTTTCAAATTTATCCCTTCCAATGCAAAAATGACCTGATAGATAAATTACCCAGTAGGCTCAAAGGCTATTCTTCTTGGTTGCCAGCAGAGTATCGCATTATAGTGATAGTAGATAGGGATGATGATGATTGCTTTGAACTTAAAAAACAATTAGACAGCATGGTTCATCAATGTGGATTATGTACAAGATCAGATGATGTAAACAACTGGCAGGTATTGAACCGTATTGCCATAGAAGAGCTGGAATCTTGGTATTTCGGAGACTGGAGTGCAGTTAAGAGTCTATATCCACGGGTAAGCGCTAATGTTCCACAAAAGGAAAGTTTCCGGGATCCAGATGCTATTGCCGGTGGCACTTGGGAAGCTTTCGAAAGAATACTGAAGCGTGCAGGGTACTTTGAAGGTGGTCTACGCAAAACAGAGGTAGCACGCAAACTTGGACGTAATCTCGATTGGAAAAGTAATAGTTCTTGCAGCTTTCAGTGCTTCAGAGATGCAGTTATAGGACTCTTATGATCAGTCTTCTGTGGTACCATGAGCCAGCAATTAGTCGAATTAGTTTCCATAATAATTGTTCCAAGAAACCTGTTTTCTAAGAATACATGTAGAAAAACGCGATAGAATGTCGCGATTCTGCATGTTTTGAATATGCGAGGAGATAGGGTACGTCTCATTGACTTTGAGCATCGGAAATATACCCAATAGGTAATACCAATCTCCCCCAAATTGGTAGTAACCCTTTTATCCCAATAACTACCAGTATCTACCAAAAAGTAACGAATTGGTAGTTATGAAGATCCCACAGAAAGCACCGGACATGTGGGAGATCATCAGGAAAAATCCTGAGATGCTCTCCATGTTCGTTGATCCGCAGATGCAGGAGCTTGTTGCAAAGTACAACCGCGAGTATGTACACTGGGAAGAGCTTAGGCACCGCAAACTGCCGGTTGAGGCTGAGAAACTGTGGGCTTTGATCAAAAGCTCAAGGGCATTGCAGGCCAAACGCGTTGAATTCGCAGAGTGGACCTTCCGGTACGTGCTGTCAGGCGACACCCTGAGAAGACTGCACCTGCTGGACACACAAGGTGCCGGGAATCTGGAAAGCGGACCGGGAGGAGTGAGTGCAGCGGAGAGGAAGCGGTACATCATCAACTCGCTCATGGAAGAAGCCATTGCATCCAGTCAGCTTGAAGGAGCGGCCACCACCCGGGAAGCAGCCAAAAAGATGCTGCGCCAGAAGCGAAAACCCATGGAC
Organism: uncultured Methanosarcinales archaeon; assembly: GCA_964486435.1. Lineage (GTDB taxonomy): Archaea > Halobacteriota > Methanosarcinia > Methanosarcinales > Methanosarcinaceae > Methanomethylovorans. Next base: position 19,250 of record CAZAMM010000036.1, on the reverse strand, counting down.
TACTCCGAGAAGATGATCCTCAACGGCTATCAGACCATGTGCAGGATAGCAGAAATGAAGGACAGGTCCATTGATCCGGATACACTGCTTGATATCCACAGGGAGATCACACACGGTACTCTGGAAGATCCCGCAGATGAAGGGAATTTCAGGGACAACAACGAGATCGTAGTGGCCGACCCCCGGGACGGGAACAAAATATATCATATCCTGCCGGACTATCGGAAGATCCCCCTGCTCATGGAAGAGTTCTGCAGGTTTGCCAGCAACGATGAAGCAGAGTTCATCCACCCTCTTATCAAGGGTGTGATCCTCCACTTCCTTATAGGCTATATCCATCCCTTCACCGATGGTAACAGCCGGTGTGCAAGGTCCATCTTCTACTGGTACATGCTCAGCCGGGGTTACTGGCTCTTTGAGTACATGCCGATATCAAGGATACTGCTGCACTCCAAAGCAAAATATGCCTTAGCTTATCTGTATACCGAAACCGACGAGAACGATCTTACATACTTCATAAACTACAACCTCTCTGCAATAGAAAAAGCACTGCAAGACCTTGAAGAGTACATCAGTCTCAAAAAGCAGGAACAGCATGAAACGATACAGATCATTGAAACCTCTGCGAGCCTGAACCTCAGGCAGGCTGACATACTTAAGAACCTGCTCAAAGAACCTGACAGATATTTCTCCATTGCTGAGATCAAAGGAAAGTACAACATTGCCTATGACACAGCAAGAAATGACATGCAGCATCTTGCGAAACTGGGATATGTCGAAAAGCTCGAAAGAGGCAGGAGCTTCATGTATAAGTATAAAGGTGTTGAACGGGTGTTGTGAGTACCAATATCTACCAATTTATACCAAATTGGTAGTAACTCCTTTTTTGAATGTGCTCTGGCAAATAACCTTATTTATCACACTTTTAAGAACAGCAGGCTTAAATATACTAAATATGAATTTCTTTAGGGTATAAACACAGTTATTAATTGTACAACTATCAGGGATATTTGCATGAAGGTGTCATCACATGAGCGAAAATGAACTCGAACAACTCTGCTTAACCTGGTTCCAGGACACAGGCTGGGACTACCAGTACGGTCCTGATATCGCTCATGACGGCATAAGCCCGTAGCGCCAGGACTACCGGCAGGTCATCCTGCCAAGTCGTCTTCTTAGTTCACTGCATCGCCTGAATCCAAATGTGCCTGCTCCAATACTTGAAGAGGTACTGCACATCCTCAGCAAGCCACAGCATCTTTCTCTCATAAAGAACAACCGCGCTTTCCATGAGATGCTGCTCACAGGAGTGCCGGTGGAGTATGAAATAGACGGGCAGATGCGAGGGGACAGAGTCCAGCTCATTGACTTTGAGCATCGGGAAATGAACAGGTTCCTTGTTGTGAACCAGTTCACAGTACAGGGTCTGAAACAACCCCGCAGACCCGACATAGTAGTTTTCATAAACGGATTGCCCATAGCTGTCATTGAGTTGAAGAATCCGGCTGTGGAACAAGCGGATATCTGGAAGGCATGGGAGCAGCTGCAGACCTATAAAACAGAAATAGCAGATCTCTTCGTGTTCAACGAGGCTTTGGTGATCTCCGACGGGTTCAATGCCCGTGTCGGTTCACTGACAGCATCAAAGGAATGGTTCATGCCATGGCGTACCATCCGCAGTGAAGCGGATCAGCCTCTGTTGGAACATGAGCTGGAAAAAGTAGTAAAAGGCTTCTTTGCACCTGAGCTGCTGCTGGACTACCTGCGCCATTTCATTCTCTTTGAACCGGATGGGGATACGCTCATCAAAAAGATCGCAGGCTATCACCAGTTCCATGCTGTGCGGGAAGCAGTACGTGCAACTATTATAGCTGCCGGATTACCGCTACGGGAGCAGGCAAAAGAGCCACGCGCAAACTATGCCGAGAAAGTGATACGCGGATCAAAGCGTGGCGGTATAATCTGGCATACACAGGGATCAGGTAAGAGCATCTCCATGGCCTGCTTTGCAGGCAAGCTGATGCAACAGCCGGAAATGAATAATCCCACGCTTGTCGTTGTCACTGACCGTAACGATCTTGACGGACAGTTATTCAGGAACTTTGTCAATGCAAAGATGCTGCTCAAGGAAACGCCAGTACAGGCTGAGAGCCGCGAGGAGTTACGTGAACTGCTCGAGGATCGGCCTTCAGGTGGCATAATCTTCACCACCATTCAAAAGTTCATGCCCTCAAAAGGTGAAACCCATTTTCCGAAACTCACTGACCGTGATAATGTTGTAGTGATAGCTGATGAAGCCCATCGTAGTCAATACGGTTTTCGGGCCATTATGGACACCACCACAGGAGCTTTCAAGTACGGTTATGCTCATCACATGCGTTCGGCCCTGCCAGCAGCAACGTTCGTCGGTTTCACCGGTACACCCATCGAAAGTGATGACAAGGACACCCGCTGGGTTTTCGGGGAGTATGTCAGTATCTACGACATCCAGGATGCAGTGCTGGATGGTGCAACAGTGCCTATATACTACGAAAGCCGTCTGGCAAAACTGGACATAAACCAGACTGATATCGAAAGGCTCAATGAGGAAGTGGAGGAAGTCCTGGAGGATGAGGAAGACATTGCTTTGCGGGAAAGATCAAAATCCCGCTGGGCAGCTCTGGAACAACTGGTAGGAGCCGAGAAGCGCATCCGGGAAGTAGCCAATGACCTGGTAACTCATTTTGAGAACAGGAACTCTTCCATCAAAGGCAAGGGTATGATCGTATGCATGAGCCGCGAGATATGCGTGCGCATGTACGATGCCATCACTGAATTAAGACCCCAGTGGCATAGTGATGATCCTTCCAAAGGAGCAATAAAGATCATCATGACAGGTTCTGCCTCGGATGAGGCACATCTGCAGGCTCACATATACAACTCCCAGACAAAGAAGATGCTGGAGAATCGCTTCAAAGATCCTGAAGATCCGCTGCAGCTTGTCATCGTACGTGACATGTGGCTCACAGGATTTGATGTGCCATGCCTGCATACAATGTACGTGGACAAGCCCATGCGTGCTCATAACCTCATGCAGGCAATAGCACGCGTGAACCGTGTGTTCCATGAAAAACAGGGTGGTCTTGTAGTGGACTACATTGGCATTGCCTCAGAACTGCGTGCTGCTCTGGTAAACTATGTGGAGAACCGGGGAAAAGGCACTCCTACTATTGATAACTCTGAACCTCTGGCAATACTGAAGGGAGAAATGGAAAAGGCCAGGGGTATGTTCCATGGCTTCAACTACATGGACTACAAAACCAATGCAGTGCAACTGCTGCTGCCTGCAGCGAACCACATCCTTGGTCTTGAGAACGGTCGCAAACGATATTTTGATGTAGTGCTTGCCATCTCCAAAGCATATTCACTATGCGGGACCAGGGACGAAGCAATGGAGCTTCGTGAGGAGATCGCATTTTTCCAGGCGGTGAAGGTGGTTATTACTAAGGCTTCAACCAGCGATAAAAAACTGGCAGAGGAAAAGAAGGACCAGATCATCAAACAGATCCTTGATAATGCCCTGGTGGCAGAAGGTGTGGAAGATATCTTCAAGCTTGCAGGTCTGGATAAACCGGATCTCAGTATCCTGTCCGATGCATTCCTTGATGAAATTAGGAACTTACCCCACAAGAATCTTGCAGTGGAACTGTTGCAGAAACTCCTTAAGGACCAGATCAGGTCCAGAACACGCAGTAACGTGATACAGGAACGTAAATTCAGTGAACGTTTAAGTGCTTCCCTGAACAAATATCATGGTCGTGCCGTGAAAAGTGCTGAGGTCATAGAGGAACTTATTGAAATGGCCAAAGAGTTCCGTGAAGCTGCAAAACGCGGTGAGGAACTTGGACTCAACGAATCAGAGATAGCATTCTACGATGCACTTGCAGACAATGAAAGTGCTGTTCGCGAACTTGGCGATGAAACTCTAAAGAAGATCGCACAGGAACTGGCGGACAAACTGAGAAAAAGCACAACAGTGGACTGGCAGAAACGGGATAGTGTCCGTGCAAAACTGCGCAATCTGGTACGTATAACCCTGCGTCGGTATAAGTATCCACCTGATAAACAGGAAGATGCTATTCAATTAGTATTGCAGCAGGCAGAGCGGCTGTCTGATGACTGGAGCAAAGTACTTGAAAGTGCCTGATAAATGGTCGCTTTGATCACTTGGCAGTACCATCCAAAAAATAGTGGGGTTATCCTCACACACTCTCCCTCAATATCTCGGGTTCTTTCTCCACAAGCTCCATCAGAGCCATAGCGATATCAGATCGCTTTTTCTCCATATCAACGGCAATTTCAATACTGAGAGCCGTACCGCACTTCGAACAGAAACCTGAAGTAGAACCGTTCATATGCTTACAGCATGGACATTCCAGAGCTGTAAGCTCTGGCTTAAGCTCTTTTTCATCGATGATCCCATGCATCTTCAGGATAGCTTTGTCTATCTGCTTTCCTGAAAGATGCACATAAGTTGCAGCCATCTTGGAGCTCTGCTTCCATCCAAGATGCTCTTTCATCTGGGATTCGGTCAGGTACTGGGCCAGATCAGTGCTCCCGGAGTGTCGGAAAAGATGGTTATAGACCCTTTTCTTGATACCTGCCTTCTCTGCAAGTCGCTTGATCAGCATCCTCATAGCCGAATAATTCAACTGCTTGCTCCTGCCTCTCTGTCCGATCCCCACCCAGACATAAGCATCCGGATTATGCTTTTCAGGATGGACATCCAGCCAGGAAGCAAGGTATGGAGCACTGAAAACAAGTCTTACCCTTCTCATACCGGTCTTACCATCAACGACCATCACCATTCCATATTTATCAAAGACCAGATGCTTGATCTTGAGCTCGCCAATCTCACCGGTACGTCCTCCAGCATCCCAGAAAGTTGCTATGAGAGCCTTATCCCTCGGATGCACAGCAGCCTCGATCATCTGCTTGATCTCTGCTTCTGTCAGCATTTCCTCTGGCAACTTGTAATCGTTCTTGACCCTGGGTTTTATCCACTCGGTATACTCCGGATCCTTTCCTTTATTCATCCACCTGAAGAAACGCTTGATAATAACAAGATAATCATACTTCGTCCATTCACTACGGTTGGATTTGATGATCATCTCGACAACGAATTCAATATCATCCCTGGTAGCATCCTTGAACTCAAAATCGAAATTCTCAGCAATGATATTCAGCTGGTTAAGATACTTCAAAACCCTTACCTTGGTCAGTCCTTCCAGGAAAAGGAAGCTCTAGAACTTGAAAATTAACTCTTTGTTAGATTAACTATACATTGCAGTACGGATTCTCTCTTCCTGAGAAGCTAACTTCCTCTCAATGTTGTAAAGTGTCATGCCCTTTTCACTCCGCTTATACTTTAAAAGAGTCTATCCAAGCGAAGTGAAAATAATTAAGGCATCGAACTTAGGATATAACGCCCGAACCGGGATTCGAACCCGGGTCGAAGCCTCGACAGGGCTTCATGATAGGCCACTACACTATTCGGACGCTGTGATTGCGAGCACCCCTAAAAGGCAGTTTTTACATTTAAACCTTTCGTTAGGGATTGAGTCCCGCCTCCCAGACTCGAACCGGGGGCATCGCGGTGCCTGCGCGGTAATGTGTGACTTACGTCACATGACCATACTACAGCCGCGCACTCTACCACTGAGTTAAGGCGGGACAACGCGATAAATCACTGAGGACATGCCTCACGAGCATCACACTGATAAGCATCATACTACTTAGCCTTTTCGGAAAAATTGATTTCAGTGCTTTTTAAAACGAAGGGAAAGAAGGATTGAATACCCTTCTTTACAAAAAAAGACATCAGAATGTGTCCAATTCGCCCTTTATTATCATTTTAGTTATGTCTGCCACGTTGGCCAGATTCTCATCAATGATAGCGTTAACTTCGGATCTGATGGACTCGAAGTGAGACCCTTGCTTTGGGATGATCTGAGCACTTGCCACCAAGGGCTGGTCTATAGGCTGCCCTATCTGAGAAAGTATCCTTATGTACACATCCTCCACGTCAGGTACTTCCTGAACGATCTGCCTTGCCATCTTTGTAGAAAGCAGGTTGTAAAGTTTACCAATGTGATTGATAGGGTTCTTACCGCTTGTAGCTTCCATGCTCATAGGCCTGTTAGGAGTGATCAGACCATTACAGCGGTTACCCCTTCCCACAGAACCATCATCACCCATTTCTGCAGAAGTACCTGTGACGGTCAGGAACACAGACCCATGGTCTAAATTATCTGCAGTGTTGACATAGGTATTGACCTTCCTGTCAGTATATTTCAGTGCCAGGTCGTGGACATAATTATTCATTTCCTGCTTAATGCTGAGATAGCTATCCATATCATCAATATGCCTGCCTACCATGGCACAACCCACAGTAATGGTGATCTCATCATCATCCCTCATACCCATTACCTTGATATCTGTGCCAATGCCTGGGATCTTCTTCTTCAGATCATTTATAAGTTGCCTCTCTGTATTGTAGACAATGTTCTCAAGCTCTGAGAATGGAGCATGCCCTACACCAAAGGAAGTGTCATTTGCAAAAGGAACCATGTCCTTCCTGAACACATCCCTCAGGTCCGAGGAACCTGTGCCAAGTTTACAGTCTATAATAATGTCCCTTTCCAGATCCATATCTACAATGTTCTTCCTCAGATACTGCCTAGCAGCTGAAAGAGCTACAGCATCGGTAGGGATCTCCACACCTTCGAACTCTTTGGTTGCTCTGCCCACAAGTAATGTATATATAGGCTGTATGACCTCTCCGCCTCCGAATGCAGGGCAGGAGCGACCTGCAACAATCTGTGTTTCATCAGTGTTATGATGCAGCACAACTCCACACTTTTTTATATACTCGGCACATAAAGCACGGCTCACTGCCTCAGAGAGACCATCGGAAATGCTGTCAGGGTGTCCAATACCCTTTCTCTCAACAAGTTCGATCTGCTGTCTGTTGACAGGAGTTTCCGTCAAAGGTTCGACCTTGATGTTCCTGATCATTCTAATCCTCTTTAAATTAAACAAATTCCATTTTTACATATTTTTATAATTGTGGGGAATTTGTATAATAACTAACGCATAGTCATATTTAATATTAACCACAATCCATATTACCTTCAGTAATAATTAAAGTACCGAGAAAAATAAAACAAATGCACAATTGAAATGAACTATTGCTCAGATAGACCGTAATAGCAACTTCAACAGCTATACAAGACAACTTATACTATAGTGAGTATAATGAAGGCTTATATGTCAGGAAAGTATTCCTCAGGTCATTCATAACCAAGAGAATGCATCCGGAAGTAAGAATTATGATACGCATTGCAATACCCAATAAAGGAAGACTGCACGACCCTACAGTGGAACTGCTAAAGGAAGCAGGTCTGCCAGTGCTTGAGGGAGGAACAAGGAAACTTTTCGCAAAAACTAACGATCCTGAGATCACCATCCTTTTCGCAAGAGCTTCGGATATTCCAGAATATGTACAGGATGGAGCTGCAGATGTCGGCGTGACCGGCCTTGACCTGATAAGTGAGACTGGTGCACAAGTGGAAATGTTACTTGATATGGAGTTTGGACGCGCCGGCCTTGTGCTTGCAGTTCCCGAAGAATCACACCTTAAAACGCCCCAGAGCCTTGAAGGAAAAAGAATAGCCACAGAATTTCCCCATATCACATCAAGGTATTTCAAAAACCTGGGAGTTAACGTAGAGATCATCAAGGTCAGTGGTGCCTGCGAACTTACACCACATGTTGGGATTGCAGATGCCATCGTAGATATCTCAAGCTCTGGAACCACACTTGCAACCAACCACCTGAAGATGATCGATAATGTCTTTTCCTCCTCGGTCTATCTCATCGCTAACAAAAAGATCAGGGCCAACAACTACAAGATAGAACAGATCAGCACATCCATAGAAAGCGTGATAAGGGCAAAAGGCAAACGCTACCTTATGATGAATGTACCAGAAGCATCATTGGAGGCTGTTAAGCAGGTATTACCTGGCCTTGCAGGTCCCACAGTCATGAAAGTAGAATCCTCACAGTCCGTTCTTGCAGTACATGCTGTAATAGATGCTGACCTCATTTTCTCTACGGTCAACAAACTAAAGTCTGTAGGTGCAAAGGACATACTTGTGATACCTATTGAAAGACTCATGCCCTGAGGTGATCATCCAATGCAATTTGAAGTAATCCCTGCAGTAGATATGAGGGGCGGCAAATGTGTACAACTGGTGCAGGGAGTTCCCGGAAGTGAAATGATCACCCTAGATGATCCGATAGCTGTTGCTTTGGATTGGATCTCTCAGGGGGCAAAGACCCTGCATCTTATAGATCTGGATGGTGCATTGGAAGGTAAAAGGATCAACGCACCTATTATTGAAAAGATAGTACGCGAAGGCAAAAACAGAGGAGTGATGATCCAGATAGGGGGAGGTATACGCTCCTTTGAAGATGCATCACAACTCCTTAAGCTTGGTGCTGACAGGATCATATTGAGTACAGCAGCCATGCGTGAACCGGAGCTTGTTAAAAAGCTGGCCAGTGAGTTTGGAAGCCAACATGTAAATATAGCTCTGGATTCAAAGAATGGAAAAGTGGCCATAGAAGGCTGGAAAAAGCTCTCCGAATTCACTACAGTGGAGATGGGACAAAAGTTTGAAAATCTGGGAGCTGGAACTCTGCTTTTCACTAACATCGATAACGAAGGACTCATGCGTGGAGTAGATGCAACACCAACTGCCAAGCTGGTTAAAGCCGTGAACATACCGGTAATAGCTTCAGGAGGTATAACCACCCTCCAGGACATACTCACCATCAGGGCAACCGGTGCATGTGCAGTGGTGATAGGCAGCGCATTGTACACAGGCAAGTTCACTTACCAAGAGGCTCTTGATATCCTAAAACAGAAATAAATAGATCTGAACACTGTCTGAAATCGTCTGTTCGATATAGTCTAACATAAATAGTTAAACCAGATAAAAAGAAGTAAGTGAAACTTATGAGGAAAGCAAATATCTCCCGGAAGACAAAAGAAACCGACATACGAATCGAACTTAGCCTGGACGGGGAAGGGATTTCCGACATTTCCACAGGCATAGGTTTCTTTGATCATATGCTGCATGCATTCTCAAAACATGGTAATTTCAACCTTGTGATAAAAGCCGAAGGTGACCTCATCGTAGATGATCACCACCTCATAGAGGATACAGGTATAGTACTGGGGCAGGCGATAGCACAAGCCTTAGGAAACTGTACAGGTATAGCCCGTTTTGGGGAGGCAAGGATCCCTATGGACGAAGCCCTTGCGTCAGTAGCCCTTGACATTGGAGGGCGCAGCTATCTGGTACTGGATGCTGCATTTACCGCTCCGAAAGTAGGAGAGTTCAGTACCCAGATGGTAAAACACTTCTTCGAATCCATAGTGAACAATGCTAAGATCAATATGCATGCAAGTGTATACGGAGACAATGACCACCACAAAGTAGAAGCACTTTTTAAGGGCTTTGCTTATGCTCTGCGCAGAGCAGCAGTTGTGGAAGGAGGAGGGATCAAGAGCACAAAAGGTGTGCTTTGATTTCATATTCCTCAAAATTTACTTTTCAGCCTCTCATAAAAGAAATAGTCGTTGCCATCTGTTTTGCGCAACAGCCTTTCTACTATTAGTTCCGGTGTACTCCTTGCAACATAATTGTAGCGAGGAGTACGATCCACAATTAGATTAAGGTCACTATCCAGACCTTTTGCCTCGATACCATCCACCCTTACATTACTTTGTGTATGTTCCATAATGAGACCTGACAGATGTGACACGAACACCGCCAGGCTTTTCTCATTTTCGAAAAGCATTTCCAGAATACCGGAAATGATCTTGGCAGATGCACCGGGTTCTGTAATAGATTCCAGCTCATCCACGAGCACTATCTTTCCTGAACTATCGACAACCACTGAAAAATCGACCAATGTGGTCTCAAAGGCTCCTGCATCCAGAGTGCCCTTGGATTTGGCAAAATAATATAGTCCATCAGTCAGCCCTACCTCCATGGATGCTGCGGGTACGGGAAATCCCATGTGGGCCAGAATAATACACTGTGCCAGTAATTCCAGAAGTGATGTCTTCCCCCCCGAGTTCACTCCGCTTAGGAGGACTATCCTGCTCACATCATCCTTATGACTGAAGGATGTATCACCAACGGCATAATTAATTGGCACAACAGTACCATGCCTGTATCTGAGGAAGAGGTTCTCTGCATTTTTCAAACCCAGCCCTGTTCCTTCTATGATCCTGGGAAGAGAAAGACCGTACTCTGAAGAGAAACAACCAATGGTAAAACCAACATCGAATTCCAATACTTCTTTTACCATTTTCCGGATAGTATCACGCAGATCCACAAGGGAACGAGCTACTTGTCTCTTATGCTCTATCTTTCTTTTTGCTATCTTCTCTTTTACATACTGTTTCAGAACAGTTACCTGTGTCCTGTCTGCCTCCACTGGATGGCTAATGGTTTGAGGGAATAAGTCATCCAGGAAAAATATCTCTTTCTTTTGTAGGCAGAGATTTGTGCATATATTCTTTCTGGCCTTCTCAACCACTGAAACATAATTATGACGCAATTGGTTTTCCAGAACTGACTTTAGTTCAGTATTGTCATGCATCATCCTTAACATATCCTGGCCACTGAGAACAAGCTGGCTTTCTTTGAGAGCATTGCTGAGTTCCTCATTGGCAAAGGTGTTTGCACTTCCCACAGCAGCATCAATTCCTTCAAGTATTACTGCAAGCCGGTCTACCTCGGGGTCTGTCCCTGCCCTTACATCACCATTCTCATCTATCATGCAGATGGCTTTTCCCAGCTTGTTCAGAGTTGAATTGTCCACTTCCTGCAGGAAGATCATGCCTGTATCCCTGATTATTCTGGTAACCTGAATGGAGCACTCTATCACCTGCAGATTACGTGAAGCCTGATTGATCTCATTCTCAGGCACTATCTTCCATTCTTCACAGGTTTCAAGGTCTGGAATTATCTCGATCTCCACATCTTCAGGCAACTCACAGGAGAATATATCGTCATCTGTGGCTATGACATGAGAATATCCCCTTGCAGAGTCCACTATATCGGTAAGGGAGCTGACGAGATGTATGTCCACATATTCTCCAAACCGCTTCTTTATCTTTTCAAGCCTCTTTGTATCAGTGGTCAGGACCACCCGATCCCGCACCTTCACAGGTTTCTGTTTTAGATTGAGTGGTTTCACACCACTTAGTAACGATAAAAAAACTTCATTCCCTCTAAGCATGTCAGCATGCTCGATATGTTGTGCCACCGAACTTCTTATAGATTCAATCTTATCTCTGCTGGATGCCGGATAAGGAAAGAAGGTATGCATCTTCTCTCTTGCATAACCTGTGTGCGCAAAGGTCTTGATAATATCAAGCAATCTTTCATATATATCCATGGACTCGCGGGTTTTCAGAAAATCCTGTATCTTGACACCTTCTATCCTGGAGTTTACCTCCTGCACCAAGGATATAGCATATCTCTGACCTACACCCTCCATGCATGAGATGCTTGCCACATCACCATTTAGGATGGCTTCAAGGGCATTCTGTTCGGTGCCAAAGTGTTCTATGAAACGTCTGGCCATTTTTTCCCCGATGCCGGGGATGTCATTTAAAGAATGTATGTTTTCTTTGTGTTTCATGCTTTCACTTCTCACACTTCAAAAAAATCTCCCAGTTTACAGAGAGATACTCCCCTTTCCACCTTGTACCTGTCTTTCATAGACATGCTGCTTACAGAAGAAGCAGCTTTAGGCTGAAACTTCTTAGCCTGAATCTTGTTCCTCCTTATGTCAATCATCTGAGAATCATAATAAACATCCCATAGTTCCTCCACCTCGTCTGATGATTTAATGGCTTCAAGACTCCCCAGAAAGGAAGAATTAACAACCATGAAACTGTCAATACCTAGAAAATGACCGTTACCCACCCACGCTTTGCCACCATTGACCACCGACACCGGAAGGTCAGGATTCTTCCTAGCCAGCCACCTGCAGAACATATCTTCGATCCTGTGTTCCGGTTTGATATCCGCTGTAAGTATCCCTCTTACAAAAGCAGGCCTTGCGAACATGCATAACCTGTGATAGGAAAGACTCACTTCTCGCATACATCTGTAACATTGCTTTTGCAATTGCGTCTTGCCTGAGAAAAGGGAAGTAACATCCTCTGATAAACTTATAGCTCTTACAAGCTCTGATGGATCACAATTTGAATTTCTGAGCACCAAATCTATAAAATGGATGGGATCTGGTTCTTTCCTGTGGGAAAACTTCAAATGACGAGACGACATCCTGCCAAAAACAAGTGCTACAAGCTCTATTGCTGGCAGAGTCGATCCAAAGCCAGCAAGATTAAGATCATTATCTGTTCCTGAAAAATCGATCTTTGTTTGAAGTTCTTCCAGATTCTCAGCAAATATAAGGTGTGCTTCAGGCGACTCCCGTAATTTCAAAGAGGCAAGCAACACACCTTCCACAGTTGTCCTGAAGCCTATTATCATGAACATGCCTCCATAAAAGCAGAAAGATTTGTCTGGCAGTGGCCTTTAAACTTAATATAAGGTCTTGCCCGCGTCATGACCACACCCATGCGTGCAAGCTCCTGTTCGCAGTTAACAGGCCTGGATCGTATGATACGGCTGGCACTTACTGGACCTATCCCCGGAACCAGTAACAGTTCATGCAGGTTCGCATTGTTGACATCTATAGGAAATATTTCAGGGTTGGATTGGGCAAGCAGAACCTTTGGATCCTGATCTTTCAGAAAACCTGTATCTGTATATATCCCGTCAAGATCTTTTGCCTTCAGTCCGTAATCCTTTAGCAAATAAGATGCCTGGTAAAGCCTTACCTCACGCCATTGAGGAGAAGGAGTGTTGTGTTCAAGAGGAGTATCCGGTACAGGATCAAAACTCATGAAATAAGGCCTTCTAAGATCATATTTTTCCATAAACTTGTTTACAGTGTGAACAATATCCCGATCAGACTCATCTGCAGCACCTACAACGAACTGAGTGTCGTTGGCACCGATGATACGACCCCCGTAACCAGCTTCTTTCCTCTTTTGTATTATGAGCTCCTTTGTCCATTTCAGACGCTGTAGCACATCATTACTGTAATCAAAGTTCGGACAGACCTCAGAATAATTGATATCACTTGTTGTTTCAGCATTTACTCCGAACTTGTTTGCCACATCTGCAATCTCCTCCAGAAGATACTTTGGAGTACCTGGCATAAGTCTCATGTGTATATATCCCTGAAAACCCTGAGAACGCAATTTTCTGGCTACCTCAAGCTGTTTTTCGGAAGTATTCTCAGCATCTCCGATTACACCGGAAGACAGGAACAGACCCTCTACAGCATTTCTTCTGTAGAAGGACCATGTGATCTTTACGATCTCATCAGGGGACAGTGATACACGCGGAGTATCCCTTTCATATCTGTTGGGACAGTAAGTACACTCACCTGAGCAATAATTGGTAAGCAACGTCTTATAAAGCTGGATACATCTGCCATCGGGAGCAAAAGCATGACATACGGCACTCTGGTTGCAGCTATCATATTTAGTACCTGATGCCAGGTAGCGCATGCGCTCCGTGAGGGGCTTATGTGCTTCATTTGGATATCTCACATCACTCACAATGAAATGACTGATGATTGCATATAAAACAGAAATGCAAGCGATGTGAAAGTATTAAGAAGGTATAAGGGGTCTTAAAGATTCACTAAACTGTGAATTATCACTCTTCGTCCTTGACTTTGATATTTATCTTCAATTTAGTAACAGCTTCCAGTTTCTTCCATTCGACTGTTACGTCCTTTTCAAACTTACAGTTCTTAACTGTCTTATCAGGCAATTTGCCGTCTACTTCATACACAAAGAAACCGTCTTCACCGTTGGTGGATATAACATTCTCAAAGTCTGCATCCTGCCTTACTTCCACAACAGCAACCTTTTTCAGGGCTTCCAGCATAGTTGTTCCTTTGGGCACCTCTATACTTTTAGTGGGTGCAAGTATATCCAAAGCTGAAACGATGTTCTTGTTATTTAGTTTCAAGACATGGGTTTTTCCGTACACCTTGCGCTCTATCAGTTGAGCATCCTCGAGAATGGTTGCATGCTTCGCAGCAACCGGAACAGAAATATCAAGCTCCCTTGCCAGTTCGGAGATATGCACCTCACCCTCGCACAGCTTTTCCAGCATCTTTAAGCGTGTATCGCTGCCTAAAGCACTGAACACTTTAAGACGTTCAGTGTTGTTAAGGTCTTGAGGGATATTGTTATCAGATGGGCTCATATATATCAAAAATATCAATTATACATATATAAAACATTCCCCGTTAATAGTCATTAGAATATATACTTTATCTGAGTAGATAACAGATGTAAAATATACTTTGAGGTAATGAATCAAATACAATATAGATATATTTGCTTCATTTTTTCTCCCCATACAATGCTTGTATCTGTGTTCGAAGCTTTTGATCAAGTTCAGGCAGGCTGCTAGTTTCAAATTCATGAGTAAGGAACTTTGGTCTTACGAAGTCTACTATCTTTCTGCAACCTTCTTCAGTGAAAGGCATATGCTGATCAATTTTTGAAATATGCTCCATTACAGCAATGAGTCTTTCGTGGAACGAGAGGTCATAATAACCTTCAGGTACACCACTTCTTGCCACTTGCACCTGATAGTTACCAGATAGACTGCAATGGAAATGCATTCCTTCTATTCTGTCAATAATATCTTCAGGATATCTTGCCAGCACATCTAATACCGAATCAATTGCAGTTATTTCCTCAGTGCAATTCATAATAGCATTCATCAAATGACCTGTATCAAGTGTAAAAGCCCAGTTATCGAATTCAAGGGATTCTGTAAAATGCATTGTTGCAGCAATGTCCAGCAGGTTTAGGCCAGGCCACCACAGATTCTCGAAAAACAGCCTTACAGGTGGTTCTCCATTTGGGTAAACAGATAAAGATTCATTGAGAAAATCCGCAGTTGAATTTATGACATCTATATCAGAGGCATAAAAATCCCGAGTGAACACATGATCCAGCTCCACATAAGCAACATGAAAAACCCCATATTCTGAATTAATAGATGCAGCATTCTCAAGAGCACTCCTGAAGTTCGATATCATATCCTGTCGGTTATGTCCCCCGAAAAGGAAAAACTTCTCATTTTCATCCATAGCCTCATTGAAAGCTTTTTCATCCGTCCATGCACGGTGCCTTCCCATCCAGTAAGGTAAATGTACACCTTCAACTATCCCTGAAGGAACATCCGGAAGAAGATTGTGATCAATGAAAAGTTCTACACCGTCCAGTCCGTGAGATCTCACAAAAGACTTTACCTTGTCCCATTCATTTTCAAAACGTGATAGGTCACTTTCATGAAGGGAAAAATTCATTAAACTCTTAATATTAAAACCTCATAATTATGTATACATCTGCAGTTTATAAAATGGTCAAGCATCATTTTTCTTCAGCTACACCGTTCTTTACCAGCCAGGCTGTCATAAAAACCAGATTATCAACAATACTTTCATAACCGTTAAGTATGTCCTCTGGTGGATTTTTGTTGCTCCCTAACAGACCGGGAAGCTGCCGAATAAGGGCAAGGGCCATTGTCCGTGCTGAAGTTTCAGGCAGCATACCCCAGGAAGTTTCATCAACTATGTGCATAATTGCAGAAGTGGTTGTTACCAATAAAGGATTAGCTGCCATTTCCCTCAAATCATTCAGGAAACGCATTTTACGATTTTCACCTGCCATATGGGAGGCCACTTTCCAGTAATATGCTTCATCAACCCCGAACCTTTCCAGCCTTAACAGCATATTACGCTGGGAGATCAGTGTAAGTTCTGACTGTTTCTCAAGTGCTTTTTTGGTAGCCTCTATCACACACTTTCCTATCATTTCCCCAAGCTTGGAATGCTTTCCCGCGTCCGTGAGCTTCAGAGGACTTGTCATGTCGCTGATAACAGCGATCATATCGGTACCTGAGCCTGTAGCTATTCCTGGGGAATATCTGCTTGGGACCATCAGTTCCTGCAGAGCCACGGTCTTTGCTTCAGTGGCAGTCATAATAACACGGGACATCACATATTCAGGCAGGCTCGCATTTATTACAATAATAGTATTTATCGTTCCATTTATAGGGAAGTGGTCGCCGTTCTCCTGGTAGTATGAAGCTGGATCCCCTGCTCTGCCACCATTTATTTCAACACCTCCGGTTACTATTGCCGTAACCTCAAGACCCCTGAAACCCTTGCTGACTATAGCAACGTTATCCATATTTGCAGCAGTAAGCATGCCGGAGCTCTTTAATGGATCAAATCCTAGTTTTGAGGCAAGCAGTGAAAGATAAGCAGATACATCTCCTCCTTCCAGCTCCTCTCCTTTTTTTACTCTACGAGGAATCTGGTTATTGATAATGCATTCCAGGTCTTCGCGATAACCTCCGTTAAGCCATGAAGTAGTAAGAGTACTTCTTCCAGAGGGAAGTTTTACGACAATGGAACAATTCTGTCTGTATACTTTTTCTCCGGCAGGAAGCTCCAATAACATCTGCAAAGCAGCCTCTTCCTCAACACTAAGGTTTTCTTGACTTTTTTTTTCAGGAGAGCATGTACTGTGCATGGTTACCCACCTTACAAATAAAATACGCCTCTTACTGTTCCTGAAAATACACTTGCATATCAGGACAGCAAAAAGACCTGTGCAAAAGTTGTGACTATTCACTATAAATAGATAGTGCATGAAGATCTAAAGCAATAAGACAACAATTATAAAAAGTTGACACATCTGTAAAGCCCAGTAAAAAAAAGGAAGATAATAGAAGGAAATGAAGAGAAATATACTCTGCATATATCTTACAGATGTTTTCAATATATTATCTGTTAGTGAGATCAAAACTCTCCATGCACCACAGATAATTTTTCAGGAGCATACGCCTGCAGTTTACGAAGATACAGGTACACCCAGCCAAATGTCATGAGGGAACCTAATATATTCCCAAAGACCAATCCCCACCAGACACCTGTAAGTCCCATCCCCAGGTAATAAGAGAACAGGAAGGCAAAAAGGGGTGTCATTATAAGTGACCTTATGATAGTGGCAATAAGAGAACTTGTACCTTTACCAGTGCCCTGGAACAACGATGAAGAAAGTAATCCCATGGCTGTAGTGGGATAGAAAAGGAAAGCTATCTTAAGAAAGGAGGTTATGTCCTCAGTTATATGAGCAGATGATTCCGCCTGCGTAAAAACTGCAGCAATATAAGGTGCCAGATAGAAGGTAAATATAGCAATCCCGGTTTCGATGATAATTCCCAGTTTTATTGAATATAGAAGTAGCGGCATAAGTTTTTTGTAGGTGCGTCCGCCATACACAAAACCTGACACTGTCATTACTGCTGTTCCAATACCTACCAGAGGTGCTATAGCTATCATTACTACACGCCACCCCACAGCATAGACAGCAACACCATCCGTATTATTTACTGCGATGATAACCAGGTTCATGATAACCATGGTAAATGCCATAGATAATTGTTGCATAGCTGATGGCAAGCCTACCTTGGAGATCTCCTTGATGATACCAATATCTGGACTGAAATCACGGAATTTAAAAGAAACGTATGTGTCGTTTTTCAGGAACAACCATTTGAATACCATAGCTGCAGTTATTCCCAGTGAGATTAGAGTTGCCCAGGCTGCCCCTTTGATGCCCATTCCAAATGTGTAAATGAACAAAGGATCTAAGATGATGTTGAGCACAGCTCCGAATATCATTGCATACATAGAACGTTTGGCATCACCTTCACTCCGCAATATGGCGCTGGCTACATTAGTGAAGAAAATGAGAATACTTCCTGCAAATATTATACGCCCGTAGTCCATGGAAAGACCTACTGTCTTACCGGCTCCTGCAGCCAGAAAAATAGGTTCTGCAAAAATGAATAGTGGGGCACTGACCAGAAATGTAAGCAATATCATCAGGACTATGGTATGCACTGCAACATTGTCAGCGGCCCTCTTGTCTCTGGCACCCAGTTTTCTGGATATGGCCGACCCTCCTCCCAGGCCAAGTCCTGTGGAAAGTGCGATCATGGCCATGAAGAAAGGGAACACAAAACCAATAGCTGCAAGGGCATCGGCACCAAGACCTGAAACCCAGAAAGTATCCACCAGGTTGTAGACCATCTGCACTGACATGGCAAGCATCATAGGCATACCTAGTTTTAAGATAGCCTTCCTGGGGTCACCCATTAATGTCTTCATCCCTGTGGTCATATGACCAGCCTTGCTGTTCTCACCTGTATGTGGACTTTCATTCATCAGTTGTCTTCCTGATCTGTTCCCAATTCGAGATGTTCGTGCCAGCTCTCTTGATCATTTTTCTGAAATCCAGTTTTTCCTCATTGCTAAAACCCTCAAGCAACATGCTGTTCAGTTCTTTTGAAACAGACCATAATATATCACCCAGTTCCTGACCCTGTTCCGTAAGGAATACTTTGTATGCCCTTCTATCTTCAGGATCTACAAGCCTACGTACATATCCAGCATTTTCCAGCCGGGCTATCGACCTTGCACTTGTTGCCCGGTCACATTTTAAATAAGTCGCAAGCCTTTCCTGGCTTATGCCATCCTCGTGCAGTAACATCATGAAAAAAGGGAACTGTGCATCACCTATACCATAAGGCTCAAGCCGTCGTCCCATGAAATTCCGAATGGACCTGAAAAGGTGGGATATATCCCTGCCAATAGATTCCTGTTCTCTTAGTTTGTCCATCATTGTGGCTTCCTATTTGTTGCGTGCGCAATAATTGCATGAGCAACTAATAAACGTATCGATAGGATCTGTAAGTTAAAAAGTAACGAGATAAAAGGACGAAAATATAGGATGGTGAGTAAAAGTATGTATCGTTATTTAATGAAATTGCCTGAAATGATGGATCAAAAAATTATTTTTAAAATTTTAAGGACACATCAACCATCTACCCTATTAAGATCTACCCCCATAAGTTCAAGGAATACTTCTTCCAAAGCAGGCTCCATAATACGCATTTCTATTATTCTGCCACCGTTTGTCACGACACGTCCTGTGATCTCATTAA
>CAZAMM010000035.1:0-23561 GCA_964486435.1 uncultured Methanosarcinales archaeon | reverse complement strand
GAAAAGAAGGCTTTACAAGCCTTCGCTGAGTGAGGATACTACAAGGGGGCTATTATATTTACATCAGTTATTTGTTGTGTCGTGACTCGATTTAGTGTATTCTGGTTCCAAGTGTAAAGGGAAATGCTCCAAAAAATTCAAATTATATTGGCTTAGTGCGATCGAATGGTCAAAAGTTAATCTTCCCAATTTTATGGTGAACAGCCTGAGTTTCTATGTCAATATGAAGATATGATATGAATTATCAATTTGCAGTGCACGTTTATGGGGGATTGGTACCGGGACTATGATCGGAGCAGGGATCTTCATTCTTCCAGGGATCGCTTTTACAAATGCAGGCTCAGGAGCAATATTCTCCTTTTTGATTGGAGATATAATTTCTATAGCTACAGCGATCAGTATGGCTGAGCTGGCAACAGGTATGCCAAAAGCTGAAGGAAGTTATTATTGAGGATTCTGATTAACCTCTGTTTTTTATGTCATCAAAAACTTAAAGTGGCGTTTATATTTTTCATTAAATGCAAAACTAATTAAATTTTCTGCATTTATTAATTAATTAATTAATTAATTAATCTATTTATTTATTTATTTATTTATTTATTTATGTTTTAGTAAGATGTTATGGTGGAGAGAGGGGTCTATCGAAATTCTCACAAGAATTTGAAAAGCTGTTGTATAATATTAGGAACCTGGTAGAAACCATGTTCTCAGTCATTAAAAGAAAATATGGTGAAGAAATAAAGGCAAGAAAATACTGGAATCAAGTAAAAGAAGTCAAAATCAAATTATTAATACATAACCTTGACAGATATGTCAAGGTTAAATATATTGCTCAAATGAGCATTTCTACAGAGCCGAAATATTTGTATATGTGTGTACATGAAGATATGGGTAGAGCTATAGATAGAGAAAAGATTCTACTCAAATATCTCTTTGTCCTGCAACCTTTTTATAGCATTTCTCCTTATTTATTTCTGTGAGTGGGAGAAGTAATCTGTTCATAGTTTTCCTTTTAGCAATGACAGGAGTACTATTGTATCTTATAAACTTTACAGCGTATGGAGTGGATAATCGTGCCATTCTGAAGCAGCTCTTGTATCTTGTTTTTATCCTGCTTATCTCCTATATATTACGTATTATTCTGGAAAACATTATCAAAAAGAAAGCTCGCACCACCCGGGAAAGATACAATATGAGAAAGATCTCCTCAGCATTCATCACATTTATAGCCGGTTGTGTGTTACTGATCATCTTTTTCAAAGAAACTACTACTCTTATCATTGCATACGGTGTTCTCAGTGCTGGTCTGGTCGTCGCCCTACAGGACGTTTTTCGCAACCTTGCCGGAGGCATCATGTTGCTGGTAACGCGTCCATTCAATGCAGGAGATCGTATTCAGATGGGAGAAAGCTTCGGAGATGTGCTGGATATAACCTATTTTCACACCACACTTATGGAAATTCAGGAATGGGTAGATGGTGATCAATACACCGGCAGGATAATGAATGTACCCAATAGTTTTTTGCTTACTGGTACTGTGAAGAATTACACACGTCATTTCTCGTTCATATGGGATGAAGTGCGGATCTCTTTGATCCCTGATAGTAACTGGAAAAAAGCACAGAAAATTATCTTTGAAACTGTTAATAATCTTGTTAGTGTTACTATAATGAATGCGAAAGTAGAACTTCTAAACCTGGAACAAAAATATTTCCTGACAACTTACGATGTAGAGACCCAGACGTATGTCAAGCCTGAAAACGACCGTATTGATATATATGTAAGATACGTTGTGAACCCCAGGCAGCGCAGGAAGTTAAAGAATACACTAATACAGGAGCTTATGCAGGCTTTTGATAATGAGGAAGATGTAGCTCTTGGAACTATAACCAGTATTGAAGTAGGTGGTTCGCTAAACACTGCTACCTCAAAAAGCAAATTTATAGATTGAATGTAAATATTATTGAAAAAGCAAAGAAAAGATCATACTTTTCATATCAGAAAAACAGGCAAGGAATAACTCAAGCCTCATTCATCTTCAGTTTTTTCGCGTTATCGTACATCCACTTGGCATCATCACGCCTGCCCATACGTTCAAGTACACCACCCAGGTTTTCCATGGTTAAGGCTGCATAGTCATGATATAATGTATCGTCGGGATCCATATTATTAATATCCATATACATCTGCAAAGCCGATTCGTACATGTGTTTTGCATCCTCCAGCCTGTCCATGTTCCCAAAGAGCGTGCCCATATTATCAAGAGTGAAGGCAGCATGCACCATATGCTCTGTATTATCTGGCTCCTCATCAAGCAGATAGCTGTAGATTCTTAAAGCATCCTCAAGCATCTGTTTTGCCTCTTCTTTCCTTCCCATTCTGGCAAGCATAGCACCCATATTGTTCATTGCCACAGCAGCCTTTCCAGCATGCTTGGAAGAAGATTCAAGCTGATAAAGCATTTCATACTTACCCAGAGCCTCATCAAGAGCCTCATAAGCATCCTTTTTTCTGTCAAGACTTGCCAGCAAGGACGCCTGATGGTCCAGGGAAGTTGCAAGGTCTTCCAAAAGACCAGCATCCTGAGGATCAAGCTCACACATAATAGAATAACCCCTGGATATCTTTTCCAGGCATTTTAGCTCCTTTTCCTTGTCATTGATTGTCGTCAACAGAGCTGTAAGCTCCTTCAGGACAGCATACATGCCTTTAAGGTGATGCTTGTTGCCCGGCATGACCATCAACAAAAGATAATCATCAAGAACCAGCCCAAACCTCTGCCGTGCCTCATCCACATGACCAGTTTCAAGCAAGATCTGACCCAGTTCTTTCTCTGTGGATGCAAGGTTGCGCCTGTGCTCAGAGTTCAAAGGCTCGATATCCGCAAGCATAGCATATCCTTTGACAAGGAATTGCATGTTCTCCAGAATGCTGCCTGACCGTTTGTTAAGATGAATATCAGCTTCGAGCTTTTCCAGGACATCAGTAGCTTTTTTAAGAGCCATGCCCCTTGAATTGTCAGCAGAGTGAATATCCATATATAGATCAAAGGCCTGCTCGTACCTTCCTTTATCGAGTGCCAAATCAGCTAATCTTTCCTGTGTATCCGTAATACTCCCATTATGCATGATGATATTGTCCTTCCCAAGCTCCTCCTTTTTCCGGACTTCAATAATCTCGCTATAGATGTTCTCAGGCTTCTCAGCACATGTAACACAAGACATGTCTGGTTCTATGATACCGGACTTTTCGGACTTTTCAGACGAACGAACATCTGTATCCTTTGGTTGTGTGTGCAGATCTCCAGCTTCTATAAATCTAGAGGCATCAACCTCTGTGTTTCCGGAATCCACTTGCACTCTGCCCAAGGCTTCCATTATCCTCGCCTTACAGGAGATGCCATCAGTTGTGGTCATCAGGTCACTGAGCTTGTTATGTATTTCAAGCAGCCTCTCAAATGTTTCAGGACTTCCATTGCCTGACATTTCAAGCAACATCCCGCATGTTTGCAGCAGATAAGAGTAGCCTTTATCAATGGTTTCAATGTCTTTTTGACCTGTGGATAAAGATATGAGGTCTATACCCTCTTCTAGCTTTGTAAGACCTTCCATTACCCTACCCTGAGAAACGAGCAATTTTCCGAGCTCCAGCTGTATAGATACGCTTATTCGAGAATTTTTATATGGATCTTCTGATGACTGTATCTCTTTTAGAATGTCCAGTGCTCCTTCATGTTTGCTTATTGCTTCAGTTTCCTTGTGCATTCCTGCAAACAGATCTGCCATGGAACTTAAAACTAAAGCTTTTTCCGACATCAGTTCTTCATTTTGCGGCGTAAGCTTTGAAAGCTCACTATATATTTGCAGTAAAGAGTTGTAGTGTTGCAATGCCTCTTCTTTTTTATCCAGGGACACAAGCAAGTGAGCCATCCTGCTAAGAACCAAAGCAACTCTTGGCTTATATAAATCTGTCATGTGCTCCTGATCAAGCAGCGAAGAATAGAGATCGAGGGCAGTTGAAAGCTTGTCTCTCGCCTGCTCAAGTTCTCCACTTTCGATAAGCAGATTGGCCAGGTTTTCCAGCACCATGGCTTTTTTCTCAAAACAAAGAGTATAATTCTCTGCAGGACACTGCTTATCATCAAGCATCTTCAGAGCTTTTTCGAACTTCCATTGTGCTTCATCCTTCTGACCCATATCTGCCAGAAGTGCACCCAGATTGTTCAAAGTAGAGATCATATTGGAGCGTATTTGTACATTTTTTGGATTCTCCCTACGAATTTTCCGGTACAGAGCAATGGACTTCTCATAATTTGTTTTTCCTTCTTCTTTTTTATCCCTGTCCACAAGCATGGAAGCAAGTTTGCTGAGGGTAGTAGCTAATTGCTCTCTAAAAGAGGGAGTTACTTCAACAAGTTTTTCTAACTTTCCTACTGCAAGAAAATACTGTTCAAAGGCCTCTTCCTCATCACCCATGATCTCCAATAGATCTCCAAGATTCTGCATGACCGTAGCCAGAAGAGCAGGAGACGAAGCTCCCCATGAATACTCTTCTGCCTTTTTCAGATTCTCAAGTGCTTCAGCATGAAGGCCTTTATCCTTCAAAGATACCCCTTTGTTAAGGTATCTTACAGCCATATCTCTTTCTCTGCTAGACATATCTATTCTTTTACCGTTTATCTTTATAAAATCAAGTTCATACTATAAGTATTCTGTTTAATGTCATGTGTAAAATCAGTATTTCTATGAGGGTATTCCTTTAAGTGCATGTAACCTGTAGAGATATTTATATAGTAATTATATTATATTATATTATATTATATTGTTTAGTGTATGTGGAAAAGCAAAAACTTGAGTGAAAAAAGCCATGTTAAAAAGGATGCAGTGCTGGGATCCTATAAGAATAACAGTAGAATTTCTGCTTTGAACTTTTGGATGCAGTATTTTGATATTAATCTGTGCACCAAACATGCAATGGTTCCGGATACAGACCAAACATAGTCTATAGAGGCTCCTATAGCCTATTTACATAAAGTTCATAATAAGTAAACTTCAAAAAGAAAGACAGGTGAGGTGTTATCATTCAAATCATTTCAGATATGCACATGCATACTATATATTCAGATGGGGATCTGTATCCTTCAGAATTGGTTACAAAAGCAAGGGATATTGGATTAAAGACCATTAGCGTTACTGATCATGATACTGTGGATGGGTTAGAATCTGTTGAAAGCGAATGCAAGAAAATGGGATTACAGTTCATACCAGGTATAGAATTCACAACTAATTTTGACCCACTGGGAATTGAAGTACATGTACTGGGCTACGGTTTTGATAAGGATGATGCGTACCTACAAAAGAAACTTGAGACCACAAAAAAGCGTGCATGGAAGTATGCTGACGAAATGGTGGATTTGCTTTCTTCACATGGCTGGCTTGTAGACTACTCGCGTCTTGAATCATCAAAAGGCATTATAACCAAACACGATATTGCAAAGGCTGTTGTCAACAGGGATATGTCCATTTATGAGTTCCATGATCTATGGCTCACTGAAAAATCTAAGTACTTTATAGATGTAGAAAAATTTCAGATAGAGGAGGCCATTGATATCATCCACAGAGCAGGGGGTAAAGCTGTGGGAGCGCATCTGATCCGTACACTGGACCAATATAACAGCCTATCGTTACTTGCCGATGTAGTGGACTATTTTGTAAAATGCGGAATGGATGGCTTTGAAGTGTTTTATGGAAAAAGCAGCTGGCAACAGATTAAATCTATGTTGGAACTGTGCCGTACATATGGATCGATCATGACAGGGGGTTCGGATTACCACGGACCAGGAAGAATTGGCAGATGCCCACTTGGAAGGTACAGCGTGCATAACTTTAACCATGATGAAGAAAAGCTTCATAAGATCCT
Organism: uncultured Methanosarcinales archaeon; assembly: GCA_964486435.1. GTDB lineage: Archaea > Halobacteriota > Methanosarcinia > Methanosarcinales > Methanosarcinaceae > Methanomethylovorans. Next base: position 17,642 of record CAZAMM010000035.1, on the reverse strand, counting down.
GGCCGGATCACTAATACCGGCATCAAGATCAATGGTATAGAGCAATTTTTTTGCCAGGTGAATATCTTTCCGGCTTAAATCGTCTACTTCAGACCGACAAAGAGGAAATAACTACAATCAGTAAAGATCTGCACGCCTGTCTGAGTAAACGGGGATATTACATCGTACCTTCTCAGTATTTTCAGTATCAATTGCATGCATGATCGTACACTCTTCCTCCTCTGCCTCCACAAGCACATTTCCCGCTGCATCAATGATGATGGAATCGCCAAAAAAAGAGGAATCCGGAGAAGAACCTACCACATTGCAGGCTATATGTGGGATTTGGTTTTCAATAGCCCTCGCCAAGGAAAGAGCCCTCCATACATGCTTTTTGGGATTTGGGAATTGTGCCACAGTAACCAGCAGGTCTGCACCATCAAGAGCCAGTTTCCTGGCTACTTCAGGAAAACGTAATTCATAACAGATCTGCAATCCAATATTGAGATCGTATTTTTTAAGGAATATTGGATGTATGCTATTTCCGGCTGAGAAATGGTTTTTTTCCTGTCTGAAAGGATGACATTTGCGGTACACACCTGCCAGCTTGCCATGCTCCACACAGAAGCCCATGTTATAGAATACAGGAAATCCTTCCCTGAACTGGGCTTCAATTATAGATCCGATCAAAGCACATTCCTTCTTCTTTGAGAACTCAATAAGTTTACTTATGCTGGGGAACGGAGCTTCTTCTGCCAGTTCACTTATTCCTTCATAACAAAAACCAGTAGAAAAGACCTCAGGAAGTATAATGATATCTGCTCCTGATGACACCACTTTTTCTGCCATGGACAGAGCGTTCTTTATATTATCCGCTTTAGAGCAGTGTTCCACTTTCATTTGTATACATGCCACATTTACGGAGACCGTAAACCATCACCTGCTATATGATTTTTTGTGAACGGTTTTATATCAAGGACCGGAGTACCGTCAATAGCATCCAGACCTCGGACAGTAAGTATATTTTCTTTGACTTCCATCAATTCTACCAATGTTAGTCCTATACTGTTAGGCCTTTTAGGTGATCTGGACGCAAAGACACCTGATACCTTTCCATCATAGCGGCGTTTCTGGATCAGATCGTAGCCTTGCGAGCGGTCAAAATAAAATAGTACATAGATCTTAGAGAAATCTGTTATGTCTTTAAGGCCTGCCTGCAGTTCTTCTTTCAAGATGATCTGTGATATCGAAGAATACATCTTCTCATCAAAAACAGCTTCTTTAAAAGCATTATGCACGTATCCAATAGGATGCATTTGAATAAGTCCTTCATGCTTTTTTTTCAGATTATCACTGCCTTAAGTTACTATTGGTTTTGAAAATGATATGTTCGAAAATGAAATCAAATCTCAACAAGCTTTGTTTGCTTTGTTTTTGGAGTAAGTCCACTTATGTCCACAAGATCTTTGACAGTTTCCATCAATACTATATTTGCCATAGAGATCAGTTGAACATCTTCGCCCTTTATTTCATAGGCTGGATCGTTTGCAGGAATGGGAATCCTTGTAATCTCGCTGCGGTAGAGCTTCAGATTCTCATCCCTTGAAATAGATATCATGCATGTGGTAGATTCCAGACAATTGGCAACACTCTTGTTATTGATGCCAAGATGGAGAAGTTCTTCCCTGAACACAGGTCGCTTAAAGAGTCTCGAGGTAATATAAATAGCAAGTGGCAAACGCATTTCCATGTCCAGATTCTTGATCTGATCACCTACTATTGAGTAAATATCTGTGCACTTCTCAGGATACTCCAGGATTTTGTAGACCTTAGAAGGGGGAACTTCTATCTCCTGTAGCATTTTCAGGTCACGCAGAGCACGTAGATATCCAGTCAGTACCAACCTGTGTTCAACGAACCCCTTATCTTTAAGCTCCCTGGTGATGGCACTAATGGATAATTGTCTATCTATAAGTACATCATTTATCTTCTCGCTAAGATTCTGGGACATGATAACTGACTGATTGGTAACAGAATTGGATATATTTATCGGTCTGCAAAATAATGAGGTAAAGAAATGTAGTGTTATATCCAAAGGTTATGCTTAATTACAATGGTGCACATGATATGTTTTCTAAAAGATATGTATCTCTGAACGCCAATTGATGGTTAAATGCAGCATTTCAGAGTTTCATGATCCTATCATTGCGAGGTGTCAGGATGGAACCACATAAGATCAATGTTTTCACTCAGAACCCAACAAGACCTTTAGATGTTACGGACCGGTCTATAGGTCAGTTAGTAGACAGCATGCTATATACTGGATTCCAGGGCAGGAAACTTGCCGAATCAGTGCAAGCCTGGAACAATATGCTCAAAGAAGAAAAACTTACTGTAATGATGGGGCTTACAGGTGCCATGGTGCCAGCAGGTATGAGGAAAGTGATGGTTCATCTGATAAAGAACAGGATGATAGACTGCCTTGTGAGCACAGGAGCAAACCTGTTCCATGACTGTCACGAAGCTATTGGAAAAAGACATTATGTTGGTTCTCATCTGGCTAACGATGAAGAACTGTTCAAGCATGGAGTAGACAGAATCTACGATGTTTTCGCTTTTGAGGAAGAGTTCAGAAATACAGACCATTTGATAGCAGATTTTGCCAGCGGACTTCATGGGAAAAGAATGTCCTCAAGGGAATTCATAAATCTCCTTGGAAAGAAAATATGTGAGTATGAAAATGGTGAAGAATCCATAGTAGGAAGCGCATATAAATATGGGGTGCCCATTTTTGTGCCTGCTCTTGGCGATAGTTCCATAGGGATAGGGTTGACCATTGCGAGAAGGGCAGGAGTTGATGTTAATGTGGACCAGATAAAAGATGTGGATGAAATAACTCGTATAGTAGAGATGTCTGGTAAGACGGGGGTAGTGTACGTAGGCGGAGGAGTTCCCAAGAACTTCATACAACAGACAGAAGTTGTGGCTTCCATAATGGGTGCAGATATTGCCGGACATGATTATGCGATACAATATACCACAGATGTACCTCACTGGGGTGGTCTTTCAGGATGTACGTTCGATGAAGCTGTTTCCTGGGGTAAGATAGCCGCAGGGGCAAAGAAAGTGCAGGTTTTCGTGGATGCCACCATTGCACTTCCTATTGTAGCCCATGCGCTGTATGAGAAGAACATACACGAAAAGAGAAAATCCCCACTATTCCTTTGGCAGCAGAATGGAGAACTAAATATCGATTTTAAAACATTATGAAATCACAACACCTTTATTAAGATTAAGGAACATATAATATTGGCGAAAAGTGTTTTGATGGGTTAACTAAATTTTTGGATCGCTTGTACTTGTTAGTTTAGAAATTTAACTGGTCACGGTCCATATGAGGTACATTCAGAGGTTAATACAATGAATAAACGGACAAGAATTATCAATGATCCTTCCGAACTTGTACCACTCCTCCAGATTTTTGGGTCTAAACGGCATAAAAAGGTATTTGATGCCCTTTTAAATTTATGGATGACAAAAGATGAACTAGAGGAAACGCTGGGAACGGATGTTGCGCAGAGCATAAAGATCCTTAAGAAAAGTGGTTTGATCGAAAGTCAGTGGCATATGCCCGAGCCTGGAAAAACGCCACAAAAAGAATACCACAGTTCTTATTCCAAAGTACAGACTAATTTTCAGTGTTCAGTGGAAGATATGAGTGATATCATAATGCTGACTTTCAAGTCTTATGAGGAAGTAAAGGATGTAATAGAAGAACTCGAAAAACTTGTGATCGAAGGAAACGAGTCGATGAGCAGCCTGACAAGGGCATTGAACAAAAGCCCAATGTATATCCGTGCCGTTGCACGGCGGTCTGATAAATTGGCAGTGATGGGACAACGCATCAAGGAAGTGGATGATAAGGAATGATCGAGCTTCTTAGCAGTAAGAGTGGTATAACCAAGTTCCAAATACTCATAGAAGTAGCTGCACACCAACCAAATGTTCGGCAAAAAGAGATAGCTGAAAAGATCGGTGTGACGCCTCAGGCTGTCTCGGAGTACATTAAAGAACTTGTGGCTGAAGGACTGGTGAGCTCCGAAGGAAGAGTAAGGTACCGAATAACAAAACAAGGAGTTGAATGGGTTCTGGAGAATGCCGCCGAGATGAAAAGGTATGCAAGATTTGTGATGAGCGACATCATAAGTCATGTATCCACCTGGACTGCAATATCTGAAGAAGATGTGAATGCGGAACAGGAAGTATATCTTACGATGAGGAACGGTTTACTCTATGTGAGCACAAAAAATATCACCAATGCTACTGGTACAACCATCTCTGCTGCATTTAAGGGGGAAGATGTAGGTGTCACTGATCTGATGGGACTCATTGACCTGGAAAATGCAAGCATTACTGTCTGTAAGATACCACGTGTGGAAAGAGGTGGATCCAAGAATGTTGACCTGGAAAGATTGGAAAACCTTGTACGATCAAAGTCATATCTTGCTACCATAGGAGTTGAATCTCTTATAGCACTGAGAAGAGTGGGCAGGGAACCGCATGTAATGTTCGGAGCAAAGGAATCTGTTATAGAGGCAGCTTTCCATGGCCTGTCCTCATTAGTGCTTGCTATTGATGAAGAGGTTCCTGGTATACTCAGCCGTCTTGAAAGTGAGAACCTGGAATATGAACTTGTCGATCTTTCTCTACACTGAGCTGACTGGAGGTTATAAATGAAGATTATAGCTATCTCGGATACACACATTGAAACCGGAAAAATACCGGACTATCTTGCGGATGTACTCGCAGATTATGATATTATCGCTCATGCAGGCGATTTCACCTCTTACGAATGCTATAAGGCATTTGAAGCAACCGGTAAACTAAAAGCTGTGCATGGTAATGCAGACCAGGATTTAATAAAGCAGGAGCTTCCTGAAAAGATCACTTTTGAAGTGGACGGCATGAAGATAGGCATAGTCCATGAAGGAGCCCTCTCTCTGAACGATACCATTGCTCTCAGATACCTTGCTCTTGAAATGGAAGTGGACATACTTGTTTTTGGTCATATTCACAGACCTCTGATCGAAAAGAGCGATGTATTGCTGATCTGTCCGGGATCACCTACAAAACCCAGAATGTCCGATCCATGTGCTGTGGAGATTGATATCAATAATGGAAATGCTTCAACCAGAATAATTGAGATCGTTGGCCAGTCCTGCGACTATATAGAATATTCACGTAAACTCGCAGAGGGGGACTAAAGCACCCTATGGATTACTATTGACCGTTTCGATCTTGAACATTACGCCCATGTCTTTCAACGTCATTTGCACTTTATCTCCAAAATTCAGAATCTCATCTATATCTACGTGATTCCCCCAATCATATATATAGTCATAGAAACCCTGTACAGGAGTAAAACCCATAGACATCAGACTTCGAGTAATCTCTGAAGGCCTTGCTCCATTACTGTTGAACCAGATCAGAAGATATGTTTTCATAATACCAATCAATTATTGGCTATTGATGTTTATGCCTCTTTTGCTCAAAAAAGATAAGCATATGAAATCAAAAAGAAATTACAGGTTACCCTGTAAGATCAATATTCTTCCTGCAGAGACCTGAGAGCCTTCAGCACCATGGATGCATAGTGCTTTGTTTCGGTGCTGTAGTGTTCTTTTGCTTTTAATGTATTTGGATGGGACTCAGCAAGGTCTTTTAGCCTTTCCAGAGTGGCTCTGGCTGTGTCAAGCACCCAAAGATCCCTGGTTTCACCGTCGACTATATACATTGATTCCGGCCTTATGGAGGTACGGATCTCGCCCTCGGGAGTAGTATATGTACTGGGCTTGCCCACAATAGCTACAAATTCAGGCGTATCACATTCTGAAAGCACCTGAGCTGCTTCCGGCTGATATTGGCCTGCATATATGGAGAATGAACCTGTTGGGTCAGACACCCTCCCACGCCAGTACTCTGAATCACTTCCAATATCTTCCTTCTCTGTAAGAGTTCCCACTATGAACATCCGGTTTACTTTCGCGCCTGTGGGAGTTAATAGATACTGAGGAGAATATTGGTCATTACCATCCTTAAAAGTCAGATTGGACTCCCTGAATTCCTGAGCGAATATCCTTCTGGCAACTTCACGGGTATATCCTGCCATTTAGAACACCTCCAATTCATTTATGAGTTCATCAAGCAGTTCGTGATCCAGATTTGATTCCTTTCTGATTGACTCCACGAGTATGTACCTGTCAACCCGAGGTCCCGAAACAGTATAATACTTTCCCACAAGCTTTTGCTTCATAGCTTCCAGAACAACACCCTGATCAAGTGCATCTGCCGCCATAGCAATAGCCTCTTCGAGTGTAATGCCCGATATCTCCTCGGTTACTTCTTTTTTAAGAAGTATATCCTGAGCAATAGTTCCTGTGTCCAGTACAGCCTTCAGGCGTAGATCATATACTCCATCTACTTTACCATGCTCTGCACATGCGCCTTTTGTTAGTGAGCGATTGCACTGAGGACAACGTTTTATGAGGCCGGAACCTAATTGCACGTCCACCATTGCAGCTGTAAGTACAGCATCTCTGGTTCCAACTTCGATATCATCAGAGATTTCCTCAATGGAACTGCTTTTGTTCAGAGTGATTTCAAGTTTCCCATTCCATTCGCTGGTCACAGCATTCCGGAAAAGATAGTTCTTTCCTTCTACCAGTTCCACGGGTATCTCTGCCCTTGCCCACTTGATGAACTTGATTGTTGCAGTTTCATCACCAATAAGACCGACCTGAGAAATCGATTCATTGGTGTTTTCCCACAACTGTACTATTTTGCCTTTCAGGTCAACCCATTTTCCGTCATCAGAAATATCAGCGACCTTTACAAGAGGGGCTATTCCAGGAGTTCTGCTTTGTACATGTATATCATCTGATGTCTCTTCAATGGAACTGCTCTTATTGAGAGTTATCTCCATTTTACCGTTCCACTCACTGGATACAACGTTTTTAAAAAAGTAAGTTTTTCCTTCCTCAACTGCCGGCACCTCTGCAGCTGCCCAGGAGATGAATTTTACAGTACCGGTTTCATCTGCCAAGAGCCCTACCTGGGAAATAGATTCATGAGTGTTTTCCCACAGCTGAACGACTTTTCCCTTTACGTTCACCCACTTTCCATCTTCAGAGATATCTGTCACCTTTACAAAAGAAGCTTCTCCCTGATTACCATAGAACTGATCTTTAGAAATACTGTATTCCTTCAGAAAAAAATTCACGACGCTTCTTTTTGCTTCTTCCTGGGGGACCTTGAACTTCACTATGAGCTTTTCAAGTCTCTCTTCTATCATTTCAACCGGAATATCTACACCAAGTTCCTGGAACTTGTTCTTGATTTCAGTTACAATTAAGTTCATATTCTACCTCAAGCCTCTGGTTTGTCTTTTGTAGAGAGGCAAATAGAAGTATTCTCTTCAAGTATAAATAGAAACACTATGCATAGTGAAAGTATTTGGGAAAGCCATTGTCAATGAGTTTACTGCATAAAAGTTGTTTATAGATAAAAACCGATCTTTTGTAATTTATGGATGCTAAAATCACATTCAATAGATGGTGATTTAATACGGTAGTGTATCTATTTTGCTGCAAAATATGATAGTCCTGTACCTTAGTAGAATATTGTGAACAACTAGGAAGGTACAAGACCATGAATCTATATGATCTGTTAGCAGATTATTTGGTCGATAGTGAAGATGCTCTAAGAACCCTCATAACCTGGTTCTTGAACCAGGTTATGGAAATTGAGACCTTACAGCAGTCTGGTGCAGAAAAAAATGCAAGAAAAATATGATTATGAATTCCTTGAGCAACTCTGGGATCATAATAAAAAAATTGAGTAAATGTTGGATTACAGCTACAACAAAAGTCTGCAGCTTCTTGGAAATCAAGATCTGATCAAGGAGATATTGAAATATTATGGATTAGAATAGTCCAGTCCCGTGCTCAGCATATATATGCTTTCATCGAGGGATACTGAACCCAGATAACAAACCGTTTTGATCAATACTCAAAAAATGCAGAAGCCCCGGGCGTGATTTGAACACGCGACCTAGTGATTACAAGTCACTCGCTCTGCCGGGCTGAGCCACCGAGGCATATATTTATTGACTGCATGCTCTACATAGCATAATAACAGATAAATTTTATGGTATTTTCAGGTGTTATCATGTGGCAGGAGATATCCAGAATAGGTAGAAAACTGGTGCAGGGTGGACTCGTGGAGTCCCATTTTGGCAATATCAGTGTTCGTATGGGGGATAAGATAATCATTACACGAAGCGGCAGTGCTCTGGATGAGTTGACTTCAGAGAGGGTTATAGAAGTGGATGTATGTGGCACTTGCGCTCTGGATGTGCTCGCTTCCTCGGAGACCGTGGTGCATCGAGCCATCTATAATAACACCTCAGCATTTGCCATCGTGCATGCTCATTGCCCCTATGCTGTGACAATGTCTTTGTTACAGGAAGAAGGATGTATCACTCCGCTTGATAGTGAAGGCAGGTACTTTCTAGGTGATATTCCTATCGTGCAGGGCGGCATAGGTTCCGGAGAGCTTGCCAGCAATCTTGCAGAAGCTCTCTCTTCTCATAAAGCTGCTATTGTCTACGGACACGGTACGTTCGCTATTGGTAAGGTTCTTGATGAAGCTTACGTGCTTACTACTCAAGTGGAGCATTCCTGCCGAATCAAATACCTGCACGACCTGATGCGCAAGTGACCTCAAGAGCAACAAGCAGCTCAAAAGATAATAATAAAAGAAAGACATTAATCTGAAAACGACTTTATAGCATCACACATGACCTCTGATTCCCTACGTCCATATGTTACACGGTTCATTTCACCTCTTGCAAATAAGGCTGCAGATGCAGGTGTTTCTCCAGACCAGGTCTCTGCGCTGTCACTTTTTTTCGCCATACTTGCAGGTTTATTCTATTATTACTCCCTGACAAACCCTTTGTTAGTACTTGCCGGTGCTTTTATGGTGTCCCTTAACTCAATTCTTGATGCGATAGACGGTCTAATGGCAAGATATCTCAAGACCGCTGGCCCAAAAGGAGATTTCATCGATCATGTGATCGATCGCTATGCAGATGTCATAATCATTTGCAGCATTTTCTTTGCGGGACATGTGCAATGGCAGATAGGTGTCATTGCCATAGTTGGTGTGCTTATTACCAGTTACCTTGGTACTCAGGCTCAGGCCCTGCAGTTAGGCAGGTACTATGGGGGTATAATGGGTCGTGCGGACAGGCTTTTGCTCATTATGGCAGCATCTGTGATGTACTTTGTATATCCGTATCAGATCTTCATGTTCAATCCTTTGGGCTGGATCATGGTTCTAATTGCTGTGGCAAGTCATATAACAGCTTTCCAGCGTATATGGCATATATGGCAGCAACTTTGAACCTAAGTTCTCTTTAAAACTTTAAATAGACTAAATCCTATTACTCAGCATGCCTGCTGATCCGAAGAAGTATGAATATCTGAACCACACAGCCGATGCAAAGTTCCTGGCATACGGTAAAACCCTCGAGGAAGCCTTCGAGAATGCGGCTCTTGCCATGTTCAACGTCATGATAGATACTAATACAATATCCCATCCCCAATTCCGGGAGATCGAGCTTACAGCTGAGGATGTTGATGGCCTGCTCTTTGACTGGCTATCCGAATTTCTCTTCCTGATGGATGCTGAATATCTTGTATTTGGTGATTTCAGGGTCCATAGTATTGAACAGAAAGGTACGCATTTGCATCTTAGTGCCACTGTTTATGGAGAGACCATTGATCTGTCTAGGCATGTGTTCGATACAGAGGTCAAAGCAGCTACCTATAATGATATGCAGGTGCAGCGGTCAGCAGATGGCTGGATCCTGCGGGCCACTGTGGACACTTGAAATCAAGTGTGCATCTTTTGATTTTGTCATTGAACCAATACTGTTTTACATATCAGGTATATACCTTATAATATAGACCGTTAGAATCCAACAGAAGTTTTCAAGTAAGTGATAAAAATGTCTGAAGATAATGATGTTTCAATTAATCTAACTAAGATCAATGATAATACGTGGGAGGTACCTTGCGGATATAAGCCAGGGATGCGTGTTCCAGGACGCCTCTTCTTGTCCCCTCCTCTTCTTAAAATACTGGAGCAAGGCACACTGGATCAGGTGGCCAATGTGGCTGCATTGCCAGGCATACAAAAATATTCCATGGCAATGCCAGATGCACATCTGGGTTATGGTTTCCCTATCGGCGGAGTTGCTGCATTTGACAGGGAGGAAGGTGTTATCAGTCCAGGTGGTGTGGGTTTTGATATAAACTGCGGTGTAAGGCTTGTCCGTTCTAACCTGACAGAAAGTGATGTGAGGCCCGGGATAAAAGACCTGCTTGAAAGGTTATTTCATGCTGTACCATCTGGGGTGGGCTCCAAGAGCCGTCTGCGGGTAAATGATGGTCAATTGGATGATGTTTTTATCCATGGCTCGCGCTGGGCTGTGGAAAATGGTTATGGTGTACCTAAGGACGTGGAAAGGTGCGAGAGCCAGGGAATGATGGAAGGTGCTCTGGTAAAGCAGGTGAGTACCAAGGCGCGGCAACGGGGAAGGCCTCAGCTGGGAACTCTTGGCAGTGGCAATCATTTTCTGGAGATCCAGTATGTGGATGAGATATATGATACAAAAGCTGCTGATGCCTTTGGCTTGCATGCAGGCCAGATAACATTTATGATCCATTGCGGCTCAAGGGGTGCAGGTCATCAGATATGTACCGATCATTTGCGTACTCTTACGCAGGCTTCACAAAAATACAAGATAGATCTCCCTGATAAGCAACTTGCATGTGCTCCTACGGATTCTTCTGAGGCTCAGAACTATTTCGGTGCTATGGTATGTGCAGCCAACTATGCATGGACCAACAGACAGGTCATAATGCACTGGGTAAGGGAAGTGTTCCAGGATTTCTTCCGGCAAGATATTGACGAACTGGGTATGGACCTTGTGTATGATGTTGCACATAATGTGGCAAAGCTCGAGGAGCATATGATCGATGGTAAAAAGAAGGAAGTCTATGTACACAGGAAAGGTGCTACCCGTGCGTTCCCACCAGGCCATTCCGATATCCCTTCGCTATATATGGATGTGGGTCAGCCTGTGATAATTCCAGGCAGTATGGGGACTGCTTCATATGTATTGCACGGTACCCATGATGCAATGGACATAAGTTTTGGCAGTGCATGTCATGGGGCTGGAAGGGTCATGAGCAGAGCTCATGCCAAGCATGAGTTCAAAGGTGAACAGATACAGAAAGAGCTTAACGAAATGGGTATATCTGTTCGTGCTACGCAGCCTGCACTGATCGCTGAAGAGGCTCCGGAGGTCTACAAGTCAAGCAGTGATGTGGTGGATGTTGTGCATAATCTGGGTATAGCAAAGAAAGTTGCACGTCTGATGCCTATAGGAGTTGTAAAAGGGTAAGTCAACACTATAATTATTTTTTGAGGAATATAAAAATTTGTAATACCTGTGGTCCCCGGAAAAATCTGTCAGAATAAGAGGAAACGGGCACATTGTTTGAGGGGATGAATGATTTGCTTGGTTACAGTTACGTTTTTCGGGTTATACAGCTTACAAGCAGTTTTCCCGTTTCCTCAAGTACTAATAAGTCATTATTATATTTAAATCTGTTTGATGCTAATTATATATTATACCTGATAAAAATAATATTGTCTATCTTACTTAAAATGACCGCTATCCATTTAAAAGGAACCTGTAATTTAGCTGCTATGCAAGATGGAGATAAGAATCTAAAAAAGGTCAGGTGTATAGCCGATTATCAGTTTGGCAGGGGCTGCGGAGATGCCCTTTTTTCAAATGATGTGACATTTTTACTGTCCCGAACTAATCGTGTCAGACAAATATTGCAAGATGGGCAGCGCATAGCTACTGTCAGGGCAAAGGATGGTATGCTTACCCTGAGCATTGCAGGAGCTATGTTGTTACATGATATTCTCCCCGCTCCTTCATATAGAGTTATCGTGTGTGATGATGCTGTTCCCTTTGTATCTAAAGGCAAGACCGTTTTCTCAAAACACATCATCAGTATGGACAAGGAACTGCGTGCAGGTGAAGAAGTTCTTGTTGTAGATGCTTCTGATAAGCTTCTTGCCACAGGTCAACTTTTACTTTCCCCCGATGAAGCATTGTCTATAGGAAGAGGACCGGGTGTTGATGTACGTAATGGGATAGACCAAGATAAAGACCGACAGGATAATTAATAATATATACATGCCAATTTATACTATGTGTACCATAACAGCAGCTACAATTCACCATTTCCGGAAGTGAGATCATAGCCGAAGAAACCCTCCTTAAGACTTTCGTGGTACCTGATAATACTAAGATGGAAGAGCATACTATTGTCTTGGAAGGTGATGTGATCGTAGGTAATCACTCGGACATTAAATATGGTATTCATGCCAATTCTGCCATTTTTGGAGAACGCGTAGTACTTTCTGGTGATCTGGTATGCAAGTCTGACGTACGTATAGACATCTGGTCTCGCATGGGCGGTAATGTCAAGACAGATACAGATGCTTACCTAGGAGAATATGTGAACATAGATGGTAAACTTATTGTCAAAGGTGATCTGGATATCGGTAATGATGTTAAGATCAATGGTGGCTTTGAGGCAAAGGGCTGGATAGTCATACGTAATCCAGTGCCTGTCATCGTATATCTTTTCCTTTACATAAGTGAGCTTTTACGCCTTGGTAAGGATGAAGAGGTTGAAAAGGCCCTGAATGATCTTTTAGGGGATGATGTTGAGGTCATGGGTTCTGCAGCCATGATAATTCCCAATGGTTCGAGTATATCCATTGATTCTATCCGTGTGCCTTCCCATGCAGTGATAGGTAACAGCTGCAGGCTTGTAGGGAATATCCGCTCCACATCATTGGAAATGGGTAACGATAATACTTTGTATGGAAGTATAAGAACAATAGATGATATATATCTCGGGAAGAATAATTCTATTCACGGGAATATTGTTTCCAGGGGTATGGTTAGGATCTCTGAAGGCTCTCATGTTCTGGGTGAGATCAATGCACGTACTGTCAGGATACATGAATCTGCAAGGGTTGATGGTGTAATGAGAGCTTCTGAAGGTATTGTATTTGAAAGAGAAGAAAGTGCAGAGCTAAGCGAAAGTCAACTGATGCAGCTTGATGTTTGAACCTAAAGTATCACATATTATGTATCTTTCCAGCAGATGTGATTGCAAAAATATGGAAGTAGTGGCATGAGCTCAAATTTGCTTATTATAGTGGACATTCTTTTGAGAGGTCTAATGGCAGTACTTGCACTGCTGATCTGTTATGAACTGACAAAATATAGTGCTGATGTTGTACGGTCCCGCCTCTTTGTATCCTACAATAAACTAAAGTTCAGTTTCTACTTTTTATCCCTTAGTTTGTTGTTCTTTTTCTTTGAACCCTTGATTTCTTCAGTTCCTATATCCGGAGTAGCCATCTATAGTTATACTTTTGCGCTTTTCCTCTTGCAGCTATCGCTTGTATTTCTGCTGCACAATATCTATACAGCATTAAAACCACCACGCAAGATCCTTTGACCATCGTTAGGTCTTTATATATTCTAATTCTATTTTACTGCCTTGTAATAAAAGAGGTGTGTTCCGTGTCTTCCATAAATTACGAAAGCATCACACAGAAGGATGCAGCACATGTCATGCAGACATATGGGCGCCAGCCGATAGTACTTGCCAGTGGGCAAGGCGCAGTTGTCCGTGATGTAAATGGTGTGGAGTACATAGACTGTGTTGCAGGCATTGCAGTCAATAATGTAGGACACTGTCATCCAAGGGTAGTGGAGGCTATAAGGTCACAGGCAGAGAAGCTCATTCATGTTTCAAATCTTTATTATACGGAAGTCCAGGCAAATCTGGCCGAAGAATTGATAGAATTAACAGGTATGGAACGTGCCTTCTTCTGCAATTCCGGTGCTGAGTCCGTGGAAGCTGCAATGAAACTGGCTCGTGTATTTACAGGAAAAACAGACTTCATAGCTGCAGAAAGGTCTTTCCATGGGCGTACTATGGGTTCACTTTCAGTAACGTACAAGGAAATGTACAGGGCTCCTTTCAAGCCCCTGGTGCAGGAGGAGATCTTTGTACCATACGATAATGCTGACGCCATGGCAGAAGCTATCACAGAGGACACAGCTGCTATCATAATTGAGCCTATTCAGGGAGAAGGGGGTATCCATGTACCATCCGAAGGTTATCTGCAGGAAGTGCGTCGCATATGTGACGAACACGGCATATTGCTCATCTTTGATGAGGTGCAGACAGGTTTTGGCAGGACTGGTAAATGGTTCTGTAAAGACCACTTTGATATCCAGCCAGATATAATGTGCATGGCTAAAGCCATGGGTGGAGGTTTCCCTATGGGCGGTATTGTTGCAAAAGAAGGCATAACATTCACTAAGGGTCAGCATGCCTCCACCTTCGGTGGAAATCCCCTTGCATGTGCTGCTGCTCTTGGCTCCATTGCAGCTATTAAAGAAGATGGTCTGCTGGGGCGCACCACTGAGCTTGGCAAGTATTTCATGGATAAGCTCAGGCAAGCAGATATTCCTGGTTTCAAAGAAGTCCGTGGCCGTGGACTTATGATCGGTCTGGAACTGGAGCGCAACTGCAATGAAATAGTGGACCATGCGCGGAAGCATGGAGTGTTGCTTAACAATACTTCTGATACGGTCCTCCGTCTTGCTCCACCTCTTGTGATCAATAAGGAACAGATCGACAGGGTGGTAGAGGTAATTGAGCAGGCTTGAACTTATCGATGAGAATATTCGCACTATTCCGGAATACGTGCCAGGCAGGTCCATAGAGGATACAGCAAAAAAATATGGCCTTGATCCGGCTTTCATCATAAAATTAGGATCCAATGAGAACCCCTTAGGTCCTTCTCAAAAAGCAGTTGATGCAATTTTGGAAAATGCTTCCAAGGTGCATCTATATCCTTCAGCGGATGCAGGTGAATTAGTAGACTCCCTTAGTACTTATCTGGACATTCCGGTTTCCAATATCTGTGCTGCAGGTCCGGGAATGGACGGTCTTCTGGACAATCTGATGCGGCTTATCATTAACAAAGGTGACGAGGTTATAATACCAGTACCCACTTTCTCCTACTACGAGATAGCTGCCCGTGCAAACGGAGCTTCAGTTATCTATGTACAAAGGAATCAAGATCTTACCGTTGACATTGCAGCCATCCAAAAAGCAGTATCTTCCAGGACAAAAGTTATTTTCCTTTGTTCCCCCAATAATCCATCAGGTGACCTGATATCAGAATCCCATGTACGGGTATTGCTGGAATCTTTCCACGGTCTTGTGTTTGTAGATGAAGCTTACGTGGAATTTGCCGGGCAAAGTGTTGCAAACCTTGCAATGGAATATGACAACCTGGTTGTGGGCAGGACGTTCTCTAAAATATTTGGACTCGCTGGCTTACGTTTAGGTTATGGTATAATGCCTGCCTGGCTTAAGAACGAGTATCTTAAGATAGCAACACCATTCAATGTAAGCCTTCCGGCATTGAAAGCCGGTATAGCTGCTCTTTCTGATAAACAACATATTGAAAAGAGCATTTCAATGGTCAGAGAAGGGCGCAAATACTTGCAGGAGCAAATACCTTTTAAGGTATATGGTTCCATGGCCAATTTTGTACTTGTAGACGTTTCCCCCCGCAGTGCCAGTGAGATCTGTGAAGCACTCCTTAAAAAAGGTATAATTGTAAGGGATTGCCGCTCTTTCAGGGGTGCTGGTAACTCTCTTGTAAGGGTTACTGTAGGCACACAAGAGCAAAATGTGCGCGTAGTAGACGCATTCAGGTCCGCATAGAACATATGGTTATGAGATATCTGATATCTCTTCTATTTCCATAAGCGGATAGTCAAGTTCTCTGTTGAATCGGAGAGATGCTTTTACCATTGCATTTCCATACCTCATATTCAGCAGAACATCCAGCATACGTCCTTCAAGTTCGCAGTATCCGAATTCGTTGTTCAGTTTTGCATTTATCATCTCCTTATCGATCCTAACAGTTATATTCTCTACAAAGGGTTGCACGGATATGCTCTGAGCTATTGCTTTTTCCAGACTTTCCACTGTTTTAAGATTCACAGGAGAACCTGTGAATTGATGGTATAATGCTCCGAGCTTGATCCCTGCTTCAAACAGGGCATTATCTCTTTCAGTTATGTTTTTTATTGTGCTCATGAATGTCTTTCCCTATGTTCTTTATGAAGATCGGAGATATGATGTACAGCATCATGGACAGCATTAAAGGAATTGTGGCTGCGCTTGTTAGTGCCGGATCAAGGAAATAGGATGCTATAGATATGGCAAATATAAGGGTTAGTGGCAGAGTTCTCTTTTTATTTCTTATTTTCATGTAGGGTATGCTGCTTACCATTAATATGCCCAGTATTATGCATCCCACTGCAACAGCAATTGGCTGTAGATATCCCTTGTCCACCAATATAATTGCGGCAACTGTTATTCCAGCTGCTGTGATAGGCAATCCTTTGAAAAAAGAACTGTCTGGCTTGGATATGTTAAATCTCGCAAGCCTCAGGATACCACAGGTCAGATAAAAACAAATGGCTATGAGCTTAAGGTATCCATTCATATAGGAGGCGATAACAATTGCCGGTGCCACGCCAAAAGATATCACGTCTGCAAGTGAGTCAAGTGTTCCCCCAATCTCGCTTCCTCCCATATATCTTGCCAGACTTCCGTCAAGGCCGTCTGCGATAGCAGCCATGAGTATCAATATGCATGCAAGATGTAACATTCCATATTGTGTTGCAATGATCGCTCCAAAACCAAACAGGGCATTGAGCAAAGTGACCATATCAGGCAATCTGAGAGTAGTAAATATGCTACTCACTCCTTTTGTTTTAATCTGGCTATGGCTGTCTTGCCAGCATATACCTTGTCGCCTTTATTGCATTCGATAACAAAACTATCCGGAACAGTTACATCTACTCTGGAACCGAAACGGATCATTCCTATACGTTGCCCTTTTTCCATAAAGTCGCCTTCCTTTATGTAAGGCACTATTCTTCTGGTAATGGTGCCTGCTATCTGGATAACCTCTATTTTCCCATGTTCTGTATCCATGAATATATGCTGTCTTTCATTTCGGTGAGAATCCTTGCAAAAAGCAGGTATATATCCACCTTTTTTATATTCGATGGAAGTGACCTTTCCTTGTAAAGGCGCTCTGTTAACATGGACATTCTGGAAGTTCATAAAGATACATAGCTTTCGACCCCTTATATCCACTATTCTTCCATCAGCTGGTGAAATCATGCAATCTTCTTCATCAGCAGAACAGCGTTCAGGGTCGCGGAAGAATATGAACAAGAACACTAATACTAATATTCCTATTGTCGCTCCTGTCTTTGCATATAAATTCGCCGTGAAATAGGTCGCTAATGCAAAACAAAAAGTAATCCCGGAAGTAATCAGTATCCATGGAAATGAACCTTTGGCAAGCATTTAATTATTTCCCACAACTTT
>CAZAMM010000034.1:0-23747 GCA_964486435.1 uncultured Methanosarcinales archaeon | reverse complement strand
CTAAAAAAGGAGGATTAGTACTGCAATAGAGAGGGAATCTCAGAGGACCCTAATACTTGTATCTTTAAGGATCCCTTGTAGTAGATCATGCATGTGGACCTTCAGTATATCCCTTATATATTTTTCATGGATGATATAGCAGTTATCAGGTCGTCCGGATGTTTTGAATCAAGCAGGAGACTTTTTCCGTTAGTAAGTTTGATCAGAACTTTTTCATGGCTTCCACATTGGTATATGGTCTCATTAGGATAACGACGGATCCTCCAGTTACTGATCCAGTAAAATAGTTCCCCTTTTGTTTCCTTATAGGATTCTATGGTGTTGAAAGGATAGTATCTGAAGATGCGTTGTGCAGGTCGGTACCTGATGTACAATCCATCATGCCTTACTTCGGTAGTCATTTCCATTTTTGAAAAAACAAAACCTATTAAGATGAAAAGAAATATCGGGATTCCTATTAAAATTAATAGGATGTGAGGAAATCCCGGGATCACAAAAAAAATTGTCAGCAGGGTTCCCACATTTATCATGATAATTATTCCGGCAAGAGCAAAGAACCCCATCCATTTGTCAAAATACTGTTTTTCCTGGAAAATGAGCCCATTCTCTGATCGTATAGTTGACATGTTCGTGCTCCTGATGATCTATTTTTTAGCAGATGATTTGTTTTGTTCTGATATTTTCATCTAAACTCTTCTACTTTTTATGAAATTATAGATGAATAAAGTACAAATAGCATTAGTACATATTTATATTAATATTTAATTGTTGATACTAAATATATCCAGG
Organism: uncultured Methanosarcinales archaeon; assembly: GCA_964486435.1. Classification (GTDB taxonomy): domain Archaea; phylum Halobacteriota; class Methanosarcinia; order Methanosarcinales; family Methanosarcinaceae; genus Methanomethylovorans. The sequence continues at coordinate 22,958 of CAZAMM010000034.1, read as the reverse complement.
TGTAAACATGGCAAGGTTTTGTAAAATATGTGGGAGCAAGAGTGGGAGATGTAATCACGTGATACTGGAACTGGACAAAAAGGATGAAATTCCAAGCAAACAGAAAGATGACGAAAAAAAATAATTGACATGCTTTAATTTTTGTAAACCTGATGATCTCTGTGATCATCGTTGATAAACATAAACATATGTAAGGACCTTATTGTCATTTGCTGAAAAGGCATTTTATTAAAAAAAATGATAACAATAGATGTTATCTGAGTATTTTGTTTGAATTTTTTATCTGTTCATGGTTCAATGCATGAAATATTCGATGCATGCGCGCTGAACAAAACAGATCATATTGTTTTTCAATTGTGCTTCTTGTTCTGAAAGCTGTTCTGAATTCAGGTATCTGAAATAGATTTCCTGGAACTGGGTGAATGTCGTTTTGTCTCGTTCCATAGAATTCCCCTCTTATGGTATGCTAATTATATGTGTAATATTAGTATATATATTTTCACATAACAACTGCTGTCGATTCTGTTTAAACATGGAAAGGTGAACACTTTTGATCTGTTAGAATTGAACTGACTCATGTATCTTACATAATTCACAGAGTCTTTGGGGAAATCTTATTGTTTAAAAATTATTTATATGTTGCACTAAATGCCCGATCAAAAAAGGCTATTAAAATCTTCTACAGTATATTGTAGAAAAACTTATAAGATAAAATGCATGTTCAACCATTTCCTCATATAAGTATCAAATGCATACCAATCTAACAGGAAATTTTGAAAATGATTACATATAGACTTTTTACAGCTGCTGAGGCAGAGCATAAAGATATCCATTCCTATCATACTTTACTTGATGCTATTAAAGAAAAGCATGGTATAGAGTATGAATGTATGGATATTGCAACTCTCAGCGATGAAGCAAGGGAAGAACTAATTGAGGATCTCAGGATAATCAGCCGGAAAAATGGGATTGGTGTTGTTAGCAAAGGTACTGGTGCTCTTCCTATTTCCCGCAGCAAAAAGCTAGGAAAAATATGTATGCTGCTCCAGCTGGAAAATGGACTGATAAGAAACGTTTATCCGCATGAGGTCAACAAGAAGAGGATAGACATCACTTCTCATTTGAACCGGATGCTCAAAGCGAGCTGCATGAATGATGTAATTGATCACATTTCCATCTCAGAGCAAGATATTGCCAGAATGATATCGACTTTCCCAGAGCTTATAGAAGAAGAACTGGAGTTCATAGACACTGAGGTGGAGACAGAAGGGGGAAGGATAGATGTTGTATTCAAAAGTAAGAAGGATGAACATCTTTTGATCGAGATAGAGATCGAAGCCAGGGACAATGCTATAGGTCAGGTACAGAGATTTATCACTTATTCAGATAAATACAATATTTCCAAGGATAAGATCAGATTAGGTATAGTATGTGCCAAGATAGCTGAAAGCCGCTTGAATGCCTGTATCGGTGCCGGTATCGAGGTTTATGTGCTTAGTCTTAAGAAGAAAACACCAGATATATGATAACTATTTGCTGTACCAGAAAAAGTGGGGGTTTATACCCCCGTTAAAGCTGTTTGATAATTACTTCTTTTTCTGTTCTTTTGCAGGAGCCGGGGATTTTACACCCTTCTTCTGCACATCCTTTCTCTGTTCCATTGTTTTCACCTCATCAAAGAATATTAATTGATTAATAGCATACGGTAATTTTGAGCGGTTACTTCCTTTTCTGTTCCTTGGCAGGTGTGTTTCCTTTCTTCTGTGAGTCTTTTCTCGGCTCCATCGATTTCACCTCCGTCCGGATAAATACCTATTTGCTAACAATGTACGACTGGATTGACATAACGATCTATTCAGATGTTACTCAATCAAGCTATTATATATATTTATTATATATAAATTTAATTATATTTTTTACAGTGGATCATGCATAGAAAAAAGTTTTACAAAAAGTATTCTGATTAACCTTATGTTTTTTATTTTTAAAGTAAACTTTAAATAGCTTTTATATTTTAATGGAATGAATTACTGAAAAGATAGGTCTATCGAAACCTATCCAGGCAATTCTGACAACAATGTTTTTGTCCATTGAATACTTCTATACTGGATAAACGGTGTATAGCCAATGAAAATCGATGAAAGATGTGTTGGATGCGGTCAATGCACTGCTTTCTGTCCGAAGGATGCTATTATTGTAAAAGGGTATGCCCGGATAACCGCAGATTGCATCCAGTGCAAAATATGTATGGCCTACTGTCCTATGAAAGCTATAGAGGAAAGTTCATGAGGGTTCTAGTGATCGGTGCAGGTCTTGGAGGTCTTCTGAGTGCTGCCTGGCTTTCAAAGGAAGGCCACGAAGTGGATGTTTTTGAGCGGCTCCCCATTGCAGGAGGCAGGTTCACCAACATTGATTATAAAGGGTTCCAGTTATCTACAGGGGCTTTGCATATGATACCTCATGGACCCACTGGTCCTCTTGGTACTCTGCTCAGGGACGTTGGAGCTGATGTACAGATCATACGCGCCCATCCTATGGCCGTCATCCGTGTTCCAGCAGAAAAGAACGCCACTGATTACGTGCAGGGTTACCAGGACATAGACTTCCATGATTTCAGAAAACGCTTTTCATTTATCAATAAGATAAAGCTGGCAATCCTCATAACCACTACACGCATCTTTCCCCCGAACAAGGGTTCAATGGCACAGTGGTGCTCTAAGCACCTTAAAGAGGACTGGGCCCTGAGGGTATCTGACTCTTTCTGTGGGTGGGCATTAAGCCTGAAGGCTAAAGACGTACCTGCAGCAGAAGTATTCGAGATCATTGAGAACATGTATAGATACAGTGGCTCCGGCATACCGCTTGGCGGGTGTAAAGGAGTTACTGACGCTCTTATTGATATAGTATCTTCCTGTGGAGGAACGATACATACTTCTTCAGAGGTTTCCCGGATAATTATAGAAGATAAGAAAGCTGTGGGAATAATAAACGATGGAAATGAGTACCGTGGAGACATTGTGATCAGTGACATAGGTCATATAGAAACTAGCAGGCTATACGATACAAATGTGCTGAATGGAGGTACTGAGCAATATCTTAAGTCCATTAAAGAACTGAAACCCTCTGCTGGGGTTAAGATCTGCCTTTCATCTCAAGAACCTCTCATTGGTCATGCCGGAGTGCTCCTGACACCTTATGCCCGAAGGGTCAATGGTATCAATGAAGTGACAAATATCGATCCCTCTCTTGCACCTCCCGGAAAACATCTTACAATGGCACATCAGTGCGTTGAGTGGGAAAAACTTGACCGGCTGGAAGACGAAATAGACCTTGGTCTGAAGGATCTGTCTGAAATATTTGCAGGTAAAGATTACGAGGTGCTTCTCGTTCAGTCATATTCCGGAGAATGGCCAGTGAATCGTTCTTCATCAGGTACAGACATTACCAATAAGACTTCCATAGAAGGCCTTTATATAGTTGGGGATGGTGCAAAAGGCAAAGGTGGCATAGAAGTGGATGGTATTGCACTTGGTGTAAGAAACGCCATGAAAGATGTCCACGATTATGACAGCTAATCGATAGATTAAATTTATGATAACCTATACATTTCAACGAAAGCCATGACAGATTTTATTACATTTTGCCGTAATGTATTCATACCCGTGACCAATGTCTGCAGAAATAAATGTGGATATTGTACCTTCAGACGTGAACCTGGTGAGCCAGGATCGCGCTTCATGTCCACAGAAGACATTCTCCCAATACTTAAAGAAGGAAAAAAAGCAGGTTGTACTGAGGTGCTTTTTACATTCGGGGAATATGCCGAAGAGGTACCCGAATATAAACAATGGCTTGAAGAACTGGGTTATTCTTCTAATGTGGAGTATGTTATAGACCTCTGTAAACTGGCAATAAAGATAGGCCTGTTGCCACATACAAATGCAGGTGTTTTGAACTATATAGAACTTGAAGCCCTGAAGCCCTGGAATGCAAGCATGGGTCTCATGCTGGAAACTACGGGCATGGTAACTGCTCATTTGAATTGTCCGGGGAAGCAGCCTGATGTCAGGATCAAGACCATAAAATATGCAGGTCAACTGCAGATACCTTTCACAACAGGTATACTTGTGGGCATCGGAGAGACACTGGACGACAGGATAGATTCCCTGCAGTGCATTGCCAATCTGCATTTGGAATATGGGCACATCCAGGAGGTAATAATACAAAACTTTATACCAAAGCCGGGCACATCCATGGAAAAACAATCCTCTCCTGGCATAGAGGAAATGGTACAGATAGTTTCCATGGCAAGGGAGATATTACCCGCAGATATAGCCATTCAGGTGGCTCCGAATCTGATAGATCCATATCTGCTTGTCAAATACGGTGCTTCGGATATGGGGGGCATATCCCCTACGACCATCGATTGGATAAATCCTGAAACAGAGTGGCCTACAGTGGATAACTTGAGAGGGATGATCAAAGATATATCTCTGAGGGAAAGGCTGCCCATTTATCCGGGTTACATAAAAAAGGGATGGTATAGCAAGAACTTGAAGCCACTTATCAGATATATGGCTGACAATGAAGGTTATAGACTATCCAGGTGATGCAGAACGTTTTTTATTAAATTAGATAATGCTTTATATTTTGAACCAATTGAACATACTATTCCAACACACTAGTCTGGTCATACTATGATGTCGAATATTGATGAAGAGCTGGTGGAAAGAGCCTACAATGGAAAAGCCAGCAGTGAAGATGCACTCTTGCTTCTGGATGCTGAACCGTTCGAACTTTTCAGGTTTGCTGATAATTTACGTTACGAAGCAGTCGGTGACATTGCCACCTACGTAGTGAACCGCAACATTAACTTCACTAACCGTTGCATAGGAAGATGTGGTTTTTGCGCCTTCAAAGAGAAAAACGGATATATTCTGAGCACTGAGGACATACTTGCCAAAGTAGAAGAAGCCCACAAAGCAGGTGCAACCGAAGTTTGTATCCAGGGTGGTCTCTTACCAAATGCCGGTCTTGAGCTATATACAGGCATCTTGGAAGCAGTAAAAGAAGCATATCCTTCAATTCATATACATGCATTCTCTCCGATGGAAGTGTATCATGCTTCAAGGACCAGTGACCTCAGTGTCAGGCAGGTATTGAGCGAACTGAAAAAGTCTGGTCTTGGAACTATGCCAGGCACTGCGGCTGAAATACTTTGCGATCATATAAGAAAAGAACTGTGCCCAGGTAAGCTACTGACAGCAGAATGGAGAGATGTGGTTACATTGGCTCACAGAACAGGTATCCGTACAACCGCTACAATGATGTATGGGCACATTGAATCCTGGCAGGACAGAATAGAACATATGATGATACTAAGGGATATTCAGAAAGACACAGGTGGTATCACTGAATTTGTACCCCTGCCATTCATGCCCTATAATAATCCAATCGGAAAGAAAATGATAGAAGAAGGGCGTTATGCCACTACGGGAATGGATGATCTTAAAGTGTATGCACTTTCCCGTATAATATTCCACAGACACATCAAAAATATCCAGTCAAGCTGGGTAAAACTTGGGAAAAAGCTGGCTCAGGTGGCTCTCTTTTGTGGAGCTAACGATCTGGGAGGGACGCTCATGGAGGAAAGTATCTCTACTGCAGCTGGTGCAAACAATGGCACCTCTATCTCCGTACAGGAACTTGAATGGATGATCAAAGGGGCAAACAGAATCCCAAAACAACGTACAACTCTGTATGAGGTAGATAATATGGAAGATACATCTCTTGGAAACCGCCCAAGGGGGGCTGGCAATGCTGTCATTTATTCCTGAGGATACAAGATTAAAGGCCTATGAGGGAGAAATAACTCTCATGGATGCCCTTGAACTGGCAGAATTATCTCCTCTGGCACTTTTTAACTTTGCAGATGAACTTCGTTCAAATACTGTAGGTGATGTGGTCACATATGTTGTGAACAGAAATATCTACATTACCAATATGTGCAAGGGTAACTGTGGTTTCTGTGCCTATCGTTCTGAAAAGGGATTTATGTTGAACATGGATCAGATACTTGAAAAAGTATCAGAGGCCAGTAAAGCTGGTGCAGTGGAGGTATGTATCCAGGGAGGATTCCTGCCGCAACTTGACATAGACTATTATACATCTGTTGTAGAGGGTATAAAGGAAGCATTTCCAAAGATGAGCATACATGGCTTTTCTCCAATGGAGATCTTCTATGCATGCGGGAACAGCGGCGTTTCTCTGGAGGAAGCTTTTGTAAGGCTTAAAGCAGCAGGTCTTGATACACTGACAGGCACTTCGGCAGAGATACTCTCTGATAGAGTGCGCAGTATCATATGTCCAGGGAAACTGAGCACCGAACAATGGGTAAATACTATAACGACAGCTCATCAGGTCGGACTTAGAACCAACTCCACTATAATGTATGGTCATGTTGAAACCCTTAAAGAGCGCCTGAACCATCTCTTTATCCTGCGTTCCATACAGCAGCTTACAGGAGGGTTCACGGAGCTGGTGCCTTTGCCTTTTATGCCATATAATAACCCGATTGGTGACAAAATGATATCACAAGGTAAATTCATGACCACTGGTATCGAAGATCTGCGTTTCTATGCCCTGGCAAGGATAATCCTTAATGGACACATCGATAATATTCAGGCAAGCTGGGTCAAACTTGGGAAGAAGCTTTCTCAGGTAGCGTTGCATTGCGGTGCCAATGATCTGGGCGGCACGCTCATGGAAGATAAGATCTCTACAGCTTCAGGAAGCACTAACGGGGAATACGTTGCGCCAGCTGAGATCGAATGGATCGTCAGGTCTTCAGGAAGGATCCCAAAACAAAGAAATGCACTTTATGAAGGAATATGATGCGTGCTCTTATTCCATATAAACAAGAGAATGCAAAATCACGGCTTTCTCCTGTGCTCAGTCGGACAGAAAGGGAGCAATTCGTAGAATTGATGTTAAGGGATGTAATATGTTCCCTGAGAGAGGCGGGAGTAAAAGATATCGATATCCTTGCAACAGCTGAATATAGCTCACTTTCCGATCTTGATGTGAATTTTGTCATCGATCCTGCTGATCTGAACGAATCCATCAATAAATATCTCAGGAAAGCAGATCAGCCTGTACTTATAATAATGGCAGATCTTCCTCTTATCAGACCAGAGCAAGTAAGAAACATAATATCCTCTGAAGAAGATGTAGTGATTGTCCCAGGCAAAGGCGGAGGGACAAACGTACTTTTTGTAAAGGAACCAGCTGGATTCTACGTCTGCTATTATGGAATGAGTTTTCATAATCACTGCACGATAGCTAAGGATATGCATTACTCTTTGAGAATATACGATTCTTTCCTGCTGAGCACAGATATCGATGAGCCACATGATATTGTGGAAATACTCCTGCACGGACATGGACTTTCCTTTGAGTATGTACAGAATAAGTTCGAACTGGAAAGCGGCAGAGCACGTGTAAAACTTGCCATCCTTCATTGAATATGGTGTATCCTGAGGATTTAAGCGACAAAAGATATAAGACAGAATACATTATTAGGGTACGTTAAGTTATGCGATCTCAAATTTATAGGTGATAATTGTGTCCATTGAAGTGAACAGGTATAAATGTGGATATTGTGGTGCATGTGTGGGCGTGTGTCCGGCGGGAGCCCTGGAGCTTGTGGAGACGTGGATAGAAGTGGATATGAATTGTTCCAGCTGTGGTTTATGTGCCAAGATCTGTCCGGTAGGAGCTATCAGGGTGATCAGATGAAAGAGAATTATGATGTAATCATTGTAGGTGCCGGACCTGCTGGTTCCATAGCAGCAAAGACCGCAGCCAAGCGGGGCCTTAGTGTGCTGATGATAGAAAAACGTCAGGAGATCGGTGATCCGGTAAGATGTGCAGAAGGTGTAAGCAAAATAGCCTTAAAAAAGCACATAGAACCTGATCCCAGATGGATATGTGCTGACATGAAAGGATCCAGAATATTTTCTCCGGATGGTACTAGTATACAGATGGCTGAAGAGATAGCCGGTGGAGAGGTCGGTTATGTCCTGGAAAGAAAGGTCTTCGACAGGGCCTTGGCATATGAAAGTGCAAAGGCAGGCGCTGAAGTCATGGTCAAGACCAGAGCTACAGGCCTGATCATTGAAAATGGGTACGTATGTGGTATCAAAGCCATGCATCTTGGTAAGGAATATGAGATCAGGTCAAAGATAGTTATTGGTGCAGATGGTATGGAATCCAAGGTCGGCAGATGGGCGGGCATTGATACTTCTCTCAAACCTTCTGAAATGGAGACCTGTGTGCAGTACCTTATGAGTGGCGTTAATATAGACCAGGAATACTGCCAGTTCTATGTGGGCAAAAATGTAGCTCCATGTGGCTATCTCTGGCTATTCCCTAAAGGCGGGAATATGGCCAATGTGGGTATCGGCATACTCGGAAGCGAATCAGGTGAAAAAAGAGCAGTAGATTACCTTAATGAATTTGTGAAGGAAAAACTCCCGGATGCTTCCATTATTGAAATAGATTATGGCGGTGTACCTGTAAGCGGTACCGTTGAACGCACCATCGCCAATGGACTCATGCTGATAGGTGATGCAGCAAGACAATCCGATCCAGTCACCGGAGGAGGCATCGTAAATGCCATGGATGCAGGTGAGATAGCAGGTGAAGTGGCTTATAATGCAATACTTGCAAATGATGTTTCCATAAGGTCTCTTCAGGAATATGAAGACCTATGGAGGGCAACTATAGGCAAGGCAATAGACAATGGTCTGATAGTCAAGGACCTGTTTGTTAAATTCACGGATGAAGACCTGAATTCTCTGGCGCACTCCTTAAAAGGTGTGAACTTCAACAAAATGAGCCTTACTGACTTGTTATATGCACTTTTCAAAGCCAACAAAAAACTTTTATGGGATTTAAGAGTTTTGTTCAAGAATATCGTGAAAAATGAAGTGGATATGTAACCAATTAATGATGCTATAACAGAAAAATACCAGTACTCAAATAGATTAGTACTGGTTTCATTTTACTTTTTCCAGAACTCTGGCACGAACATTACTATCACTGTAAATACTTCAAGCCTGCCTATCCACATATTTGCTATTAGTATCACTTTAACCAGTTCAGGCATGGAATTGAAGCTCGCCATCGGACCAATAAGGCCAAATCCCGGACCAATGTTACCCAGGGTGGTGATAGATGCAGTGATGGAAGTCAGGATATCCACGCCCATCAGTGAAATGAGGAATATACTGGTCACAAATATAAGGAAATATATAACCATAAATGACACGGTTTCCTGTATAACGTTTTCCGGGACTGTCTTGCGATTGAACTTAATAGGTTTCACTGCTTTTGGATGAATGGCCCTGAATAGTTCCCATCTGGCATACTTCAGCAACAATAGGATCCTTATTGCTTTAGGCCCACCTGCTGTTGATCCGGCGCATCCTCCTATGAACATGACAACTAACAAAACTATTCTTGAAGAATCTGGCCACAGATTGAAATCCGTGCTTGCGAAACCAGTGGTCGTAAGGAGCGATACTATTTGGAATACTGAATAGCGCAAACAAGTAAACGGATCAGCTTCTGTACCATACCTCAATGCAAGAATAAGCACAGCACTTGCCATCACTACGACAGCAATATAGAACTTGAACTCTTCATCCTTCACTATAATTTTATGGTCTGTATAAAGTGTCCTGTACAGTAAGCCAAAGTTCACTCCTGCTATGAACATAAAAAGTGTGATTATAGCTTCTATCAAAGGGCTGTTAAAAGCTGCAACTCCCAGGCCATACGGAGAAAAACCTCCGGTGGCCATCGTTGTGAATGTATGTGAAACCGCGTCATAGGTTGACATGCCGGCCAGGTGCAAGGCAGCCATCTGCAGGGCTGACAGCACCACATAGACCATCCAGAGTATCTTAGCTGTATCCCTTATCCTGGGTTTTATTTTATCTTCTGTAGGACCAGGAGCTTCAGCACGGAAAAGTTGTCTGCCTGCAATAGACAATTTAGGAAGGATTGCAATGAACAGTACAATAATTCCCATCCCGCCTATCCACTGTATCATGCTTCGCCAGAAAAGAATGCTTCTGGAATGACTTTCTATGTCATCAAGTATGCTTGCGCCGGTAGTTGTAAATCCCGACATGGTTTCAAAGAAAGCGTTGAGAGGAGATATACCCTCAACAATGAATGGTATAGCGCCAAAAAACATTGCTGCCAGCCAGCTGAAGGATACGATAGCAAAAGCCTCTCTGAGCTTCCATTCATCGTCTGACTTATAACGTAGCCAGAGATATATGCCCGTAATCTCTGTTAAACCTATACCGACAATAAAAGGAAAAGGAGATTCATGATAATAAAAAGCCAAGAGCAGGGGAACTATCATCATAAGCCCCAGGAAACGCAGAAGAGTTCCCAACACGCTCAATATAACTTTTAGGTTCATAGAACCACACCTTTATTACTTGAATAGTTTTTCCACTGCTTCCAGAGCAGAGGGAAGGGCAAAAACTACAACCCTGTCATTTTCCTGGATCATGTGACTGCCGCGGGGAACTATGGTTCTCCCATTGTGAACGATCATGCTTACGATCGCACCTGCAGGGAATTTCACATCACGTAATGGTTTGCCCACTATTTTTGACTTTCCTGAAGCAGTATATTCGATGATCTCAGCTTTTTGCCCTTCGATGGTAGTGATGGCCTCAATGCCTGTTCCCATGGTGAGTTTAAGTACCTCGTTTACAGTTGCTTCCCTGGGACTGACTGCACTGTCCACCCCGACCATCTCGAACAAAGATATATAATCAGATCTATCCGATCTGGCAATAACTTTCTTAACACCCAGTTTTTTGGCTATAAGAGAACATAAAAGGTTCTTTTCATCACTGTCCGTGACAGAAACGACCACATCCATCTCATTGATTCCCTCATCCTTCAGCAGGCTGATATCCGTTCCGTCACCATTCAATACAAGAACCCCGGAAAGTTCATCTGCTATCTCTTCACAGCGATCCTTACGTGATTCAATGATCTTAATATAGGCTTCGCTTTTACCGATGAGCTTTGCAAGATAGAAGCCAACTATACCTCCACCTATGATCATAACCTTACTGCGTCTGCCAACAACTTCTCCCAAAAGCCCCCTTATGTCTTTCATTGCAGAAGGCTGGCCGATCACCACTATATGATCGTTCTCCTGTATGGAATCTCCACCATGGGGTATGATCACATCATCTTTACGAAAAATAGCACTTACTATACAACAGTCAGCAAGATGCAGCTCTTTCATCATCTTATTTGCAAAATAGCTTTCTTTGGAAACCACCAATTCCATCATTTCCACTTTGCCCTCTGCGAATGATTCAATATCAATGGCAGATGGTATTGAAAGTATCTGTGCAACTTCAGAGGCCATGGTAAGTTCAGGGCATATCATTACATCGATGCCGATGCTGGAGCGTTTAGCTATTGGTTCATTGATATAATCAGGGTTGCTCACTCTTGCCATTGTCTTAAGTTTATTTTTATCCCCTGCAATAAGTTTGGAAGCCATACATGCTACGATGTTGACCTCATCGGAACCAGTGACAGCCATTAGAATGTCAGTCCCCTTTATCACCTGGGACAATATCGATACATTCGCGCCATTTCCCTGAATGACCTGTACATCCAGTTCATCAGCCCGCTTACAGGCTTCTTCATCTAATTCTATGACAATTACGTCATTATTAGCATACAGTGATTTTGCTATATGATAGCCGACTTCCCCTGCACCTATTATAATAGCTTTCATGAAATCCCTTCATATTTATATTGCACGATGAATATAAAAAGCGTGCATTTGAAGGGTAAGCCTTTATGACTCCATTGCTTTTAAATTTTACTAAAAAAAAGATAAAAATGTACATGGATTCAAACAATGCCATGACTATGGATTGAAAGCATCCTTTACTTTTTCAAATATACCCGAATGCTTGCTTTTTCCACCACTCTTCTTATCTGTCTCTTCAAACTTGCGAAGCAACTCTTTCTGCTCAGAGTTCAGGTTCTTGGGTATCTGCACAATAACCTTGACAAGCTGATCACCTTCTCCATTTCCATGTAAATGTGGCATACCTTTGCCTTTGAGCCTCAGAACAGAATGTGTCTGAGTTCCGGGTTTAATGGTCATCTTCACATTTCCATAGAGTGTGGGGACAGGTACCTCATCACCCAAAGCTGCCTGTACAAATGAGATTGGCAGTTCATAGAGAATGTCATCTCCTATGCGGTCAAAGGTTTTATGTGGTTGCACATGCACCATTACATAAAGGTCTCCAGATGGTGCTCCTGGGCTTCCTGCTTCACCTTCTCCTCTTATCTTCAGGCGCAGCCCGTTGTCGGCTCCTTTTGGTAACTTCACAGAAAGTTTCTTTACTTTCTTGATCTTTCCCGTACCTTTGCATGCAGGACAAGGATCCTCTATTATCTGGCCATTACCATGACATTTATTACAAATAGTTGTACTCATGAAACGGCCAAAAGGAGTATTGCGTGCACTGGTGATCTGTCCGGAGCCATGGCATGCGGGACATGTTACAGGATCTGTGCCAGCCTTTGCACCGGTCCCCCTACAAGTATCACAGTTTTCGGCCCTTGGAACATTGATTGTGGTTTCCACACCACTGGCCGCCTCTTCCAGAGATATGGATAGATCATAACGCAGGTCAGAACCTCTCATCGGAGCATTGCGCCTGCCTCTTGCGCCTCCGAAGATGTCGCCTGAGAATCCTCCAAAGCCGCCTCCAAAGATGCCGGACAGGATATCGCCCAGGTCTTCAAAACCTCTGAAATCAGCTCCACGGAAAATATCCTCCTGTGAATAGCGTCCATCTATTCCAGCGTGACCAAACTTATCATACTGAGCTCTTTTTTCTTCATCCGAGAGTACAGCATAAGCTTCCGAGATCTCCTTGAATTTCTCCTCTGCATCCGGAGCCTTGTTCTTGTCCGGATGATATTGCATTGCAAGCTTTCTGTATGCCTTTTTTATCTCGGCTTCTGTAGATTCCTTGGAAACCCCAAGGATTTCATAATAATCACGTGTAGTGGACATAAGAGACTCCGTATGTCAATATAAAATAAATAAGGTACGTTCAGATAGAACATACCTGCGGTCCTGAAACAGTTCAATTCTTGCCGTCATCAACTATTTCGTAGTCTGCATCTACCACTTCATCGCCGGAATCCGGCTTTGGAGCAGCATCTTCTGAATCCCCAGTCCCTGAAGCAGCTTCTTGCTGTGCTTTTTGATACATAGCAGCTGATATATCATAGATGGCAGTTTGAAGAGCTTCTGTCTTGGACTTGATATCTTCAACATCATCTTTCTGAAGAGCATCCTTAAGATCAGAAATGGCACTTTCAACTTTTGATTTCTGATCTGCAGTTACAGTGTCCCCTGCTTCCTTGAGGGTCTTTTCGGCTGCATTTACCAGAGACTCTCCAGTATTCTTTACCTCTACCTGCTCCTTACGCTTACGATCCTCCTCAGCATGAAGTTCCGCATCCTTTACCATCTTGTCGATCTCTTCATCAGACAGGCCGCCTGGTTTCTGGATAGATATGGACTGTTCTTTGCCCGTACCCAGATCCTTTGCCTTGACATGAAGTATGCCATTTGCATCTATGTCAAAGGTAACCTCGATCTGAGGGATTCCTCTTGGAGCTGGTGGAATGCCATCCAGAGTGAATCTTCCCAGTGTCTTATTTGCAGAAGCTATGCCTCTCTCACCCTGCAACACATGGATCTCCACAGATGGCTGACTGTCGGCAGCTGTAGAGAATATCTGGCTCTTTCTCACAGGTATGGTTGTGTTACGTTCTATGAGCGGAGTTGCCACGCCACCCAGGGTTTCGATACCAAGGGTAAGGGGTGTGACATCCAAGAGCAGCACATCATGCACTTCACCTGTAAGGACACCTGCCTGTACTGCAGCTCCTACTGCCACAGCTTCGTCAGGATTGATATTCTTATATGGGTCCTTGCCAATGATCTTTTTCACAGCTTCGTATACTGCAGGCATTCTGGTAGAACCGCCTATCAGCAATACCTTCTCTATGTCCTGTGGCTTAAGCTTCGCATCTTCAAGAGCCCTTTTTACTGAGACCATGGTCCTGTCTACCAGGTCTGCTGTCATCTTTTCAAACTGGGCCCTTGTGATATCAATATCAATATGCTTTGGCTGGCCGTCAGCGTCTGCCGTTACGAAAGGCAGATTGACGTTAGTGGATGCTACACTGGAAAGTTCGATCTTTGCCTTTTCTGCTGCATCCTTCAAACGCTGCATAGCTGACTTGTCCTTGCTAAGATCAAGTCCTTCCAGCTTTTTGAACTCATCTACAAGGTAGTCCATGATCCTCTGGTCAAAGTCATCTCCTCCAAGCTTAGTATCTCCACTTGTGGAAAGAACCTCGAACACGCCTTCTCCCAGTTCCAGGATAGATACGTCAAAGGTACCTCCTCCCAGATCATATACAAGGATCTTGTGTTCTCCTTCTGTCTTGTCCAGACCGTATGCAAGTGATGCTGCAGTAGGTTCATTGATGATCCTCATCACTTCCAGGCCTGCAATGGCACCTGCATCTTTGGTGGCCTGCCTCTGAGCATCATTGAAGTAAGCAGGAACTGTAATGACAGCCTGTGTAATGTTTTCTCCCAGATATGCCTCGGCATCTTCCTTCATTTTACGCAGGATCATAGCAGATATTTCTTGTGGCGTATACTCCTTTCCATTAAGGGTCACCTTATATCCGGCCTCTCCCATGTGCCTTTTGATGGAATATACAGTATTATCTGCATTTGTGATCATTTGTCTCTTTGCGATCTGCCCGACAAGTTTCTCGCCTTTCTTGGAAAAACCCACTACAGAAGGTGTTGTTCTGCCCCCTTCTGCATTAGGGATGACGGTTGGTTCTCCACCTTCGATCACAGCCATGCAGGAATTTGTGGTTCCAAGGTCAATACCTAATATCTTTGCCATATTGTTACCTCTCAGGTTTAGAAGATTGTTATGTTGTAATCAAATATCTGTAAATTTGTTCTTATAGTCTTCACGCAATGCTCTGTAGTTCTATCTTCGATCTAGACTCTTACCTTCAGATGCTTCGGGAAGCTTGGACACGGTCACAGCAGCTGGCCTCAGCACTCTTGAATGAAGATAATATCCGGGTCTGCATATTTCTATGATGGTATTATCTTCGTGATCAGGATGTTCTACATGCATCATGGCCTCATGTTCATAGGGATCGAATTCTGCACCTATACATTCCATCTTTTGAAGTCCTTCTTTTTCCAGAATGGAAACGAACTGTTTGAATACCATTTCCACTCCCTTCAATACGGAACCAACATCATCTGCATTCCTTGAAGATTCCAGAGCACGTTCAAAGTTATCATAAACTTCGATAAGTTCAAGAAGAAGTTCTTCTGAAGCAAATTTACGGAAATCTTCTTTCTCCCTTGCTGTGCGTTTTCTGAAGTTATCAAACTCTGCGGTCAGACGTAATAGCCTGTCCTTTAACTGTGCTATCTCTTCGTCTTTCATACGCAGTTGATCCTCCAAAGATGGCGCGCCATTGGTAACTGACACATCATCCTTCACATCATTATCACTGGTTTTGGGTTTCATTTCTTCGGTGTTTCCCAATCCTTCATCCATCTTTGATTCCTCTTTTAGTGTACGGTTGTGTGTCGACAATGCTTATGATTGTTTGAGGTTCTATAAATACATTTCGATTAGTTGGCATGTTCAAAAAGAGAAGTGCAGGACTCAGAGATATTGTCTGTGCGTCTTATATTTCACGGTCCTTATCATAAGCATGCTTGCGATCATGCAAATAGCCAAGGCAGACACCATTCTTTCCCAGCCTATACCCTGGATACCTCCCTGGGCAGCAAATGATATGCCAGTGAAAAAAGCCGTTACAGCAAAGGTTATGGCAAATGCTGTTATTATCCCGCTCATAAGCGAGCCAATGTGGTCAGCACCTCTATTCTCAAAGAACACAGATGATGCAATAAATATGACAGCAAAGATCAACAGTATCACAGCAAAAGGAAGAGGCGTGGACTTTGTACTGAGCAATGCCATAATACCCATGGCAATGCCTATCATGAACAGTGCCAAGGAAGTGGATAATACCATGGCCTGCGCAAATGGATTTTCTGATAATATTCCCATATTCATCCCTTGGTTAGCCAAGATGTGAATGATAGTATTTATTGATTATCGAATAGTTATACTAGTTTCTTACTCGCCAGTAATATATCTTATAAAACGATTTGCATCCTTCATGAAGATACTACTTGCAGAATATGCAATGGGTACAGGCATGGGTGGTACTTTTCTCCTTGAAGGCAGGTCAATGCTCAAAACCCTTGTCAGCAGTTTCGCAAGGCTTGGTCATGAAGTTACATATTTGACCTCAGGCCCTCTGTTACCTGAGGGAAACCCTGTTTTTTCAACTGAAGATGATTTCAGAAAGATCATAGAAGCTGAAGCAAAAAAAAGTGATGCTGGGCTTGTGATAGGTCCCGATGCGATCCTGGCCGAACTTACTTCTTTCATAGAGGAGAGCACACTTAACCTGGGTTCCACGCCTGAAGCAATTGCTTTATGTGCAGATAAGGTAAAGTGCACTGAGAAACTGCTCAGCCATGATATAGCCGCTCCTCGTATCCTTGAAGATACATATAATATGAAATGTGTGGTAAAACCCAGGTTCGGATGTGCCTCTGAATCAACATATCTCACTAAGGATACTGAGGTGCCTGAAGGATCCATCGCAACTGAGTTCATAAATGGGGATCATCTGAGCGTGAGTCTCATAGCAGGAGAAAGAACATTACCACTTTGTGCTAACAAACAACTTATTGAATTCATGAATGTCAGGGATCCCTCCGGACTTCTTATCGAGTATAAAGGCAATACGGTTTGTTTTTCACCTTCTTACAAAGAAGAGCTTTTCAGAGCAGCCATGCAAGCTTCTAAGGTATTGGGGTGCAGAGGTTATACAGGTGTGGACATAGTGTATGATGGAACACCTTATGTGGTAGATGTGAATCCCAGGCCGACAACATCTCTATATGGGATATGCAAGGTCATGGATGTGGAAATAGCTGACCTGCTGCTTAAGAACAGACTGGGTGGATTACCTGATTTTGTAGGAATGGCTGCAGAATGCTCTTTTACAAAGGAGGATTTCAAATGAAATGCCTTGGTATAGATATAGGGGGGGCAAATACAAAAATAGCTACTTCTGATGGCACTGCAGTAGAACTGCACTACCTGCCATTGTGGAAAGATACCACTCTTCCTCAAACACTTCAGGATATAGCAAAAAGGCTTAAACCCGATATTGTCGGAGTGGTCATAACTGGTGAACTTGCCGACTGCTTTGAAGACAAGGTGCATGGACTTAAATTTATCATGCGGGCAGTAGAAGATGCATTCGGGTGTGAGGTTTCCTACATAGATGCCAATGGGAATATTCATAAGCAGGGTGACGATCTGCGCAACCTTGCTGCAGCAAACTGGGCAGCTTCTTCAAGACTGATCAGTGAGGCAATTGGGAACTGTATCTTCGTGGATGTTGGAAGCACTACAAGTGATATAATCCCTATAATAGGTTCAAAACATGCAGCATCAAAAACCGATTTTAAGAGATTGCTTGCAAGTGAACTGGTGTATATGGGTACATTGCGCACTAATGTTGCTACTTTGGTAGATAAAGTTGAACTGGAACAGGGAACATGCAGGGTTTCCTCTGAACTCTTTGCCACAACCGGTGATGTTTATCTGATGCTTGGAGATATCATGCCACAAACATATACATGTACAACTGCAGATGGAGCGGGCAAAAGCAGGCTTGAGATCATGAGAAGACTTGCAAGGATTGTGTGTGCAGACTTGGAAGAAATATCAGAGAACGAAATAATTCAAATTGCACATCAAGTAAAGGAAAAGCAGGTAAATCTGCTTGCTGAGGCGATCTCCACTGTATCCAAGGAACATGGCATATGCAGAGTAGTTGCTGCAGGCATTGGAGAGTTCATGATCATCGAAGCTGCGGAAAGACTTGGAATGGAATGCATTTCTGTGGCTGATAAATGGGGAAAGGAAATTTCTGATGTATTTCCTGCCTATGCAGCAGCCTGGATGGTAGAAAGAAAAGCGGATTTCTGATAAGAACGATCAATATAAGTATGCCTCATAAAAATTACCATGTAATTAAACTCGGGGGAAGTCTCATGGAAAATGCTCCTGAACTTCTGACTTATTTACAGGAGCATATGCAGTATATGAATTCACCTTTACCCACTTTACTGGTCGTTCCCGGAGGTGGTGTTTTTGCAGACTGCATCAGAGATGTCCATGAGAATAAAGGCATTAGCAGCCATGCAGCCCACTGGATGGCTATTCTGGGGATGGAACAGTATGCATACTACCTGGCTGATAAAAGCGGTATAGGGATGATAGACGATCTGGACAAGCTGGTTCCGGGAATTTGTGTTCTTAAGCCTTATAGACTAATGTTGAACAGGGACCCTTTGCCCCACTCATGGGATGTGACTTCTGATTGCATTGCTGCATGGGTGGCATCAATGCTTAATGCCAGAATGATCAAAGTCACTGATGTGGACGGTGTACTTATTGATGGGAAGACCGTGCCAGTGCTGTATGCGGGGAAACTTAAGGAGATGAGAGAAAGCTGTGTGGACAGGATGCTGCCTGAATTGCTTCTAAAAGAGGGCAGAGACTGCTTTGTGGTCAACGGAAAGTTCCCTGAAAGAGTGCTTGCCGCTCTTGAGGAGAAAGCTGTAATAGGCACTCTTGTCAAGGGGAATATTTAAATTGTATACTGATTATGTACACAAATCATCTTATGCTGATGAACTTAGTGAATTATCTCTATTATATACTGAATTATATACTGAAGGAGAAATTGAATGGTAAACAAGGTCATAAACTGTACTTCATGTGGAGTTAGCTTAGAGGAACGTGGTTTTGCCCGTTTTCCATGTCCTGTGTGTGGTGCAGAGATAGGAAGATGTGTAAGCTGCAGACAGCAGAGTAATCCCTACACCTGTCAAAAATGCGGTTTTGTAGGTCCATGAGGTGTAAAAATGGGTGATGTAGCAGCAACTATTAAGATAATGCCGGAAAGTGTGGAAACTGATCTCGACGAGCTCAAGAACAAACTTGAAGCCGTGATTCCTGAAGGAGCAAATTTGTTCGGTTCAAAGATCGAACCGGTTGCTTTTGGCCTTAAAGCGCTTATCATGGTCATAATGGTAGGAGACATCGAGGGCGGCACAGAGCAGGTTGAAGTTGCTTTTGCTGGTGTTCCCGGTGTTGAGAGCGTACAGGTCACAGAAGTGGGCAGGCCACTCTGAGACCTCTCTTTTTTCAGTATTTTTTTCGGGCTCGTAGATCAGGGGAAGATCGTTACGTTCGCAACGTAAAGGCCGCGGGTTCGAATCCCGCCGAGTCCACTAAAAGTGTATATAAACCTGTATTATCACTGCTATCTATTTTGATCCGAAAGATAGTATTAATTGTCGATTTCCAATTTTTTAGACCAAACATTCATACTTTCAATATTCCCAGATATATTTGTATTATTGACTAACATGCCACAATATACATATCCAGATTTGGCAAACACAGTATTCATTCCATAGGACTGTGCTCTTGCAATAGTGTATGCAGTCCTTATCCCACGTTTTTTCATTTCTTTATTCATGTGCGCAAGTAAATGTGAAGAAAAACCATTCCCACGGAATTCAGGTAATGTTGCAAAATCGGTCATCTCAACCCCTGAGTTTTCAATATCCATCTCAGCAGAGGAGAGCGCAAGCGGTTCATCTTCATTGAAAACTCCAAAAAACACGATATTTTCTTCCATAACCTTTAACAGGTAATTGGGATCTTGTATAGGAAAAGGATAGGTTTTAAAAGTCTTCCTGTAAACATCAGCCATCTTTTTAACATCGTTCCTATCACAGATCCTTATGGTATATTCAGGTGAAAGAGAAGAAAGTTGTTGCTCTTCTTTTGATAAGGCAGTTTTCAACACATCTTCATGTATTTCATTCTGAGTAGTTACACACCGTGCATCACTCAGGAATTTACTCATAAATAACGCATCGTCTTTCCCATAATACTGTTGAATTACTACTTCACAAAGATAGTTGTGTTTGCAAAACAGTTTTCTGAAGGCACCAGGAACCTTTGTGAATATTTTGGAATAGCATTTCTGTTCTGCAAGAAAGTCTATCTCATCAAGAAGTGAAGGGAGATCACTAGGATCCAGTTTCATCAGATATATTCTGTCATTATATTTTCCATGCTGAATGATGGATTTCCCTATCTTTACAATAGAATCCATTAATTCCTTCTCTCCATCCTGGCATTGTCTTCAGGAACAAGGGTTGTAGTATCATCATGGTCTGCAAGCAGTTTGGCAATACCCACTCCTTTGTATTCTGTGGCATCCTCAAGCTTAAGCTGAAGACGGCAATCATTACATTTACGATCACAATATACCTGCTTATATGAGTCAGGTTCTTTGTAGGTGGTAATGATCCCTTCATAATTACGGAGAATTACACGGTTTGTTGACCATGAGATAATGTAATTTGGCATAACTGGTATCTTTCCACCACCATGTGGAGCATCGATCACGTATGTAGGTACTGCAAACCCACTAGTATGACCAATTAAGTTCTCCATAATTTCTATTCCCTTACCTATTGGGGTCCTGAAATGTGAAAGCCCTTCGGAAAGATCACACTGATAAAGGTAATATGGGCGAACACGGCTTTGAACCAACTTGTGAACAAGCTTTTTTATGATCCGCTGACAATCATTCACACCTGCAAGAAGTACAGTTTGATTTCCAAGAGGTATGCCCGCATCTGCAAGCTTTCTGAGTGCTTCTTTAGAAGAAGATGTGATCTCTCGAGGATGATTAAAATGAGTATTCATCCATATTGGATGGTACTTTTTCAAAACATTCACAAGATCATCTGTAATACGATATGGGAGCACTACGGGCATCCTGCTGCCAATACGGATGACTTCAACATGAGGGATACTACTTATTTCTGAAAGTATCCAGTCCAGATACTCATCAGATAGCATCAAAGGATCGCCACCGGATAACAAGACATCCCTTATTTCTGGAGTGTTTCTTATATATTCGATACCTTTGAGCAATTTCTCTTTTCCAGGAATGTAATCTATGTCTCCGACTTTTCTTTTACGTGTACAGTGGCGACAGTACATTGAACAAACATTGCTTATGTGGAATAGCACTCTGTCAGGATATCTGTGAGTGATACCTTCAACCGGACTGTCTGTATCTTCAGAAAGGGGATCTTCGAGCTCCTCATCTAAAATCATTAGTTCATCCGGAGAAGGGAATGATTGGAGAAAAATAGGATCATTTCTGAAATCTGCAGAATCAATGAGTGACAAGTAATAAGGTGTAATGGACAATGGAAATTTTTTCACTGTTTCTTTAAGTTCCTCTCTTTCAGAGGGGTCAAACTTTATGTCAAGTAATTCCTCGAAAGTTTCAATGTCTCGAATTGAGTGTTTTAATTGCCATTTCCAATCTTGCCATTTGTACACAAAGTCTTCGGAATCAATTTTCGTTGCTATTTCTCTTTGATGGTTGCTGTATTTTTCCATTTAAATACCACTGCTTAAATTTTGGCTTTACAGAAGCATCTTCAATTTTATATCTAAAGCCCATACAAAAAAGTCAATTGGACTCAAAATAGTGATACTTTTGTAATAATAATTTCAGCCTATAAAATAAAATACACCTACACTATACGGTTGTGTATCTTTTACGTTGTAGCTTATGTTTTATATATTTAACCCTATATCCTTTTTCAAATAGAGAATGACCTCATGGACTCCTCTCTTTCTCTATCTTTGTTTTGATAAGCCTCTTTATATGATCTCACTCATCATTTATCAGAAAGAAGTAAGTTTGATGGATGTCAGTTATGGAGAGAAGAATACTGACATCCCAGGAATTGAGGGAAATTCCCTTCTATGGATTTCAGACCCCAGTATTATAGACTGGGTTACAATTGCCAATAAGGGCTGTATGATATTTAACAGGAACCTTATTCAATTTTCATTGATAACCAGAATATTTGATTGTATTGTAATTAACCATCTATAATATGATTTTACAATCACATATGAATTCAACAATAGGTTGTGACTTTTACATGGGTATGATAAAACCACGATATCAACAATGGCATCGAAGGCAGGATACTAAACACTTGATTGTGAAGTATCCGGCCTGCATGTAATGATACTTAATATTTACTCCAAATAGGCATATCACTCATGCGCTTAAAGTATTTTTTAAGTGTTTTTAACTTCTTCGATATCCTGAATTAACTCTATATCAACTTTCCCTAAAAGATCATGTTCTTGCAACCATTCAAAAGCATCCTTGAGAGTGATCGCTTTGATATCAACGCCATTGGCATCTTTACTGTATATTATATATTCTTCAGTTTTGGTTTTGCACAGTGTTTCTTCAGAGAACC
The DNA here is from genome assembly GCA_964486435.1 of uncultured Methanosarcinales archaeon. Classification (GTDB taxonomy): domain Archaea; phylum Halobacteriota; class Methanosarcinia; order Methanosarcinales; family Methanosarcinaceae; genus Methanomethylovorans. The sequence continues at coordinate 280 of CAZAMM010000034.1, read as the reverse complement.
GGGGATCAGATATTTCTATTCCATTATCCCAACTTGCTATTGGTATTGTTTTTTTTGTGTTGTATAATTTTCCATTGATCAATTTCTTCACGATACCGTTCCTCCTTTTTTACAGGTATTAATTGTCATCCGTATATCCCATATCTGCAAAAACACTTTTACAATTTTAAATTATAACATAGGCATACAGGAGTATAAATAATTGCCCGAATGTTTAGCTTAGTAATATGAGACCATCTAATTAGGTCCAAATACTCCCTATTCTAATTAGACAACATTT
>CAZAMM010000033.1:0-23810 GCA_964486435.1 uncultured Methanosarcinales archaeon | reverse complement strand
CAACTGGCTCTGTGCCTGCCCAGCCGAATCCCACGATGTCAGCAGAGTTTGTATTACTGTTCCAGAGTGCCCAGGTACCTGCATTGTTGCATACGCCGACTTCATCAGCAACAGAATTACCCACAGTTGTTTCTTTGAACAAATAATACCTTAAATAGTCAGAATCTGCAATTCTGAACTTCCAGCCGTCTGCCAGAAAGAGTGTATCCCCCTTTGTAAGTATGAGATCAGCATTATTTTTGAATGTAAGGCTATTCACTTCAATGTTCGTTAATTTCAGATTGCCAAATACCTGATCAGCGGTTATCTTTATTGGATCATTGGATATCAGCCATAATCCCTCAAAAACTACAATGCTGTCTAGGTCTTGAAAGACACTATCAACATGTACCCTCATGATGACAACATCATTCTCACCACCTACATTGTCTTCCTCATAGTTCCAAGTGCTTAAATCCACATTCAAGGGATCTACCGTCACTACTTGATCATCAAGGTAAACGCCATCCTTGCTCAGCTCCAGCCAAACCTTGTTACTATTGCCATCTATCTGCTTTGGTGTGAGTGAATAGCCCTCTCCGAGTTCAAGGGACTGACCTAATCTGAGGGTGTACTTGTCATCGCTGTCAAGCAGGAGCTTGGAGAGCACATTTGGCCTGTCGTTGACAGGTATATACTCTTCTCCAAGGAAGCCCATCTTTGAATAAGTTCCAGCCCAATCACCATACACATATCCTACCGGCTTGATAGTGGTAGTGTAAACCAGGTTATTTTCTGCGATTGTCCTTACACCGGTAACTGTAACATCCATTTTTTCAGATGCTATGTTTTCATCTAGATTGTAATAAAAGCCTGCGAATGTACTTTCGTCCCAGGTGGCACTGCCTGTTGCAACTGATCCCCTTACTGCATAGGTTCCTGGTTCAGTAATCTCCTTATAAAAGTAGAACCTTACATCGTCGGAATCAGCTATCGCGATCTTAAGATCTCCTGCAAGTAGAAAGTCTTCATTTTTCCAAAGTATGATGTCTTCCCTGTTCTTAAGTTCAAGGTAGTTATCGCCGATAGTTGTGACCTCAAGTGTATCAAAGGTATCATCACTATCGATATCCATAGGTTCGTTGGATATAAGCCACAGACCTTCGATAACCGCAAGGATATCTACCTGACCTTGGAATACTTCATTGACGTGAACTCGCATGATAACTGCATCATTCTCTCTGCCCACATTGTCTTCCTCATAGCTCCAAGTGCTCATATCAGCATCTGAGGAACCTACTGTCAACATTTGGTCATCAAGGTAAATACCATCCTTGGTCAGCTCCAGCCAGATTCTGTTTCCCCCTAAATCTATCTGCTTTGGTGTGAGTGCATAGCCCTCTCCGAGGTCAAGGGTCTGACCAACTCTCAGAGTGTATTTGTCGTCGCTGTCAAGCAGGAGCTTGGAAAGCACATCTGGCTTGTAGTTGACAGGCACATACTCTTCCCCAAGGAACCCCATCTTGGGGTACCCGCCTGCCCAGTCAGCGTATGCGTAGCCTACTTCCTGGATAGTAGATGTATATACGAGTCCATCTTCCCGGATGGTCCTTGGATCATCAACCAAGGCGATCCTCATGGTCTCGGAACCAATGTCGTCGTCGACATCATAATAGAATCCTGCGAATTCGGTATAGTCGAAATCCACAGTAATTTCACTTAGTTGGTTGCCACTGAAAACCGGACTTCTTATTTCCATGCTACCCTGTGCATACACACATGTCATATTTAGGAGTATGACTGTAATCGCTGCATATATCCACCAATTTGATCTAAATTTAAATTGTGCATTTAGCATTGTTTTCACCCACGTTAGAATTAATCTATTTAAAAAATAACAACTCTGTATATTTCCATAATTTAGAGTTGAGGATACTTATCAAGTAATAAATTCGAGTGTATGATGCTTTTTAGTCGAATTTAGTTCCCATTTTATACTTTAATTCAGCAGTGTTCTAATTTACTGAAATGTCCCCTGCACTTTCTGTACAGGGGATAAGCAAATCAGCTTTGTCTTCTCTTCAAATACACATATCCCCCCGCAAATACTCCAACTATGAGAATAGCCATACTGAATCCAAATCCTGGAGTCTTTTCTGGCTGTGTTCCATTCATACCAACATCTTCTGCCTGGGTAAGGTTTGTTTCAATATTGTCACTTGTAGAAGAGGCAAGCACCTTTTCAGCAGTGATCACAAAGGGCGAGAAACCTGAAGTCTGAGACTCGAAAATCACATAACCACTGGTGCTGTTTATCAGGGTAGTTGGCAATACTTCCCATGCAGTTCCATTGTGTCTCTGCAGCGTTACGTCTGCAGGATTTAGTTTCATATCCTGGAGCCAAGAACTATTGACCTTGAACTTTACCTTAGCATTCTTGATGTTAGCTGGAGTTGCAAACCCTGATTTACCGACCCATATATTGACATATTTATAGATTGAGCCTTCAGGAGTGCTGTTAACAAGCTTTGACCTGTTGTTCAATACTTCTATTGTGGAGGTGATCTCACCGGAGTTCTTGAGGGAATAGAAGCTAACTGACTGGATAGGATTACCTTCTCTCATGAACTCATAAGTTGCATTGGTATTCATTCTGAGGTATTGAGTGTCAACATCTTTTACTTCCACATTTGCGTAATCTTCGGCAGAACCTGCACCGCCGCCTCCACCACCGCTGCTACTACTCTTACTGCTGGAGCTGCCTCCACCACCGCTGCCACCACTTTTTGAATCTGAAAGTGTGGAATCTGTCAGTTGAACTGCTTCGGTATAATCAACGATACCATCACTACCAGCATCATGTTCGATTGTGATGTTTGAATTGGATATATCACTCCAATTTACAGATTTAATGAGTATAGTGGAATTTTCTTCAATGACAATATTTTTACTACTATCACCTGAATTTGGATTGACTACTGCTTGTTCGAGATGCAAACTACAGTTTCTGGACAAACCGTGATTCTGTATGATGATAATTCCATCATTATTTGATAAATTAACTGCACCACTCGCCTCAATCTGTGAAATATTGGTATATACAATTTGTGCAACACCTGTTTTTTCTCTTTCTAACATTAGACTAAGGAAAGAGGTCTCTTTTCCTGATACAAATTTTGCACTCGAACCATCTTTAGGAATGTATAGTTCATCTACAGAACCTGAAGAAACTTGTACCTCTGCAATCACTAGAGTATTGGCCTTAAATGAAGTTATTGTGGTAATGTCATCGTTAAGCCCACATATTTCTCTTTTGAGATCGAGTTCAGGTACAAAATAGAGTTCAGATGAACCATTAAGGTCATTTTGTTCAAGTAGTGGCAAAACCCGATATGCACCTAAAATTTCGCTTTTGAACTCTCCATTCAAATATCCAAGATGATTTCCAGATGCATCAGTGTATAGTAAATGGGCAGAATTCGCGACATCATCTAGCGGCGGGATTCGGTCCGGTTTTTGCTCAACTGTAGATAAACTCCTTGCACAAATTGGATGTGCATTAATTCTCAGATAGTTATCATGAAATCCACCGATTAATTCATTTGTAGTTTCATCCTTCAAAGGAGATACTTCATTTTTACTTATATTAAACTCAAAATAGAGATTATGATTACCTGGATGAACACTATCATATACAAATACTTTAGCAGAACTATGATCTTGGGATTCTTCAATTTTGTAAGGGACTACCGCATGTCCAGCGTAATCAATCTTTCCATTTCTGAGATCTATGTCAATCTTACCATTTCCTATACGTACATCTCCTTTATCTATGAAGGGCTCTCCTTCATCATAAAAACCGTTCACATTTGAATCGGTATACTCTTCAGTCCACCAATAATATCCTATAAACATCGGGTTATTGATCCAGTTACCACCAGACATCCTACTTTTAATAAAATTGAAAACAACATTTGGCCCACTAATTCCATCACTTTCTTTTGTAACTGCAGGACACAACTGTCTGCCTTGATAATATTCAATCCAATTAGATATACGAGCAATAAACAATGGGAATATTTCCAAATAGGCATCATCAGTAACATTAAAACCCCAACTTTCAATATTGTTCTTATATAGTACTAAACTACTCGCAGACATACCAAAACAACAACCACCATTTCCAATCTTGGAATATTCTTGGTCGTAGAATTTTTTTGCTATATCACTATTGTCGACCAAATTCTCTCCAAATGTATTACGGAAGAGTTCCCATGATAATGTAGGTACTCCATAATTTTCAAAATGGTAGCCATTAGGATTCGGCAAAAAACTTGTACTTACAATTAGTGGAGATTCATCACTAACTATTTTGTAAGCTCGTGTAAAATCATCCCACTCAATCTTCCCACCTTCAAACTCACAGTACCCATGTCCACCCACAGTTCTTTGATCCATTATCGGAAAACCAAAATCTCCACCTGTACCACCCATGGAAGTATAAAATGCATCCAGATCCCCGGAAGTAACAAACGATTGTCCTCTGTAACCATTCCCTTCATTTTCACCTACTTTGTTACTGATCCAATGAATGGTTCCATTTTCAAATTTACTGTATTTTCCAACAGTTTTAAAAGGTGATTCTGCTGCAGTGTTCTCATCTTCAGTCACAAGTCCTAAAACGCCTGAAGCAAAACCTGTTTCTGCCCATTTTGCAAAGATTGCACCATGTATCTCAACTACCTTCCCTGAATTGATGTTATATTCAAGAGCACCCCGTTGATCTCCATTTGAAAAATTCTGATATCTGAATGTTGTTCCATATTTGGAGGTCAGTTGCCCAGACATATCCTCTATTGGGTAACCAAGAATACCTGATCCATACCCAAGTTCTTTCCATTTTGTAAAAAAAGGATTGAAAATAGCATATGCTTTGCCTGCAAGAGTACCTTTCTTGAAGCACTCTATGGCTCCATTTTGGAAATTCACGTATGAACAATAATTTCCTGCACTGTCCGGTGCTCCATCCAACTCACCCTTACTAACAGCTTGTCCAAATATCTGAGAACCACCAAGTGTATGATATTTATCGATTATCGCCTGGGTGATGCTTATATCAGCACCATCTCGAATAGAAGCTAATGTCTCGCTTGAAATCTGAATTACATTACTGAAACTGTACCCATTCCATTCAAGGGCTTCAGGAGAAGTGAAATGACGTTTCAATCCATTTTCGATAAGGTAGACTTCCGGACTACCTGGTACCTGAACTAAAGATCCTTCTGTCAAAGGCTGGTCCTGAGCATCATCTTGTAATGATATAGAAAAAGTACCCCTTGTCCTACCGCTTGGTAAATTCCAATACCCACTAAGAGTGCTACCTGTTAGTTCTGCATAATAATTACCATTAAGTACTATATTTGATCCCTGTATTAGTTCGTACTCTGTGAACCAAACTTTATTTTGTTCAGAATCAATTGTACCCCTAAACTTGGTTTTACTATCTCTAAGTGTCGTCCAATGAAGTATTCCACTGAATTCATTTCCATTTACATCCGTCACTTCCATTCTCATGGGGTATGTACCATAATCATAGTCATCGAAAGGTCCTTCAAATATAGCACCCGGTTTAATAATCTCAAAAACTGCTCCTTGAACAGCCTCTATCTGTTCCTGAATTTCAGTTTTCAATATTAAAAGACCACTGTTACCAGCAGCTAAGTACACATTATTACCTGAAACAGCAACGTCTTTTGCACCAGAAACAGTATGATAACTTCCTGCAATAGTTGGTGCAGCAGGATTAGAGATATCCACGATCTCCAGACCATTGTAACTATCAGCTATGTAAGCATAATTGCCTGCAACAGCAATATCATATGCATAACCATAGCCATCACCTATAGGAGAATAACTAAACTTTTTTGGAGACGATGGATTTGTGATATCTATTATGTCAAGATCAATAGCCCAATCTTCATTTACATAGTGGTTAGAGATCACATAAGCATATTTGTCTGAGACAGCAACATCACGTGCATCACCTGCAATATCGCAACTCCCCGCAAGTTTTGGTGAGGAAGGAGAAGATACATCCACAACAACGAGGCCGATGCCGGGAGTTGCTAAGTATGCATAAGGACGTTCAACAGCAATACCGTTTGCAGCATCATCATTTCCATAACCTCCAGTATCATATCGACCCATATATTTTGGTGAGGAAGGATTGGTTGTATCTAAAATGACAAGACTACTGCCACCAACATTTAAGTAGGCATAATTGCCTGATACAGCAACACCGGATACAGATGCAGAATTATCGGTATAATAGTTAGTAACTTCACTGTCAAAGGAAAAACCTGTGAGAGGTGCAATATGAAGGCCATTTGAATCTGCTACATAGGTATGTGTGTCTGACAGAGCAACATCACTTGCCGCGAATCCAATGAGAGAAATGTATTCTTCAATAGTTGGTTTGCCAGAATCACTGACATCAATTCTCTCTAGGTCGCTAAAGATGGGAGTAGTGTCGGTAAGAGTAACGTCTGGAGCGTTGATAATAACATAAGCATTGTTGTCCAAGATAGCAACAGAATCTAGATAATAAGAGGAACTAAACACCTCATATTTACCCACCAACTCCACATTAACCTCATCAGCTGAGCATATCCCTGCGGTCATCATCAAGAGAAGTAATACTATCCCTAAAATAACTGATCGAATTAACTTGATTTGCATTTGTACCACCGACTCCAATAACAGAAGATTTCAGGTTATCTTATCCCCTATGCTTAGTCCCAATTACCATGCATGAAAATATGATATCTTCAAGAATGAATGATCAGAAATCCAATATTTTCATCTATTACTTATTAAGGATGTTGGGTATTAAGTATAAATAAATATCGAAAAAGTTTTGTGATAATTAATATCTTTTTTATTAGACTTAATATCGGAAGTTAAACTTTTTAAAAAACCTGTTTCTCTTCAACATCGTGTGGGTAATTGCATCATCAGTGCATCACCAATCCCTCATAAAATAACAATTCAGTGTATACTAAATATCCGCTGAAATTGGGAATCCACATCATATGACATAGTTGCGAAGGCTGCCCAAATCGATTCAGTAAATCAGAACACGCTTTATTTTTAATCCTTAACGAATCTACCCACCTAATGTTGTAGAGATCCTTATAAGCTAAGTATTCTCTGGCGTCGTAGGAAATATTTCCTAAATAGTTCACTGATCGGAGATTACACAACAGGATACCACCCTGCTAACCTCCTGCGGATCTCTCTGCTCATCCTCAGTAAATAGAGATCCTTGGTAATGCTGCGTAGGTGTCAAATTGTCGTGTCCCTGGCGTAAACATACCACATGCAATAACACTCCTGCAGAGATCATCCAGCTCTCTAGAGTTTTCCGGTACTTTTTGAGTTATATATATCCCCCAGTAACGCCTTATTCCCACCCTGTAAAAAGTAAAAAAGTTGTAGAGGCTGAATAAAGACAGCCTTCAAGTGCTTTTTTAACCCTCCTGATTTAATCCAATCTCCTTTAAGTAACAGCTCCGGCAATAGCAACTGTGCCCAAGCATAACATATTCTTTGTTAGGTTTAGATGCAGGAGAGATAAAAACTCCACATGTAGAACAATACAAGCCTTTCATTTTTCAACTTCCTGAAACAGATACAGCTATAGTCTCAATCCTCATGCTTCGGCCCTCCTATAGTCTAATATGTTCTCGTTTTTTGCTCTACATACATAGGGCCTTAACATTCCTTCGTTTTCATGAGTCCGTAAATATCCAAGGCTGCATACTAAGCAACCCGGTTTACTATGAATACAGGGACCACAGTAAAAAAGCATTTACTCCACTTCCTGGAATGATGCCATTTTTCCCGGATAAAAAAGACAAGTCCGGGGGGGTTCATCAGCCTTAACAAATAGAGTACACTTAATACAGCAATTCCTACAGTAAAAAGTGAAATCCTGCATTAAATCAGCCCCCTTGTAACAGCCTCCTGAATAACAAAAGCCTCCATTTCTTTAGCAGATAGAAAGCCGTACTTATGGTAAATCCGCTCCCATGCCGGAGAGTTGCCTTTATTCAGCATGTGAATTAATGTACCCGGACCTGTTTTAAAGAGCTCTTCCTTTTTCTCCTTAAATGCTTCTTCATCTATTGCAGGTACGTTTTTAGGCTGCTCTTTATGTTTCTTTTCCTGTAATTCCTTCTTTTGTTCCTTGATAGATTCTAAGGTTTCTAACTCTTCCTTAACAGACTGGATTTTAAGCTCTAAGATATCACAAGGATATATCTCATCTAGTATAGAATGCAGAGATTGTTCGAGAACATCGGCCATATTTAGATTATGGTCCTTTGACGATCTGTCAAACATTTCTTTAAGAAATGGATTAATTCTTATTGATACTATTCCTGAACGATTCATAATATTACCTCGTTTTTTACTTTTTTTCTGAAATCAGGGGGTTTTCTCAAAGATTGTGTGTTGTAATTTATTATTACAATGTTACAAGTAACATAGTATAATCTATTACAACACCCTTAGTGTGTGCCTGTTACAAGATTTCGGGGGGTCAGGGGGGTTAGAAGTGTTGTAATAAATTACTACAACATTTTTTAACCAAATTACTTGTTTTAGACCCCGCAGGAATCTAGCTTACCAGTTTGCAACTTTACTCCTCTCAGAGGTTGGAGTTGACTAATACCCATTAAGTAAAGTTGGACTTCGGCTGTGGCTTAAGCTAGTCCCGTTACAACTAAAAGAACTTTCTATAACATCACTATTTATAAGTGGTGTAGCAGAAAGCACCCGCGTAACCTCATCATCAATTTCTAGAGTCATCTTTGTCTGAATTGTGACACTATCTGCCCAGGGTTTAAAAGTAACAGTTAAGGCAGGTTCTATAAATTCAGACATATATTTATCATGTCTTGAAAGTATAAAAAGTTCATGAAAAGATACAACGCTAGTACATGACTGGGCATCATAAGCACATACCGTAAAAAGTAGCCCTTCGTTGACTACAAAGTTACTTCCCGCCAAGGTCCTTAAAAGTTCTTTGGCCTTCTTTGCAGGTCCAGCTATCTTAAGCCCTCCCATATGGTCCTCTTCTACTATCCAGCCGAAATGGTCACATATAGCTTGTATGCACTGGTTAGCACTGAAGATAATCCTCTTTTCTTTGCATACCATGGACAACAAACCAATATAAGCCCCCTTAAGTCTTTTATTGCGAGGGTAAAGGAAAGCCTCTTTTAACTCTCCGCTCACATTATCCCTCCAAGAGTTGTATATCTGGGTTTACTTTGCTTCTGTGGGGCGTAAGCAACTATAAGCCGGGGATGGTTGAACATATCAGCGATCCACAAATCAGCCCCACAGCGACCACATGTATAAGTTGTATGGGGTTGTGTTCTGTTTTTGTGTGACTCCACCAGATTAGCACATCTGGGATAATCTCGGTGTATCATTCCTGCAATCATAATTTAGCCCTCCGGATATCTTCAAGGTTAAGACAACATACGCCTCTTAGCTTCCTTCTATGCACTTCTTCGTGTTTGCGATAAAACTCAGGTTTAGTTTTTACAGTGTAGCCTATCCTATGAAATGCTGACATCAATAAAGCTCCCTTGATTTTAGAATAGTCTGTAACGTTTTTTTAGAACATTTTGCGCTCTTTGTAGTTGCTAACATCACCCCGTTATTCCTGGAATACTCCCTGAGGATCTCTTCTTCTCTTTTATTGGTGACTTTGCGGGGGTGAGTATTATTAATGCTTTTTATTTCGGATTGTGATAAATGGGCCTGCCATCTATCATACTCTTCTCGTGTCACCTTAAGAGCCATTTTGCATCCCTCCTTCTAAGGAAAGGTACATCTTAGTAACATGCTTAGACCTGCCGTTTTTCATCAGGTGGATAGTAGGCAGGGTTAGTACTCCCTCTCCTTCCCATTTGCACTTATCACAGTTGTATCCTTGTTTTCTAATCAGTTTTGTAACTTGAAGGGAGCCACAAACAGGGCAATATTTACGGGGCCTGACTGATAAGAGAGAATCCAATCTTAAGCCCCCTTATATCCAGAATAGCAATACAAAGCAGAGCCCACAACTATAAAGGGGCTCATAGCAATGATACAGGCTCCAACGCCCACAGCTTCAAAAGCAGCGACTATAAAACCTATAGTCATATCCTCACCCCCTGGGAAGGGTTAGAGAATATGCAAACTTCCCAATCGTTTACAGGGCATACAGCACAAAATATTTCATTACAGCAATAAGGGCATATTGCCGGAATTCCTGGACGTGAGTATGTAACATACGACTTAAATAGGGAACAAATTTGTTTTTCATGTGTACTTTGCTTTAACAGCTCTCCACAGCTTACGCTATTACATTCGTATTTCATTTCTATCGACTCTTTACGCTTTGAAAGTCACAGGAATAAAGTGTTTTTTAAAGGAACCTCGCTATTAACCAGGTTCTACATTCTATGCATCAGGAGTTATCTCACGCTGCAAGCTCTATAACTTTCTGAGCTAGTTTTTTTTCTATGGGACTACCGTTATTAAAAAAATAATCTACCTGCGGCCCATAGTTTTTATAAAGTTCCTTGGCCTTCGCAGTTAATTCTGCATTATTCATTGCAACCACCTTTAAAATGGGTTGTGCCTTTTGATCTGGTTAAAACTACAGGGGTCATTACAATCGAATTTTCTATTCTCTCAATTGCTAAAGATTCTCCAGGTACCCATCCTAAATCATCCATCAGGAATTTAGGTATAGAAATTTTTCCGTATCCAAGGCTATTTGTCATTATTCTTCTATAAAACGATTTCAACTTATCACCTCTTACAATTTAACTATTGAGACATAGTTACAATTTGTAAATATAGTTAACCTGTAATAAATCTACTCCATAGGTAGTTAAATTAAAAAAGAAAGTAGAGGTTTTTTGTGTATATATTATTACACATTACGTTTTTATCAAACTTTAACAAATAATTCCATCATCTCAGTTAGTGCCTTTATCTTCTTCTCTGCCTCTTCCATCTGCTGCTTAAAGTTTGTTATCTCGGTCCTTTCTACTATGTGCCTTGCGGTTTCTGCCCTTAATACCTCGTTTTCTTTTGTTATTTCCCTGTATTCTGCACTTGCTGATACATCTAATTCCTTTTGAATAGTAAGATAAGGCACAAATTTAGCATAAATCTCTTTTAGCTTATCAGGTGATGCTCTAAAGTATGCGCTTCTGGTATCATCGAGTGTATGCCCCATGAAATACTCTACATGGAATGAGTCACAACCAGCATTAAGAAGAGCACTGTTAAAGTACTTCCTCATATTGTGCGATCTTATCATATTCCAGTTTCCCAGAGGTGCACATATTCCCGCCTTTTCTGCTATTGCTCTATAAAGCTTCATAAAACTATAATGCTCAAACTTTCTCATTTCTTCATCTTTTGTATCCAAATACTCAAAAGGAATTTGTCGGCCTATGAAAAGGTAATTATCATCAGAATAAACCCGTTGTTTATCAAACCGTTTTCTTATTTCGGTTATTGTGGTTTTGGCCTTTCTTTCCCTGTAGTCCAAATAAGCCCATACTGCCCTTGATGCCTCTGGGCTAAGGAAAGTTACAAAATCATAGCCTACCTTTTCACGTCTTAACTGGAGTGTTGTTATTTCGGTTTCAGGATCATAACCTTTTTTAAACGTACCCACCTTAAGGTTGATTAGCTCATTTGCGCTTAATCCACTGGAAACCCCACATAAAACAATTGCCTTTTCTACTGGGTCACATATTGTAAGGACATGTTGTATATCCTCTTTAGTTGGTATCTTGCTATGTATTTCTAAGGGTTTTGCCTTATTTCCTGTCCTTGGAAGTGTGGGTATCTCAATATCAAAAAGTTTATAAAAAGACTTTACACCCGTAAGATAATTTTTAACGCTTGTTGGTGCGTAATCTGCATCTTGCAGGTACTTTCTAAAACTAATGAGGTACTTTTTAATATTACGTTCCCTCATTAACTTACCCGATCTTATTTCCTGCTCTGCTTCTGTTAATAATTCTTCTGGCTTCTTACCTACCCATTCTGTAAAAGACTGCATCGCTAATAGATAATTTCTTTCAGTGTTCGGTTTAGGGTTTAGTGTATCAAACCATTCAATAATTAAAGGGTCCTTCTTTAATTCTAACATTTTCATTTTCTTCACCCTGAATAGGGGTATGTATTACCCATTAGTGTATAACACCGTGAAATGTGTGAGTGATACAGTTTGCCAGGATCATGAAGATGATATATATGGCTGGTATGCCGCTCTCAATAAGCATAGGAGATACAGATACCAGTAACATAGCAAAATTATTGCTATGCAGTCCGGGTATAAGTCCTGATACTACACCCATCAGACAACCTGCAAGCACAGATAGCAATAAAAGGAGTATCGATAAATTTTCAGTCATCATGGATATTTTTCATCCTTTTCGTTTTTAGAACATTGAAAAGTATACCACACAATGATTTTTAATATTTATATATTTTTCTAGTTACGTATATGCAGGCATCTGCCAGATAAGCCGGAACATTTGTTCACCACAATAATAAATAGTAAGATACCTTTTTTGTTGCAGGAATTGACCTATGAGTATCAAGTGTGATAAATGCAAGCACAATTCTATTATATACCAGAGATATTCGGGTATGCATTTGTGCAAGAAACATTTCATGGAAGACGTGGAACGGAAGATCAAGCTCACAATCCGTAAGCATTATTCTGTGCGAAAGAACGAGACCATAGCAGTGGCTGTTAGCGGAGGCAAGGACAGCAGCGTAATGCTGCATATGCTCCATAAGATCCTGGGAACACGCCCGGACATCCGGCTAGTTGCTCTTTCAGTGGATGAAGGTATAGCAGGATATCGGCACAATACCCTGGAACAAGCCAAAGGGCTTACCAGCCGACTTGGTGTAGAACATATTATACTCTCTTTCAGGGAAGAATATGAAAGAACGATGGACGAAATAGCTTCCTGGGATCGTGAAAAAGGAACATGCAGCTACTGTGGTGTTCTGCGTAAATCCATTCTTAACCGCAAGGCGCTGGAAATAGGTGCAACTAAACTTGCAATAGGCCACAATCTTGACGATGAAGCGCAAACAATAATGCTGAACCATCTCAAAGGCGATGTAGCACGTATGGTACGTCTTGTTCCTCCCTGTGAACTGGAAGGGCTGGTGCTCAGGATAAAACCCTTACGTTACATTCCTGAAAAAGAGGTAGCCATGTATGCTTATCTTAATGATCTGCCGCTTAGTACCGGTGCCTGTCCTTATGCACATGAGGCCATGAGAGGTGAAGTGAGAGAAATGCTGGATGATTTTGAGGATAAGCACCCTGGAACAAAGTATGCTCTACTTAGCGGTTTTGATAAGATAGCAGATGTTCTTTCCAGAGAAATGCCCATTGCAAAACTTGCAAATTGCCGTTCATGCGGACAGGCATGCAGCGGTGAACTCTGCCAGGCATGCAAGTTACTTGGAAAGCAGTAATTATCTTTATTCAAATGTATATATATCAAAGGAATACAGTTCCTTTCCTGTACGGTCCATATACATCCGTGTCATCCAGGTAGTTGTGAGCGGTCTTATTACAATCACAGAAAGAAAAAGATACACCAGGCTCCATACACCTGAAAGTGCTTCCACCGAACTGATAGCACTTCCGAATATTTCAAGTCCCAGGGAAATAGCAACTATAATTCCGATGATCGAGATCACGCCTGTCTTGTTATCCCTGAAGAACTCTAAACTCTTTTCCAGTGCTGAGATGGGGTCCAGGTCATCTACTACCAAAGCATATTCTACGAAGAACAGTAATATTCCGGCAACAAGAGCATAGATGAACCAGACCAATATACCAAATGACAGCAGTATGCTTCCTGTGGCATCTGGATCCGAGCCGAATGATCCAAGATCTCCAACACTTAGCATGCCGGGTACCAAAAAGACCACCCCTGCCATAATAATAAGTGCTACCAGTATTTTAGCAAGCATTAGGTTAAGAACATGATGACGGGCAGATGCCCACATTTGCCCCACAGATGTATCACCGCTAAGCAGTGCAAGACGGCACATACCGATAGCTCCTGCTTCAAAAAATGACCCTATAAATAAGAACAATACCAAGAGGAACAACGTACCTGCTACGAACATCAGGATATTTTCTTTTAAGAGTGAACCAAGTATATCCAGGTATACTTCAGGAGGGACATCACCGGCTATAGTGGAAGATGCTATTTCAGGCATTACAAAGATCATTAGGAAAAGGGTCACAGCGAAAAGGGAAAAGATGATCGTTGCCATCAGGTCAAGAATGAAAGGAACCGCTATTATCATGTTCCTGTTCCATGTTCTATATCCCTTGTTCAGTAAAGTGCCCAGATCTTCACGCATGCTGCTGCTCCTGTACCTACCTAATACATATTAATATAAAAAGTGTTCCAAAAGTTTACCCGAAAATTAAAAAAAGAGTGAGGCCCGATGGCCTCATTTTTTTGATCCATTACAGCAGTCCTTTGCCAATGAAAAGAGTTGAGAACAGGATGGCTATCATGTTTACCACCTTGATCAGAGCATTAAGGGCAGGACCTGAGGTGTCTTTGAAGGGGTCACCTACAGTGTCACCTACTACTGCAGCCATGTGTGCATCTGAACCTTTTCCACCATAATTTCCGTCCTCTATGTACTTCTTGGCATTGTCCCAGGCTCCTCCACCGTTATCCATTGTAAGTGCGAGCAGCAAACCTGCAACGATAAGACCTATAAGCAGTCCACCAAGAGCTGATGGACCCAGCAAAAGGCCTACTGCAAGAGGGACGACTATTGCAAGGAAACCGGGGATGACCATTTCACGAATGGCTGCAGCGGTCACAATGTCCACACATTTCCCGTATTCTGGTTTTGCTGTCCCTTCCATGATACCAGGGATCTCCCTGAACTGACGGCGTACTTCATCGACTATCTTGATAGCCGCCTTACCCACAGCCTGCATAGTAACAGCTGCAAACAGGAAAGGCAACAATCCACCGATAAAAAGACCTACGAGCACTACTGGCTCATCCAGGCTCAGGTTGAGGGAAGCACCAACAGGTGAAACCTTGTGTTTATAATCTGCGAACAAGGCAAGAGCACCCAAAGCCGCAGAACCGATAGCATAACCTTTTGTAACAGCCTTTGTGGTGTTACCTACTGCATCCAGGGCATCAGTGACCTTACGCACGCTTGAAGGCATACCTGCCATTTCAGCGATACCGCCTGCATTATCGGTGATGGGACCATAGGAGTCAAGTGCAACTATCATACCAGTAGTGGAGAGCATTGCTGCAGCTGCAATGGCTATACCATATAACCCGACTTCGGGATCTGCCATGCCTCCCACGACAAAGTAAGAAGCAAGTATACCGAGGACGATTGTTATCACAGGCAAAGCAGTACTCTCAAAACCAATGGCAAGACCAGAGATAACATTAGTTCCTGCACCAGTCTTGGAAGCCTCAGCAATTGTCTTCACGGGACGGAATTTTGTAGAAGTGTAATATTCGGTGATAACCACCATGAGGACCATGATCACTATACCTACCACAGCAGCAAGATAGATCCTCATATCATTCATCAGTGAATCAGTGATGAAATAGAAGAATACAAGACTGATGATGGCAGAACCTGCAACGCCCTTGTACAGAGCTTTCATTATCTTACCATCTGAACCGATCTTTACGAAGAAGACCGATATGATAGAAGCGATGATTGCGGATGAGCCCAGCAACAGGGGATACAGAATAGCATTGGGATATTTGTCAATTATAAGTGAACCGAGCAGCATTGAAGCCAGCACAGTGACAACATATGTTTCGAACAGATCTGCACCCATACCGGCACAGTCACCTACATTGTCCCCTACATTGTCAGCGATAACAGCAGCATTACGCGGATCGTCTTCAGGAATGCCTGCTTCGATCTTACCCACAAGGTCTGCGCCCACATCTGCAGCCTTTGTGAATATACCACCGCCAACCCTGGCGAACAGACTGATAAGACTGGCACCGAAACCGAAACCTACAACAAGGTCTACATCACCGTAAAGTATGTAGAACCCGCTGGTACCAAGCAAGGCGAGCCCTACCACAGCAAGACCTGTGACCGCTCCACCACGGAACGCCACATGCATTGCTTTTTGCAAACCACTGGAAGCAGCATGCGCTGTTCTTACATTTGCCCTTACAGACACATTCATTCCTATGTACCCTGCAATAGCAGAACTGATGGCACCCACAAGGAAACCGATAGCGATCTTATCTCCTTCCGGCAGCAATACATATATAAGGACTGCCAGAATGATTGCCACAATAGCTATTGTTTTGTACTGACGATTCAAATAAGCCATTGCACCTTCCTGTATGGCAGCTGATATTTTCTGCATCTCCTTTGATCCAGTGCCTTCTTTAAGAACACTGCTTGCAAAGAAGCCAGCGAATATCAGACTGACAAGACCGGCAAGAGGTGCCAGGTAATATAAAACATCCATTATGTAACTCCTCTATTGTCTTTAATTCTGATTTACGTATTATACATCACGTATGAGTATCATATTAGTAAGCTGTATTCACAGCTCATGTATAAATGAGACTGGCTGGGGCTAATATTCTTCAATACTATATAAAAAGTTGGTTACGATACTAAGGCATTAATAGTATGCTGATTCACTTTAAGTTATGTTCCTCCTCCCATCTGGATCATATCGAACTCAATGGAACCCGGTACTTCTACAGAGAATACGATAACATTGCATCTGAGCCTCCTTGCCACAGTGATAGCATTCTCCTGTTCATGTGTAAGTTTCCCAGCATTGCTGGCAATACAGAACATCTTTCTACCACCTTCAAATCTGACCATGAAATCGAAATAATGGCCATAATCCCTCAGGAACTCCACCAGAAGAACGAACTCTTCCCATGTATCGCACATATGTGTACTTTTGGTAGCGGAATTCTCTACATACCAATCCTTGCTCATATATGGATAGTTATCATATTGCTCTTTAATTTCCTCAAAAGCTTTCAAAACCTTTTGCATATCTGTTCTCAGATTGATCCATTTCCATTTCTGCTCGGAGAAATGACGTGCAGCTACTATGGCTACTATGGCATCTTTATCTTCTTGTTGAAGTATCATAATAACACCTAGAAATCATCATCCTGTGCATAACTTCGATTAAACTTTAAGGCAATTTCCGCTTTTTTAAGCTCTCTTCCGAGATAACCTGCATGTTCCAAGGTAGATACAAGCTGCATATCCACAAGGGTGTCCTGGACTGCTTTTGCATTGTTACCCACTATTGTGGAAGTGGAATGTTCTGCAACTATCAAACCTTTTCCCCTTCTTTCCTCATAAGGGATTATACCTATCCTAACACTTCCGGCCGGATCGATCTTCCACATCCTGTGCTCTTTAGCCTCCGTGAACCTCTGAGGCATATCTAAGTCTGTTCTTCTTCTTTTTTCTTTAAGTACTATAAGGTCTATGCCCAGGTCCTTCGGGGAACTCTGCCTTTCAATGGCAAGTACCATCATCTGGGATGCAACCTTTAACTCTCTTATCGATCCCTGAGTCTTATTACTGTACTCCGGAGTAAAAAGTATGCTGGCACCCAGATCTGCTGCTATGCCACAAAGAGTCGCATTCACTCCATGAGAATCAACATCCAGAAGTTCAGTTACATTCCCCGCTCCAAAAAAGACAGGTATCTGAGGTGAACATCTGTGGAATTCATAGTAGCGCACAATGGAACTGGCTATACCATGGCCAATGGGATCCAGCACAGGATCGGCAATGATCTTCTGAATACCCAGTTCTTTTGCCTTTTCAATATTTTTCATGAGGCTATGCAGCCCTTCGCAACTGTCGGGTATGATAACAACAGCAACTTCAGCGGATGCTGCAAGAGGACCGATCTCATCTAGGTTGCTGTTGTTAAGACTTAAGACCAGGTCAACACCTGTTTCTATTGCACGCCTGAGAAGAGCAGGTTCAAGTGTATCGATACTGATGGGCAATGTAGTCACTTTTCTGGCAACACGGATGGTACGTTCCACATCATCTGGCGTAGCATTGAGGGATGCACCCAGGTCTATCATATCTGCACCATGGTGAGCAAAAGCCAGTATTTTCTTTTCAAGGGCAGTGGTTTCCATGCCTGTGGCGTCCACTATCTCAGCCAGTATCTTCATACGGCTGCCCCCACCAAGCTTTAGATCCTTTATACACATCAAAGGTTCACAGGAGGCTTCGAGCTGTTCCACTTTCTCCATGGCCAGTTTCTTTCTGATATCTGCCAGCAGTTCACAGGCAGGAACCTTTGTGGAAAACTCTATCTCTCCTACAAAATCCAGAACATACCCTAGATCATAAGCATGTTTTGGACCGAGGTATATTTTAAGTCCAAGATCCTCCTCAGCTTTTGAAAAATCTCCTGATACAAGGCCAGGAACAAAGACAATGCCATAATGCTTTTGAGTGGATTCATTTTTCAAAGATGCAATAAGGCGACGGGGAGTTATAAATGCCGCTATATCTATGTCCAGTACAATAATATGTGCTTTTGAGCCTACGGCTTTCCTTACAGTTCCTTCTGCAAGTTTTCCCGTAGCAACCAGGATATCCATGTAACACTAATTGTGCAGGTAGTTAAAAAGAATATCTGCTATGAAAAAAAGGAGCAGGTAAATTAAGTAACCTGCGTTTCCTAAGTTCAGCCTATTATATCTATAATTGATCCGCCATGCCTTCTCTGTCCAAGAGACTCAACAACTGATTGACGCGTCCTGCTAGGTACAGATGAATAGCCTTTTACTGTCAGGGGCATTGCACCTGCTGAATTCTTAGGACCAAGCACCTGCGCAGACTGGACACCTGTCATGATGGCCATAACACGCACTTTACCTTCATAGTCTTGCCTTATCCTCGCACCCCATATGACATTGGCATTGGGTGAAAGTTCATAAGTGAGGGATGAGGCAATTTCTTCTGCTTCTTTAAGGCTGAGGTCAGGACCGCCTGTAATGTGTACAAGGCTGCCGGTAGCTCCCCTGTAGTCCACATCCAGTAAGGGATGGTTCAGTGCTGTGCGTACCACATCATTGCTCTTGTCCTGATTCTTGCTCTCTCCCACGAGCATGACAGCAACACCTCCACAACCCATGATAGCCTTTATGTCTGCGTAGTCCAGGTTAATGAGAGATGGCTGTGTGATCGTTTCAGTGATGCCTTTTACAGTTTCAGCAATAAGCTGATCCATTACTGAGAAAGCCTGCTCAATGGGCAGGTTTGGCACATACTCCAGCAATCTGTTATTGTCAAGTACTATCACGGTATCTGCAGCTTTACGCAGATCCTCGAGGCCTTCCTCTGCCTTTACAGTCCTTGCTCTTTCAACCCTGAAAGGACTGGACACCATACCTACTACAATAGCTCCCTGTTGCTTGGCTATATCTGCCACGACTGGTGCGACACCGGTACCGGTACCTCCACCCATACCTGCAGTGATGAACACAAGATCTGTTTCCTTGAATATGTCCTCAAGGGTGCCACGGGCCAGTTCTGCCGCCTTTGCGCCAACCTCTGGATATCCTCCGGCACCAAGTCCACGGGTTAGTGTCTTACCTACAAGAATTTTCTTGTCAGCCCTGATATTGTCCAGATGCTGTTTGTCCGTATTGATGGCAATGGTCTCGGCACCTTCTATGCCAATGTTATAGAGCCTGTTTACAGTATTGTTCCCTGCACCACCACAACCTACAATAGTGATACGAGGCATTCCGAAGCCTTCAAGCTGATCATCGACTGCCACTGTTTTCCGATATTCTTTATCCAATTCTGTGTGTTTTAATGCTTCCTGTACTATGGACTGCACGTTCATCCCCTCGCTGGATCGCCGAATCAACTGTGTAATTAAAGTGTGAATTGCCACATAGCTGTAATATGCAGCTTCACACGAATTCCTTATCGTGGAATTGTGTTATTACACATTGACACCATATATTTTTAATTACTTTTATATTTAGGTACTTATATTTAAAGTTAGAGGTAAGCAACATGCTAGAGTGCAGGACAGCTTGCCTCTCTCTTATCCCTCTTTATTCCGTTATGCTTCCCAGCATGATATACTGCAGCATGCGGAATTTCCAGTCAGACCATCTTTAAGGAGGTACTTGACTGTTGCTGTGAGAGTTTGCTGATGTCAGACAGATCTCAGACCAAAGGCAACCTGAATACCACCATCATCCGGCATCCATCATTCTCATACACAACTTTACTAGACCTATACTTTACAAATTGATATATAAATATGTGTTTGTCGAAGGCATTTCTACGATTCACCGAAAAAACAAAAAGCAAACAAATTATGATACAATATCGCTGCTAAAAGCAAAAACATATAACAATTGCCATACATGAATGCACTAAAAGGGATCATTCAATGAATCTTCATCTATTGCCCAGAAAACCAGATCATCAGATGCCCATACGCCTGAAGTGGCCAATCTTCATGATCATCTGTTTTTTTCTGTTGCCACATTCAGTTGCAGCAGATAACACAAATGCCCTGATAAACGGAAATTATACAGGTCTTTCTGATATGTATTTCCAGCAGTATATCATTGATCTGGATATGAGCTATATTGATGGGATCCTTGTTCAGGAAACGTGGACACTTCTGCCCGGTAATGCAAATATTACTATGATAGGCCTCTCAGTTCCGGCAAATTCAACAGTAATGCGTTTTCAAAAACAGGATATGTCCGATACCACATCTGCAATGGATATAAGCTATAACAGGACAGGAGATATTCTCTATTTCATTGAGACAAGTACTGCTTCATCCGGGTTGCCGCAGTTGTACGGTCTTGTATATCTTGTACCTGAAAGTTCCAATGACCAGTTCACTAAAACACTCACACTGCCAGGATATCAGCCATCTTCGATCCACTCCCTTGTCCTGAACGTGAAAACAAAGGAGGGCTTTGATCCAATGATAGTTGATGGGACTGGGATGCCATTAGCTTCGAATTCCAGGCGTGAGGGGAATATCACGAGTTTCTTGTTCTCACATCCGTCATTCAATGAGATCACAGTGTCCACAGCAAAGGCAAAGTCATCAAATGGTCCCATGTACTTGTCCGCTGCGTTCTTCATTGCTGGCCTTCTGATCCTTGGCGGAGCCATCTATCTGAATAAACAGAAAAAAGATGCGCTTAAGGATACAGACATCAGAGAATTAGAACACAGGTACGCTGCAATACAGAAAGTTCTTTCAACGATTGATTCGGATCTGAAGCAAAAAATCATAGATGAAGATGTGCACAGTTCCATGTATGCAAAATACACAAAAGAGGCATCAGAAATAAAGAAGGAACTGGATAAAAAGTAAAATCTATGATCAATTTCACAGAGAAATGTGGTGGACAACATTCTTATCTTTACTTTCCCGGATAAGTTTCGCTTTTAGCAGATAATATCCTGAAAAAAACATGAGCTATCGACTTATAGCTGCAATCAGGGCAAGCACATAGTGCTTTTACTTTTGGATCCATAGTAATCCCAAATTTAATCCCTACATGATATTACACATGTATATTTCCATGCACAAATCATTTATTTGATACCCAATGATGAAAAGGCATGTTGAAAGGTCTGATCTTTGATGTTGATGGGGTACTTATGGATTCCATGACTTATCATGCCAATGCATGGGTAAAGGCATTCGCAGAAACGGGAATCAATATAACAAATACGGATATATATGAAATAGAAGGCTCCAATCACAAGGGTGTAGTGGATCTCATTTTTCGTAAGGCGGGCATGGAGCCAAAAGCATCGGATTACGAAGTATTTCTCAAAAAGAAGAGAGAGTATTTCTTACAGAATAACAGAGCAGAACCCTTCAAAGATATGCCGGCATGCCTGCAGACGCTTAAAGGGAAGTACAAGCTTGCTGTTGCATCGGGAGCAGACAGGACTATAGTCAACTCGCTCATGAACAGGTTCTATTCTGGCATCTTCGAGGTGATAGTTTCAGGAGAAGATGTTACCCGCGGAAAACCCGATCCTGAGCCATACCTTACAGCAATCCACAGACTTGGACTTGAAACTGAAGAATGTATAGTGATAGAAAATGCCCCCCTGGGAATACAGTCCGCAAAACAAGCTGGTATCTACTGTGTGGCAGTACCTACTTATCTTCCCAATAAAAAGTTAATAGATGCCGACATGGTGCTTGCCGACCATGCCGAACTGATAGCATATCTATACAGACTTCTGTAGCCATCACACAAGACGAATGGTTTCGAGGTTTGTGAGCGCTCTTGTTTCCATCTTGTTCTTTTTATGGATGGATGTTGCGAGGTCGATACATGAACGTTCATCTCCATGTTCGGTAAATACACGCTCAGGTCTCGGTTTCATCTTGCGTATATATTCCATGAGCTGCCGGCGATCAGAATGACCTGAGAAGCCATCGACTATCTCCACATTCATATTCATGTGTATCATCTCTGTTCCCTTTCCGGTGTTCAGAGGTATCTCCTTCCAGCCTTTCTGTATCCTGCGTCCCAGTGTACCGTCCGCCTGGTAGCCTACGAAAACAAGTGTGTTCCTTTCATCTTCAGCAAGGGCTTTGAAATATTCCATCACAGGTCCTGCGTTCATCATTCCGGATGTGGACAGGATAACACAAGGCTCACGTTTGGATATGATCTCCTGCCTGAGTTCATTGGAATCTACAGGCTTGAAGCATTCTGAAAGGAAGGGGTTCTCGCCTTTCTGGAAAATAAGCTTTCTAAGGTCGTTATTAAGATATTCCGGATATGTAGCATGTATGGCCGTAGCCTCCCATATCATACCATCAAGATATACAGGCACATTATCTATCAGTCCTTTGCGTATGGCATCTTCCAGAACGATCATAACCTCCTGGCTCCTTCCAACTGCGAAGGCAGGTATCAGTACTATGCCCTTATTCTGGAGAGTGTTCTTGACAACCTGCTGAAGATGGCCCTCTGCATCCTGCAGGGATGGCTGAAGCGCGTTCGCCCCTCCATAGGTGGATTCCATGATAACACTTTCCACACGTGGGAACTTATTGACGGCCGGATCAAAAAGCCTGGTCTTCTCGTATTTGAAATCACCTGTAAAGACCACATTGTGCAGGCCATCGCCTATGTGAAAATGACAAACAGCTGAGCCGAGGATATGCCCAGCATTGTGGAAGGTAAGCTTGATGTCAGGTGCAATATCTGTCACCTCTTCATAATCCAGAACAATGGAGTGCTTAAGTACTTCACGCACATCAGCTGAAGAATAAGGAGGTCTGCCCCCTTCCTTAGAAGCCACATCTATGTAATCAAGCTCCAACAAAGCTGTCAGGTCCCTTGTGGGAGGTGTACAATACACAGGGCCTTCAAATCCATACCTGTATAAAAGTGGCAACAAACCCTGGTGGTCCAGATGAGCGTGGGTGATGATCACTGCATCAAGCTTGCTAAATGGAGAAACCTCAGGAACATAGAGGTACGGTGTCATGTGTTCATCAGAGCCAACGTTGACACCACAATCTATCATTACACAGGATTCTGGCGTGGATAGCAAAAAACAGCTTCTTCCGACTTCTTTACAGCCACCCAGTGAAGTGACCCTGACCCATTGGTCCTTTGATGTGCATTCTCTGTGTATCTTACGTCCCA
>CAZAMM010000032.1:0-24008 GCA_964486435.1 uncultured Methanosarcinales archaeon | reverse complement strand
TATTGTGAACAACTAAGAGGGTGCAGGAAAATGAATCTATATGACCTTTTAGAAGATGATTTTGTCACTAGTGAAGATGCCAAGAACAATTATAAGTACCCGGTATTTCCAAAAGAGCATTAGGGAAAGAAAAGAACTACGAACATCCTGGAAAGGGTAAACAAAGAACTCAAAAGAAGAAGTAAAGTCATTGGTGCATTTCCCATGAAGAAGCTCTATTGAGACTTTCAGTCTCAATATTTATCTACACCAATGAAGAGTGGGTAACTGGAAACAGATATTTATCTCTGGAAGATTAGTAATAGATTCAGGTACAGGGAAATTTACAGCAAAACGGGGACACTACCCATTTTCAGCAGAAGAGATACACTACCTCTTGAAGCAATGAAGAATGTTCTAAACAATGGAGTTGCAGAAGGACTGAACAGTAAAATTAAAACTGCTTTTAAAAGATCTTATGGTCTAATAACGGAAAATTACAGGAATACCATGATCTATCTGATGGCAGGAAAATTTACATTACCCGCGAGATGTTGAAGAAAACTATTTTTTAAAAGCTGAAATAAGAACTTTTATATATAGATAGCAGTTAACTGATTGTAGATTAGCTTTTAAGAATCTAAAATGAAAGTGAGGATTACCTAAACTACTTTCATTATTTTATATACATGATCAGGTACTTCCAGACTACTAAAAAAATTAAACATTGATTCCACATATGTATACACACTCTTGAAGCACATTGAAGTAAATATATGAGTGAGAACTGAGGAGGATGTTGAACATCTGTTATTATGGGAATGAACACAGAGTTAACAATATTTCATAACGAAAGTGAATACCATGAAAACTGAATTAATGAGTACGGTATTTTTATCTGAAAAAAGAAAAAGCGCCCTTCTTATGTTATTGGAAGGACCGGCTACCGTTGATGAGATTAAAGATTCTTTAACCGGAACAACTAGTGCTATAATGGCTCAAATAAAAATTCTTATTGAAGAGGGCCTTATAGAACAAAAAGAAGATAAATACGGGTTAACTTTTGTTGGAAAGATCATACTTAAAAAAGTAAAACCTTTAATTGAAGCACTTAATGTGCTGGAAGAAAATAAAGAATTCTGGGAAACCAGAGACCTGAGTGGTGTCCCTGAGTTATTACTGGATAGAATTGGCGATTTGGGAAAAGTAATGGTGTATGAGCCGGATCTGAATCATCTTTTCGAACCACCAATTGAACTACTTACCAGTTTAAAAGAAACAAAAAAAGCGTGTACTTTTTATTCATATTTTTGTCCATCTTGTCCTAATAATTATTCAGAACTCGCAAGAAAAGAAGTTCAATTCGATCTAATTTTAACACAATCAGTATACGAAAGATTGAGAGATGAGTATACAGAACAATATAATGCAATGATGATGTCTACAAATTCGAGTCTATTCGTGTGTAATGACAATCTTATTAAACTGGGTGCTCTTTCAATCACAGATGATCTTATGTTGATAGCGTTTTTTAATAAAAAAGGAATATTTGATCACAAAAAAGTCATCAGTTTCGAAGATAGTGCCTGCAGATGGGCAAGAGATCTGTTTGAACAGTATAAGGAAATGTCTGAAAAGGTTAAATGAAACTTTATGATCATTGATTTTAAAAGTTCTATTTCTTGATTAAGAGATCTTTCTGTCGTAATTCCCGGCAATATTGTTGATCAACAGCTATAGGTACCGGTTCTATGACTTACTTTTAAATTTACTTTTGTTCACGTTCATAGTCTTGATATTATCGAAGGTGTCAATTTTCTTCTTGCTGCCGTTTTCCTGAACTACTCAGATAAAAAATATACTTTCAGGAAAATCCATTATTCAAACTGCGAACATACTATCGATAATAATAATCTTTTTGATTAATTACTACGAGTTATTACATATACTTCTACATCAAAATAACGTTTGTTGTCAATAATGACAAAAACCAAATTTGCACGATAGACTGCAAAAAGATTTGATTTCAAATTGATGGTTATGAATGGAAAAAGTGTACTATTTTCACCATTCGTAACCAGAACAACAAACGATTGGTGATAAATGATGCCAGCACAAGACTATATCCCAATAGATCAAAATTGGCTAGAAAATGCAGGAAACCTGTGGACTACACCATGGGTAGACAAACCATCGGATAGAGTTATCGTAGACCCTATTATTCTGTCTCACGCAGCTTCTCTGTTCAGAAAAAACGCAGGATACTTCTATTCGAATCCGGAAGAAGCAGTAAGGATGGTGTGTGCTGCCTGTGAGCTTTATGATGTTACTCCGGTTGGTCACTACCTTTATGCTGATTACTGGGGAGCAGACTATGGAGCTGAGTTAAAGATCCAGACAAATGCTCCACCAGGCATTACAAAACGCCCAATAAAGACTGCGGAAGATGTCGATAATTTTGAAGTGCTAAGCACCGAGGAACTGGCCAAGGGTCCATCCCTCACTACACACTACAGGGCACTGGACACAGTAAAGAACGAATACCCACAGATGTTCGCTCCCATCACCCAGCTGGGTGGTACCATGGAAGTGGCTACCAATTGGGCTGCAATCGAAGATGTATTTATGTGGATGATCACAGAGCCCGAACTTGTGGACAAGCTTTGTATAAAAGCCGGAGACCACATGGTAAATGCATGTAAAGCAACAGCCGAGAGATATGGTGCAAATGTCATGATCACTGGTTCAGTAATAGCAAGTGGTGACCTCATGGACAGGGAACAGATCAAAAGGTTCAGCTACCAGCCTGTATCAAGAGCTGTAAGAAAGGTCCTGAATGCAGGTGCCGGTCCGGGTATCTATTATCATCTATGCGGAAACCACACAGATGACTTTGATCTCTGGAGAGATGCACCAATGAGCCCATTCACCATTGTTCAGATCGGATATGATGGACAGGACATATTCCCAACTTCAAAACTGGTAGAGAATTTCGGAGACAGGTGCACATGTTTTGGAACGGTTGATACAAAACTCGTTGACCGCGGTACACCTGCACAGGTCTACGCACAGGCCAAAGAACAGGTACTTGCCGGTAAGGACAGTCCGAGAGGATTCATCTTAGGAACAGCATGTGAATGTCCGACCAATGCCCCACCTGTTAATGTCCATGCACTTGTAAGAGCAGCAAAGGATTTCGGAAAGTATGAGAAATTCTGAGAAAGGATCTAAAAATAATAGTATAAATCAGTGAGGTTTACTTATGGATATAAAGATAACTGAACAAGCGGACAATTTACTCAAGGACAACGGTGTAAGAAAAGAGGAGATACTGGACATAATAAAGAATGCAGAGTCTGGCGGGCACAAGCTTATCTCAAAGGATGGAAACAACTGCATTGCAAAAGGCGTATCAGAGAATCTGACCATCTATGCCGTCTATTCTGCAACTGAACTGCTTGATGTATACACCCACAAGATGAATATCCTCGGTATAACCGGCGGGGAGATCAAGCCAGTAGAATATGATGATAAAAGTGACTGGATATGTGCAAAGTGCAATGAGATCGCACTGGAGAGGAACGTTGACATGACCTACATGGGGGTCACAAGGCCAGGTCCCGGTCTTGTCTGTGCAAAGTGTGGCGATATGTATGTATCAGCCGGCATGGCAAAGTCAACGCTGAAAACTGCGGAAACAATCCTTGAAGAAAAGAGAGCTTAAGAATACCTGAGAATTCAAGGGTTTCTCAGGCAGATTACCACCACCAACCAGAGAGGGAACAGATGGAACCAATAAGTACAGTTGAAAGCCTTTGTCCAGAGTGCCTTGCCAAAATAGATGGCATCAAATATGTGGAGGAGGGAAAAGTATTCCTCAAAAAAACATGCCCTGACCATGGCAGCTTTACAACCATGATATCTGAGGATGTAGGGCACTACCGCCAAATGGAGGAATGTTTCGATGTCAACAGATCGCGCGCCAAGGCATCCCTTAGGGACACAGATAAAGGCTGTCCCTTTGACTGTGGCCTCTGTCCCTCTCACAAACAGGATACCTGTCTGGCAATTGTCGAGGTGACCGACAGGTGTGATATGGGCTGCACTTATTGTTTCGCCAGCTCGTCAATTGACAAAAGTCTCGACCCAGATATGGAAACAATAAGATCCATGTTCGAGACAGTAAAAAAATGTCAGAACAAACCCACCTGCATACAGATCTCAGGAGGAGAGCCCACCATGAGGGATGATCTGCCTGAGATAATAAAGATGGGAAAGGAAGTAGGAATCGATCACATAGAATTGAACACTAATGGTCGAAGAATAGCTACTGATCAGAATTATTTCAACAGGATAGCCTCAGCAGGTGTAGATGCCATCTACCTGGGATTTGACGGTGTATCTGATGATATTTACAAGCAAAGGACTGGAAAAGAGCTCTTTGATTTCAAGGCTGAGGTCATAAGCAGATGTGAAAAGGCAGGAATCGGTGTTGTCCTTGTGCCATTGGTAGCCAGGAACTATAACCTGCACCAAGTCGGCAAGATCATAGAGTTTGCAGGCAGCAGGGTACCCACTGTAAGGGGAGTGCACTTTCAACCTGTTTTCTATTCCGGCCGTGCGCCTTCAGCCCGTGAAGGGAGGATAACAATACTGGAGCTACTCAGGGAAATAGAGAAGCAGACCGGAGGCCAGCTCAAGGTCGATAATTTCACACCTTCCCTCATGCCTCATGCCCATTGCGGGGCTACCTGCCTAACGCTTATAGATAACGGAGGTTTCCTTCCACTGACCAATGTCTCTCTTGGAGCCATGAAGTCAGCTTCCGATGTAGCAAGCAAAACGAAGAAGTCCATCATGGGCAGGTGGAAAGGTTCTGAGAAAGAAAACCATAACTCATCATGTGGTGATCTTCTTATCAAGAGTTCTTGCTGCGAGAAGCCGATAAGCCAGCTTACTGTAAAGGGTTCATGCTGTGAAAAACCAATAACTGAAGTCCTTCCGAAGAACCCCGGCATGGGTGGCGGGTGGGCAGATTTCATAGAAAAAAGCATGAACAGCTACCTTACGATCTCAACAATGGCATTCCAGGATGTGTGGTCTTACGAGAGAGAAAGGGTAGAGAACTGCTGCATACATGTGGTCACACGCGACGGAAAATTTGTCCCCTTCTGCAATTATAATATGACAGACTGTAATGGGAACTTCCTCTATAGGAATGTCGCTTAATCTTTTTCATTGTTCCTGAGAAAAAAGGAGGCTAATATGAGTCTTTCTGCAAAAATCAATACTGCTGTCCGGATGAATATAGCAAAGAGAAGACTGGAGTCCCGTAAAATAGACAGTGGTGCCGGTAATCCCTTGGAACAATGGGGTCTGACCAAGATCAGGAATGATATAAAGAACAGCAAGGAGCTGAAAGAATTATTCGGTCAGCAGGAGCTTGATAGGGAACTCATCAATGAGTACAAACTCTTCCGGTTCAGAGAACTTATGGGATACGTCATGGAAAATAGTCCCTATTATAAGGAGCTGTATGAAAAGACTGGCATTGACCCCTCGCAGATCACAAAGTATGAAGATCTTGAGAAGATGCCACTAACTGAACAGAATCAACTGGCTGAGCATCCATACCACTTTCTTTGTGTATCAAGGAGAGAGATTGTGAGGGAGTTTACAAGCTCCGGTACCACAAATATGCTCAAGAGGATGGCTTACACCCAGGATGAACTTCTGGAAATCGTGGATTCGGTGATATCAGGTCTGAAAATGGCAGGAATGGATTCAAAGGATGACACATTACAAATAATGTATCCAACTATAACAGCTACCTGGGATCCCGGTTTGGTACTGAGCAAGGCTTGCGCTCTCTCAGGCTACAATTCTGTTATCAATGATTCTCTTGATGTAAATGAACAGATTAAGACTATGAGAGAATCTGGCACAACTCTTATTATAGGGACTTCTTCCTTCCTGTACGAACTATCTAAGGTTGCCCGCGGGCTTATACAACCAGGAGAGCTTGGGATCAAGCGTATCATCTGCTCATCCGAACCCCTTACACCTTCCATGAGAAAAGTAATAGAGGAGGTATGGGGGTGCAAGACTCTCAGACAATGGGGTATGACCGAACTGGGGCTGGCCAATGCCATTGAATGTACAGAGCAGGATGGATTTCATCTGAATAACCCCGATTTCCTGGTGGAGATCATAGACCCGAAAACCGGAAAGCAGTTGCTCCCAGGAGAGGAAGGAGAGCTTGTTGTCACGACCCTCAGAAGAAGATGCATGCCCCTCATCCGTTACAGAACAAGGGATATAACAACTCTCATTGATGAGCCATGTAATTGTGGTGCCTGTCTTGATCAGCGCATAAGCGACATAAAGAGAATTCCCTCCTGAAACGTGCAAGAAAGGAGGGAATCAAAAGATTCAGGTGATCAAATGAACCCTAATAAGCCTGATCTGAATAGAAATGATCTTAACAGACAGCAACAACAGTGGGAGACTGTATTCTCATGCAATGAATATGTGTTCGGTGAAAAACCTAGCAGCCAGGCTCTGTGGGCCTTCCAGCTTTTTAAGCATGAAGGGAAATAAAAATCCTTGAGCTTGGAGCTGGCCAGGGAAGAGATATTTTCTATTTTGCGAGAAATAGTTTTGAGGTCTTTGCTCTTGACTATTGCGAAAAAGGGGTTGAATGCATAAAAGCCAGAGCCGTTAACGAGCAATCGCCTGGCTCCATAACGACTTTAGTACATGATGTCAGGAAAAGACTTCCTTTTGAAGATGAAACATTTGATGCATGTTTTTCCCCATATGCTTTACTGCATGCCTTTGACGACCTTTGAACTTAGGGCACTGTCTTTGGAAATAAGGACGGTCCTTAAGCCCGGAGGACTAAACATATTTACCACAAGGCATACGCAGGATCCTCAATACCAAAAAGGCATACACAAAGGTGAGTATATGTGGGAGATACAGGGCGGGTTTATAGTGCATTTCCTGAGTCGGGAAAAAATTGCCCTGCTTGCCGAAGGGTACGAAACTGAAGATATTACTGAATTCGAAGAAGGTCCTCTGCCAAGAAGGCTCTATCAAGTAGTTCTCAGAAAAAAAGGACTGGGATAACTGTATAGAAAAAGACGACCGATACAGTGATTTCTGTATGTTCAGATACAAAAAAACCTGCAAAAGAAAAAGTTACAAAAATTTACTGAAGATCATATAGGTGATGTGTAAGTTCGTTTCCCATGGAGCAAGATGGATAATTTTGCGGGCAACACAATTTTATGGCATTTGTCTGCTGATCTAGATCTTCAGGGACATATATGCTCCTATCCCGGGAATAAAGTCCATATACTCAGCAGATAGATGTCTTGATCAATGATCTTTCTGGTTTAGCTTTTACACATTTGAGATATGTTTCTGTATTCACAGTTCTCATCACATTCTCTGTTCAGGTCTGTATACGTACAGTTCATTCCCATGTCGAGCTTTTCATACCAGAGCAGGCCGAAAATATCTGACAGATATGCAACTCCTTTCCTCAGGGAAATGCGAGTTGCTTTTTTGCAGCATCTTACTCCCCCTGCATCTGCAATGCATCGAAGAGCACCGGATGTTGCCCTGTTTGCATGGGAGCGTTCGGAAGATGTGAAGGGTGTAGCTTCCAAAAGGATACTTAAAGCAATGCCTATTCCGATTCCTGCACCACAGGCACCATAGGTCCCGCAGTAACCTCCCGGGACCTGTCTACCTCTTTTAATAGCCTCCAGAATATCTTCCTCTTTTCTTTTTCCTATATAGTTCTGATAAGCAGTTATCAGGACCGCAGGCACCAGTGCATGATGCTCAGGACCATGCATATGCACGCTTGGATGTTCCATGATCCTTTCAGCCAGAGTTACAGGATTCTGCAGGTCAGTATTCAAACAGATATTCTCAATTACTTTTAATGCATCCTGTGAATGACAGTTATTGCACACATAATGTCCATCCTTACATTGGATGTAGGCTTCCTCTTCAACGCCACAGTAGTGACATTTTGCAGTAACTGCCCGGCATGAATGAACTATACTGTTTCCGCATAGCATACAATTGCTTTTCTCATTACACGAAACATCAATGATGATCATCTTATTTCACCTGCTGATATTAATATAGCAAATTTTTTTGCATCTATAAGGTCTCTTGCAACTGATATTTGGAAATTCTCATCTTCCAGCTGGCGGGAAGGAGATTTACCAGGGCATTTCCAAAACCAAGTCCTCTTCCGGGAATCACCACATCTTTTCCTTGTTTCATAGCTGTATAGGTTTCACGGGCTACCGTTGCAGATGTCGTAGCCATAAAAGAACTGAATGCTCTGGCATGTTCCATCCCGGCTGTTGCCTGAAAACCTGTGTCTTTGACAGCGGTAGGACAAACGGTCAGTACTCTTACCTTGGACCCGCGCTCACGTAATTCATAATTTAAGGCCCTACTGAAGTTCAGCACGAAGCTCTTACTGGCACCATAGGTTGCAAAACATGGATTTGGCTGAAAAGCTGATATAGAGGACATATTGATGATCTGTCCCTCATCCCTTTCGATCATGTCCTGTAGATAAAGTCTTGTAAGGTGATAGAGCGTACTGACATTAAGCTGTATCATCGCGAGTTCTCTTTCAATGCCTATCTCATAGACATGACCGTAAGTGCCAAATCCAGCACAGTTGATCAATACGTTCACTGTTAGTTTATGGCTGTGTGTGAACTCATAAACCTCCTCAGCTGCTCCACAACTGGAAAGATCCTTCTCAAGCAAAAGTATATTAACAAAAGGATTGACGTCCTTAAGTATACTCTTTGTTTGCATCATGTCCTCGCCAGGCAGGGCTACCAGCACCAGATGATAGCCAGCTGATGCAAATATTTTGCCAAGCTCGATCCCAATCCCACCGGAACCCCCAGTTATAAGCATAGTCTTTCTGTCATCTTTCATTATCAGATAACTCCTGTTTTCATCACATCCATCGATAGAGTGTTTTAATCAACCTCAGGACTCGCTCATTGTATGGTGGATAAATAACGTTCAATGAACCCCATCTGCGGTGTATGATGCTACGCTCATTAGAGAAACCTGCAAAGCAATGCAATCCTAGCGACCTGCCTATACCACTGTTATTAATTCCACCAAAAGGCAGGGAAGGATTACTATAACCAAGCATATAGTCATTGATCACAGTACCTCCGGCAGATATGCTTTCCATAAAATAGTCTATATTACCCTGATCCCGACTGGCTATATACAGTGTCAGTGGATTTGGAAGGCGACGTATGATATCCTTGGCTTCCTTCCTGTGCCTGTAGGTAATTATAGGTAACAGGGGGCCAAATATTTCTTCGTTCATAATGTCCATGTCCCAGGTTACACCTTCCAGCAGGGTAGGAGAGATAAAACGGTCAGATTCATCGAAATCTCCTCCCAAGGACAAACACGCACCTTTAGAGATAGCATCATCATAAATAGACTTCAGCCGTCTGAAGTGCATACCGCTGATAATGCGACAATAATCCGGAGAATGATTTATTCCCTTACCCTCTGGATCATATAGCTGCTTAACAGCAGCACCGAATTCATGGATAAAAGACTCACGCACTGACTCATGGATAAGTAAATAATCAGGAGTTATACATGTCTGTCCATTGTTGACAGACTTGGCCCAGGCGGCACGTCTGGCTATGCAGCTGATATCAGCGGTCTCATCTACGATGGCAGGTGATTTCCCTCCAAGTTCCAGAGTAACTCCAGACAGGTGCCTGGCAGCTGCTGTCATGACTATTTTTCCGACTTTTGGGCTGCCTGTGAAAAAGATGTGGTTGAATGGCTGCTCAAGAAGCGAGCTGGCAACAGAAGCATCGCCTTCGACAACCATAACTTCGTTCTCAGGGAAGAGTTCACCAATCATACGTTTTATAAATGCGGATGTATGGGCCGATATTTCACTGGGCTTGAGCATGACCGCATTACCGGCGGCTATAGCATAAACTAAGGGAACCATAGAAAGGTTAAGAGGAAAATTCCATGGAGACATGATGAGTATCACTCCCTTGGGTTCATACCGGGTAAAGGCGCGTGTACCGATAAGAGGCAGGGGTGTGGGCACCTTACATGGTCGCATCCAATTGCTCAGGTGCTTTTTTATATAAGATATCTGAGCCTGCACTATGCCCACTTCTGTAGCAATTACTTCTACTTCGGGCTTATGCAGATCCATGAACATTGCCTGGTACAATTCAAGAAGGTGTTTTTCGTCCCGGAGATATTTGTCAATACGCATCAATCTCTCAATTCTCTCGGAGACTCCCAGACGTGCCAGTTGTGGCCACTTTTCCTGCTGAAGGCAGAACAATCGCTTGATCTCATGATGCATAACAGTTCATCTTCATGTACTCGTATTTGAATACTTCTTGTTCATACAGCTACTATTCCAAGCAGTAACAATATGTAGAAGGATGTAAGAGCGAAAGCCGATAATCCTTCAATCCTTCCCCACTCTTTTCTTCTTTTTATAGCATCACTTAGTGTCATGCATATCCATAGAAGGAAAACATATCCTGCCATCAGGGAGATCAGTGAGAAATCAGGATGATTCCATGTTCCAAGTATCTCTCCTGTGAGTTCTGTAAGGACAGTGAAGAAGCCTGTAAAATACGCAAGCCTGATGCCTTCCAGATTACTGAACAACATAAGTGCAAGGGAAAGTTTAAGCAATATACCAATTGGTTGTGCAGACAGATCGAACATAATGTAGTCTGTAAGTATCAGTAAAGCAACAGTTGCAAATATGAAGTAGTTGACCCTGTGGAACCACGGCTTTTGATAGTATCTTTCCTGGAATATCTTCCAGAGATTGTAAGATGACCAGAATATTGCGCCGTAACCCGGGATGAGCCATATAGGAGCACCACCTATAGCTCCGCCAAGATACGTAAAATATCCATGCTGAACACCCAAAAGCTCATGAACGTATCCGAAAACTGAGGCTATCACCAGGAGCATACGTCCCTTAAGCATGCTGTTGTTCCAGAAAAGCAGCCATAGGGCTCCAAGTATGATAGCAGGTATGATCTCATTCTGTGTATGTCTGTAGAACACCAGAATGCCAACTATAACTGTGAGCATGAATGCAGCAAAATACCAAACTTTATTAAGAAGTAAGTGGCTTTTCTTTTGTAGAACTATAGTTAAGGAATGAAAAAGTGGTATCTTTGAATTGATCATTTCTTTTTGTGGAGTTTGCCTTATTACTTTCGACAACATTCAAATCACTACTTTTTGATGCAATATGTATTTGATTTTTTTACAGGTTTCAGATCTTCTGCTCATAAAAAGTCACTGAGTTTCGCCTACCAGGGATGGATAGAAATAGATATTCTGATAAGACCAAAAATGAATAGATCTTATCAAATCTTATCTCCTCCATATTCCAAAAATAAATTTCCGGGCTTTTGGCATCTAAAAATCTGAAATAACTATCCTTAAGCATTATCTGTATTTATGGTTCTTTGCCATCTCCACCATTGCCTGCAGATTGGCATTTGGCGTCTTGCTGACAATTCCACATCCCGGGGCAAGCAATGAGACTCCTGCATCAATGACTTCTTTTGACTTCTCTTTGATGAACTCAGGTGTCTTGTTCCAGAGTACATTGACAGGATCCAGGTTACCAACTATCACTGCCTTTTTGACCTTGCTCTTTGCGGTTGCAACATCTACGCTCTGGTCTATACTGATACCATCAACACCTGACGACTCCATGAGCTCGAGGCTCGTTGTAGTGTCACCACATATATGGAGTACTACCGGTACGTTCAGTTCGTGCATTGCATCGACTATTCTCTTGTGTGCAGGAACTACGTATTTCTCATAGTACGCATCACCAATGAGCATTGCACTTGCTGTGGGATCGATAATGATCATTGTATCTGCACCCTTCTCTACCATCTTCTTTGCATATGTGATATTGAAGTCTGTTGCAAGGTTCATTAGTGCCGTTGCAAAATCCTCATCTGTCATTATAGCCATGAACCAGTCGTCACCGTTCATATGCTGTGCCAGGGAGAAAGGACCTAGCATGCTGCCAATGATGGGTAGCTCCTTACCATATTTGTCTGCCAGGATCTTGATAGCCTCACAAACAACACCTATCCTGCCGTGGTTCAGGTTATATTCCTCGAGTTTGGCTATGTCATCAATGCTTTTGACCACATGGCCTACCACAGAAGGCTGTTGTTCCTGCGTACCTGCCTTGATCTGGCAGCCGAAGAACTCAGCTTCAGCAGTGATATCAAAAGGCACACGTACTGCTTCAAAACCTACAACGGTGTGACCAGCTTCACCTAACTTTGCCATGAGCTGGGCATCTTCATTGGCAGCAGGCCAGAATGCGCCACAAGCTTCCATTTGTTCTACAGTTCCGGTCTGTGTGACAGAGATTGCTGGCATTCTGTCAACAGGTTTTCCCGTCAGTGCGCGTGCTAATCTCTCTTTTGGCGTGTATGTTACCATTTAAGTAAACTCCTTTAATAATTTATACTGGTATGGTAGTGGAGCCTGGCTTTAAGTAGAGGTTACTAATTACAGGCTTTTTATGTAAGTATTCCACAGGAAGATGGCGTTCATTCCTGAAACGCACCTATGGTTCCTGAGGCATATCTTTATATTTTGATGATATAGAAAAAATCAGGAATATGCGGATAATTTCAGTTAATCCACAAATTCCTTTGATCTGCTTTAGTTCCACCTGTCAGTAGGAAGGTCTTGTACGATTTCCTTGGCCCACTTTGCAGCTTCCATTGCATCCTTCTTGGATGCGTCTGCTCCGATCTCTGCTGCATAATCTGGTGTTATTGGTGCTCCACCAACAATGATCTTGACCTTGTCCCGGATGCCCTTCTCTGAAAAGCTCTTTACTGTTTTTTCCATGTTGTCCATTGTGGAGGTCATGAGTGTGCTTATAGATACGACATCTGCCTTGTGCTCGATTGCAGCTTCGGTAAATTTACCTATTGGAACATCCTTGCCCAGGTCGATCGCTTCAAAACCCATTGCACTCATCATGGTCTTAACAAGGTTTTTACCAATGTCATGGACATCTCCTTCTGCAGAGCCGATGACAAGGACTGCTCTTTTTGAGTCACCCTCGGCTTTCATGTGAGGGGTAAGTACATCCATTCCACCATACATTGCATTGGAGGCCATCAGGAGGTGTGGCATAAATGCCTGTTTACAGTCATACTTCTTTCCCATGATCTCCATGCCTGCTGCAAGACCCTCGATTATTGCCTTGTAAGGCGAAATGCCTGCTGCAAGTGCCTGGTTTGACAGCTCGACAGCCTGATCCTTCTTCCCATTGACTACTGCATCCGTTAATCCGTTGAGTATTTCACTTTCTTCCATAGAATGCCTCCATATTTTATTTAATAATGGCCATCAATGCGAAGCATGTTGGATTCTCCACTTTCTCCGCTTTTGACCATATCTGACAAGCATATTTCAGGTCAATAAGATGGCAAACCACTTATCAACAAAACACATATTCTGGTATACGTATATATAATAACTCATGGTTATTAACCAAAGGTGTCATTATTATCAATAGTTAATTCCTCATTGAAATTATGGATTTTAATGGGTGTATATTCTGAAACCATTAGGCGTCAAAAAATCTAGGCTGAATTCAAAACAATGCAGTTGATAAAATCAAAAACATGAATATAACCGGAACAAAAATCAATAGCATTTTTGGAAAAAATCAATAAAAAGGAGTACGTTGAATTCCAAACAACAAAGCTGGGTTATATATTTAGCCATTCTCAAATGAAAAAACTCTCATAGAACTTAGGTGATTATGGAACAGATCTGAGCAATTACAAAAGGTGTGGTACCATTTCCATTATACAATTGCTTATCAGACCATCAGCATCTCACGCTTTCTGGCAGCTGTTTCATATATTCCTTGCAATCTCATTAGCTCCTGTAATGGCCTCCCATACCCTGCCAGGTTCTTTTGCATCTCCTGCGGAGTATATTTCATTGGCTGCCCTTTCTTGTATAAGTCTATAGTAAAGTGAATCTTCAGCCTGTGCTCCGGTTGCTATTATTACCAGGTCTGTATCCAGTATTAATTCCTCTACATTATTCGGATCAAGTTTCCTGTTAAATGGATTTTTAACATTTTGAGGAATAAGTGCCTTCCATGGAGTGTAAGGATCGCTCCTGCCCCTATTTACCAGAATGTGAACCCTGCTTTCTGTGAACCTGATGACATTTGAAGCATTATATACTGTAATCGGCTCTTTAAGAGCATCTTCCTTCTTTCCTGAAGGAGACCCTCCTCCAAACATCATCCACAACATCTGACCCCTGTTAGCCATAACGGTATCAGGCATCAATGCATCATTTTTTCCCACTATAGTTACATTGGCGCCTTTTTCATAGGCAAGGGAATAAGCTACTTCACAGCCTATTATCCCCCCTCCGACAATAAGGACCTTATGCACATCAGAAGGCAATTCCATGTCCTTATCAAGAAACTCTCTGGCTTCCAGGTTCCTGATCATATCCAGCCCCTCTATGGAAGGGATTTCTCTTCTGAGTCCATTGCAGCATATTATCACATCGAACATGCTTCCTATGTTTTCAGGACTGACATTTGTGTTAAACACAACTTTCAGCCCCTCTTTTTGCAATAAGCTCATTTGATATGCAAGATTTTCAAGATATCTTTTAATATCGTGCTTAATTACCAGCCTACTGGCTGTGTGCAACTGTCCACCTATTTTATCACTCTTTTCAAAAAGGGTCACATCATGCCCTCTTTTGAAAGCTGTCATTGCAGCTTCACAGCCTGCAGGTCCGGCACCTATGACAGCGACTTTCTTTATCTTTTCAGCTTTCACCAGTTTTTTCTTTTCCTCAAAGCCTGTGTAAGGATTTACTGCACAGCAGGGATGCCCTCCATTTTTAATTGATTCGAGGCATCCTTCCTGATCACCAATACAATGGATTATCTCCTTTGTTCTGCCCTGCCTGACCTTTGCAGGCCAGTGAGGGTCAGCCAGTAGGGGTCTGCCCAGCATTACAAAGTCTGCCCAGCCTTTCTCCAGCACTTCTTCGGCACACTCCGGCTTACCCATCTTTCCGACAGCTATAACTTTTGCATTAATATCTTCCCTGAGGAAGAATTCCTTTAAGGTGCCTGCCATCTCTTTGGCATAGATAGCATCATCAAAGTAAGCAGGAGGATGTGGCCAGAACCAGTTATCATAACAGCCTTTATCCACATCGAATGCGTCAACTCCGGCTTCATACAGAACCCTGCAGAATTCAAGACCCTGCTCAATGGTCCTCTCCTTGCCATGGAAAAGTTTCCTGAATATCGTATCTCCGTATGTTTCCTGTAAAGCCTGGGTCAGATCTATCCGATAAAGGATCGGAAAATCCTCTCCACAGCGCATTTTGATCTCTCTTACGACATCTATCCCAAACTGATTCTTATTTCTATACCTGCCAAATATTCTCCGGTTCCATGGATAAGAGGTCAGCTGATCCATTAGATATCCTTCGTGACCGTGTATCTGCACACCATCAAAGCCAGCAGATTTCGCGTTAGCTGCACACTGACCAAAGCTTCTTACAATTTTTTTGATACTCCTGTCAGAAAAAGGAACATGGGGGATCAGAGGTACATAGAAGTTCCGGTTCCATGAAGATGATCTGAGAATCTTTCCCTTTAGCGCCGGCTCAGGAGAACCGACCCTTCCAAGGCCTGCGGTAAGCTGGATGAAGATCTTTGACCCGTAAGGATGTACTCCGGCTGTAAGATCCCTCCAGCCTGAAAGGCGGGTACGTGAAGTGCCGTCGATGCGTGGTAAATAAGTAGTGTCATTATCTTCAGACACTGTGGGGTCAATTCCAAAAGAAACGGGTATCAGCCCCGTTATTAAAAGACCTGTGCCGCCTTTTGCACGCTCAATGAAATACTCTATCATTTTATCCAGGGGACGGCCTATGGGATCGGCCATATTGATATTACCTATGGGGGCCATGACAATCCTGTTCATCAACTTGCATTTCCCTATATTGTCAGGTTCGAACAGTTTTTCAAAGGGCATATTTACCACTCACGACCTTCATCATTTGGTATTCAATGTTCAGATCGGTAAAAGATATATCACTTTATAGGACAGTTCTTTACGCTGCACATATTAACTCTGTCTTTTGCTATACTTTTCTCAGCATATTGCTGGTGTTCCTCTGCCGCCTGATAGAATGTGGTCGCAGGTACAATTTCCGTAAGTATTCTTTTCTCCTGTCCCAGGAGTTTTTCCATCTCTCGCATGGATCTTATTGACTGTGATTTTTGATCATCGTTATGGTAAAATATAGATGATCTGTAATGACTAACAGTATTCGGCAAGTTTTCCAATATTAAAGGATCTTGGATGTTCCATATACTCATGATCAATTCTTTGTGTGTGAGAGTGGGATCATGAATACTCCAGAAAGTTGCAAGCAGCTCATCAAAAGTTACTATAGAAGGATCAAAAGTGACCTCTACTGCCTCGGCATGACCTGTCTTTCCGCTTAATACTTCAATATAGCCGGGATTTTCCATTAACCCACCGATGTATCCAACACGAGTGCTGAGCACACCGCCAATCTTCCTGAAAGCATCTTCCACTCCCCAGAAACAGCCTGCAGCAAATGTAGCTTTTTCCATTGAAATTTCCATTTTATGTTTATTTTGAACCAAACCAATATAATATATATATACTTCTGACAGGTAAAATCTACAGCTTTAACATCGTGCATATTATTGATATTTTAGCTGTCATTGATTATTGCGAGTACTTTGTTATATATACTCTTTGAATGATAGTAAAAAGTGTAGTCGTAATGAGGTGGAGAAAAGTGCGTCAAAAAGAAAACAGATATGTTGAAGATTTATCCCGCGATAACAGGTATTCTTATGAACTGCAAAGGAGAGGGGTTAGCAAGCAGTTCTACGATTCTAACAGGATGCTTCTTTGTCCGGAGTGTGGACAATCTTTCAATCTTTTTTATTCGAGAGCAAAATATTGTACAGACTGTCCAAGTCTTGCACGAGGCTGTGAACTTGCCAGGTGTACGTACTGCCACACCGAATTCCCTCTTAAGAACTATATGTCTAAAACATCTTCGCGAAATATGTCCAGCTATATCGGATCAGTAGTAAAACGGTATAATCATACATTTGGAGAGGGGCCGATCAGGTAGGCGCAAAAACTCAAGATATAAGTATGTAAATTAACTCTCTGTACATTCCTGGTAGAATGTGTATATTGTAATTACATAAGTGGGTTGAGATTCTCTTGCAATTATTTC
The DNA here is from genome assembly GCA_964486435.1 of uncultured Methanosarcinales archaeon. Classification (GTDB taxonomy): domain Archaea; phylum Halobacteriota; class Methanosarcinia; order Methanosarcinales; family Methanosarcinaceae; genus Methanomethylovorans. The sequence goes on along the minus strand of CAZAMM010000032.1, from coordinate 6,614 downwards.
TCCGATGATTTCCTCAAGGAGAGCAGATTCCAGATAAGGCAAGTCGCTAGGGATTGAATTCAAAAAACTTGAAACATAGAATTTCGCGATAACTGTGTGCACGATCCTTTGAAACAAAAGAAAGTAGTGGGGAAATAAAATGAAAGACGAATTGGTAAGCACTGTGTTTCTATCTGAAAAGAGGAAAAACACTCTTCTAATATTAATGAATGGGCCGGCTACTATCGAAGAAATAAAAGAATCTCTGACAGGTACGACCAGTGCAATAATGGCCCAGATAAAAATACTTTTTGAACAAGGCCTCATTGAAATGAGTGATGGTAAGTACAGATTAACTTATATTGGCCAGATCCTGATGAAAAAAATTCATCCATTGATCAGTACACTGGATGTACTGGAAGAAAATAAGAACTATTGGATGAACAGAGATCTAAGCTCAGTTCCAGAATCATTGCTGGACAGAATCGGAGAACTGGGTAAGGTAATTATACATGAACCGGATCTTAGCCATCTATTTGAGCCAGCAAAAGAATTACTAGTAAGTCTTGAAAAAACTAAAAATGTATGCACGATATATTCTTATTTTTGTCCTTCATGTCCAAATAATTACTCAAATCTAGCTAAAAAAGAAGCAAATTTTGATATGATCCTGACCAAATCAGTTTACAACAGATTAAAAGAAGAATATACTGAACATTATAATGCAATGATGACATCTAAGAATTCAAATCTTTTCATATGCGATGATGATATAATAAAATTAGGTGCTCTTTCAATTACTGATGACCTTGTGAATATAGCTTTTTTCAATAAACAGGGGATGTTTGATCACAAAAAGGTGATCTCTTTTAATGAAAGTGCACGTATATGGGGCATGGATCTCTTTTTGTACTTTAAAGAAATGTCATATAAAGTAGAGAAATACCCAAACCCAATACAATAATTTAATATTAAGTAAGTCACTTTGTTTTTATCAAAGACTTTATTTTTTTTCAATGGTTATGTTTTTTCAGGCAAAGTGAATAAAGATCATGATTCATACATTACAAGCAATTTGAACAACATCAATATAATAAATAATTGAAATATGTTTGATTATTAGCTACAAGTTGTTATATATGCCATTGTACTGATACAATTAATTGCTCATAACCCCCCAACGGGTAAAAAGCGGAGTAGTGCAGCTTATGGTTATACCGCAGATGGGTCAATCCAACCTACCTCCATAATAAAGGGTAAACCACACTTCCCAAACGTCAACTGCATGATCACGTGGTATGAATATGTGATTACCTACTCCTTCTTAAGGGACCGCTTTCTCCAATTCATGTCACCAGGTCCCTTAAGTACTTTACAATTAGCTTTAATTACAGGGATTTTCAAAACAAATATAATATATATGCATTTATATATATTACGTATATGCTCTTGTACATTTTTTGATATTGATCTTACTGATTAGTAAAGTTGCTTATGGTTTTTGCATTAATAACAATGAACAATTGTGTTGATTTTGACAATATTACCTGTTTTAATAGTACCGTTGATAATAATCTTGCTGATGTTTTACAACCTGTGGTTGATACTGTCATCGATTTTGTTTTTCTCTCTGAAATCGTTATTTATACGTGCAACTGCAGAGACTTAGTATGCAACATTACATCGTGGGACCGATTGATCGAGCACCTGGACATCATTAAATATTTCATGGAGGAGATATTGTGTATGGTATTGCAATAGATCTGGGAACAAGTGGTTTTAGATTGCAACTGCTGGATCTTCAAACTAAAGAAGTTATAAAAACAGTAATGACAATGAGACATCCGTTGCCAGGGGGCAATGTTATCGATCATCTCGAATTTGCTGTTCGTGCAGGTCAGGAGGTCGCAAATCACATTATGATCCGCACCCTTAAAGAGATGATCGATATGTTCAATATTCCCCCTCAGTTGATCAAAAGGATGGCAGTATGTGGGAATCCCATTCAACTGTCACTCTTCCAGAACATTGAAATAAGGGACCTCGCGTACGCTGGCAAAAATATGCAAAAAAGGCTTGGCATAGAGCCTGTTAAAAGAGGTATGAAGATCTATAACGGAAATTACATTTTCGGAGATTCTTCAGGTTTGAAGGATTGTAATATAATTGTCCTTCCATCGATAGAACATGAAATCGGTGCAGATGCTCTTGCTATGATGATCAAGACCGACTTCCTCAAACAATCAGCTGTTTCTCTGGTTACTGATTATGGCACGAATGCTGAAATGGCTTTAAAAGTTGGTGACAGGATAATAACTTGCAGTGCTGCAGCTGGACCGGCTATTGAAGGGCAGGGTATAAAATGTGGTATGCTTGCAAGCCCCGGGGCCATTTCCGATGTTAATGAAGAAAATGGTCTGTGGAGACTTACGGTGCTGGATGAGAATATGGCCGAAAGTAAAGGACATCTCATTGACCCTATAACAGGAAAGATCCATGAGCAGAGTGCAATAAAGCCAAAGGGAATAACAGGAACTGGAGTTATATCTGCAATATCCCTGGCTGTAAATATGGGTCTGATCAGAACACCACCAGCAATCCCGAATGGTAAATTGATTTTAGGAGAAGGGGTTATCCTTAGTGAAAGGGATGTGGAAGAAGCTGGAAAGGCCATTGGAGCAATAAGGGCAGCACATCTTACTCTACTGGTGGAAGCTGGTGTTAGCTATGAAGATCTGGAAAATATGTATATGTCAGGCGCATCCGGAGCATATGTAGATGCGAATAAGGCAAAGAATATCGGTCTTATCCCTATGTTCTCACATAAAATAGTACAGTTCGGTAATACTTCCCTGGCGCTTGCAAGAGATGTTGTCCTTGAGAATTTCAAATTAGAAGAGATCTCAATGCTTGCCGATAAGATAAAAGCAGACCATATTATGCTGGCTTCCAATGAAACTTTCATACATTTCTATACTTGTGAACTGGCATATTGGACCGAAGGCATGCCAGAAGAAATGTATAACAGTTTCCTGGAATCATATAACCTTCCAAGTATTCCTAAAGTTAACTTTGATTATATTGTGGAGAAGAGAGAGAAGAAAGATATTGTAGATACTGGCTATAAAGGACTGGAAGTTTTTAAAGCCTTGGACACGGTCATTGAAGAGAAGGCTATCGGATGTATTGGCTGCCATAAGTGTGAACAGGAATGCCCGGAGAGGGCTATAAGGACCGTTTATAAAAATGGGAACATGTATGCGGACTACACCGCCCATCTATGTTTGGGTATGAGCTGCAAGAGATGTGTCGGTATATGTCCTGTTAAAGCCATCAGTTACAGAGAATTGCTTCCTGTATCTCTATAACTATACTTCTTTTTTACCTCCGTTTTCAGAAAGATCATGTAAAAAACATAAATTATTTCACTTTTGATCATAGCCGCTTTGCACAAGAGGATTTTTAATATAACTATTAACATAACTATATTACTAATGGGAGCAGGATGTCTAGAGAGCCATTGATTTATAAGTTACCGAGGGAGATGAATGAAACCATTGGATGTCAATTCTGAAATAGCAAAAATAATTGATGATAGTCCAGTTATTGTCTTTATTTGGAGTGCAGAAGAAGATTGGCCTATTAAGTTTGTTTCAAACAATATCAAGCGTTTTGGCTATTCACCCGAGGATTTTCTATCCGGGAAGATGATATTTGGTGATATTATTCATTCATTGGATATTGACAACGTGCGTACAGAAATGACCAGATGTTCTAAAGAAATGGATGATAATTGCGTCCAGGAGTATAGGATTCTCACCAAATCGGGTGAAATAAGATGGGTAGAAGAGAGAACGATCATAAGACGAGATGAAAATGGTAAGGCTCAATATTATGAAGGCATTATCATGGATATAACTCAGAGAAAGTTCTCAGAGATGCGCATCGAGAGTCGCAACAAGGTTCTTGAGGCACTGGCTTCAGGCTCATCCCTTGAAGAGCTGCTTACGCTTCTGGTAAAAACGACGGAGAACATGATGCCTGGAGCAATAAGCTTTGTCATGCTGTTGGATAAGGAGAAAAAACATATTGTAAATACAATTTCACCGCGTCTTTCTAATTTCTATAAAAAAGCAATAGAAGATTTGTTTATAGGAGAAGGTGTAGGCTCCTGCGGAACAGCCGCATACACCGGAAAAAGAGTGATCGTAGAGAATATAATGGAACATCCTTACTGGAAAGACCTTAAAGAAATTGCTTCTCAGGAAGGTCTAAAAGCCAGTTGCTGTGAACCTATTATAAGTTCAAGTAATGAGGTACTGGGAACTATTGGCATGTATTTCCATGAAGCACGCCAACCCACCAAAGAAGAGATAGAGGTCCTTCAGGCAAACTCCAATCTTGCTGCGATTGCAATAAGCCATAAGATGGCAATAGATGACGTGTCTGAATCCGGGCAAAAGTTCAAAGGTATTTTCAATAACATAAATGATCAGATATATATTCGCGAACTCAACGGAAAACTGATCGATGTGAACCAGGTTGTAGTTGATACACTGGGTTACAGCAAAGAAGAGATACTAAATACATATCTTGCAGATATAATTTCTTCTAAGTACATACAGCGTATGTATGAGCTTATGGAAATAATTGAAACTGATGGCCGTGCAATATACGAAACAGAAGCTATATGCAAAGATGGAACAATTATACCTCTGGAAGTCAATGCACGATTCATAGTTTATGAAGGAAGAAAAATGGTTCTTTCTGTTTCCCGTGATATAAGCGAACGCAAGAAAGCAGAAAGAATGCGCCTCCTTGAAGAAGAAAGGCTTGCAGCTCTTGTAAAGCTCAACGAAATGACAGGTTCATCTTTGGACGAAATAACTGACTTTGTAAGGGAAGAAGCTGTAAGACTGACTGAAAGCACACTTGGATACCTTGCGTTTATGAATACTGATGAAACAGAGCTCATAATGCACTCCTGGTCCGTAAGTGCCATGAAAGAATGCGGGATCAAAGATAAAAGTTTCATCTATCCAATAAAAACTACCGGTCTCTGGGGTGAAGCTGTAAGGCAACGCAAACCTATTATCACAAATGATTATCCGGCTCCCAATCCACTAAAGAAAGGATATCCGGAAGATCATGTGAAACTTGTAAGACATATGAATGTCCCATTATTCGATGGAGATCATATAATAGCCGTTGTAGGTGTAGGTAATAAAGAAGAGGAATATAATGAATCTGATCTGCGCCAGCTTACTTTATTAATGCAGGGAATGTGGACGCTCATGCAGAGAAAACACATGGAAAACGCGCTGCAGAAATACTCTGAAAACCTGACATCGGCAAACCAGAAACTACGATCCGTCAACAGAATAAAGACTGAATTTCTTGCTGAAAGACTAACTAAGCTCCCTGTAACTGGAAGCTCTGAATGTAGTGTTTTGGATGAGGAAATGATCAAGGCAATCGATGACCAGCAGACAAAAGCTATCAACTCTATATTAGTAAAATCTGAAAGATTGAAACGTCTGATAGATTCGCTTCTGTATATGAGCATGGAACAATCCGGGAAGATGCAGTATTCTTTTTCGAGTGCTTATATATCCAATCTTATCTCAGAAGCGTTGATAGACCTGATACTGTTGATAGAGGAGAAAGAGATAACTGTGGAAGTTGATGTACCTCATGGATTACCTTCCATTAGAGCAGACAGAGACAAAATGGCTGAAACATTAGTGAATCTTATAGACAATGCCATTAGGTTCACTCCAAATGGCGGGAATATAAGCATAGAAGTTCAGGAAGAAAACGATTATCTCCACTTAAAGATAACCGATAATGGACCAGGCATACAAAAAGATTTGATACCCCATCTTTTTCACAAGTTCTATCAGCTGGATAACTCGATGAGCGGTAAGTACCAGGGACTTGAATCAGGTCTGTATATTTCTAAGAATATTATACTTGCACATGAAGGGGAGATCTGGATAGAAAGCGAAATTAACAAAGGGACTGCAGTCCACTTAAAACTTCCAAAATGGAAGGAAATGTAAATATTCAGAAATTAAGGGCAATGTTCTAAAAATATATCCCAGGTTTCAGACATAATACGAGGAGGAAATCGATGACTGAAGTAAAGGTTAATTCCAACATATGTGGGTTCACTCATATAATAAGGGGGAAAATGAATGGACAAGACATAATTATCGATATCGATACTCCTTGCAAAAACATTAAAAACATGTCTCATCTGGAAGTTCCAATGATGGATATTTTAGACATAAAAGAGAACATTGTTATGCAAAAGGCCAGGGAGGCGAGGTGTACTTCCACATGTCTTGTGCCATGTGCAGTTATGCACATTTGTTTCATAGAGGCAGGTTTCATGTCTGATAATCTTGCCAGAAAAGTGGGAAGTATCAGTATTGATTTTGTGTGAAATACGTTTCAAAAAACAAAATTTTGCTTAATGCAGCCAGCAATATGATAAACAAATTAGGAATGTTTATGCGATATTTATTATAAATTCGGTTGGAGTAAAGGCAATTGAGAAGATAAACTCCAGAAAAGAAGGAGTAACAAAATGGCTGGTAAGGAAACGATGACAAATGGATTTCCTATAATTT
>CAZAMM010000031.1:0-24470 GCA_964486435.1 uncultured Methanosarcinales archaeon | reverse complement strand
AATGAAAAAAAAGCTTTACAAGCCTTCGCTGAATGAGGATACTACAAGGGGGCTATCCATGTAGACAATGGGTTTGACTTCTTCGGCTGAAATTTCTGAAAATATAAAGGAAAACTGCTTATCAAGCCTTCGAACAAATACATAGCGTAAATAACTAAGAATATCAGTGAAGTGATTGTGAAAGGTAAGGCACAGTTTTAGGAAACATTCATTCAGAAGCTTGATCCTATTATCATTGGATGGACCGGATATCATCAATCAGCTGTTCCAAAAGAGATATTCTGTAAGTCCAATTATAGGTTATGAAAAATGCTCTTTAACTGGGCTAAACGAAGACATCCAATTAACCATTTCAATGGATAGGCACAAAGATGGGACAAGGAAACGGGTACTCTCTACAGAAAAGAGAAGAAGGTTACATTGTACTCACAAATTCTCCCTTCCCTACTTTTTCCATAATGTTACCAAGACGTTCCTTGCCAGGTTGTGTTCTGTGTTTAGCAAAATGAGAACTGACTTTATTGATTATTACTGGTATTTCTTCAGCAGTGCAGAATGATTTCAAAAGAATTCCATCTGTAGGTCTTCTTGCACTGTTCCCACCAATCCAGATAGAGAATCCACGTTTTCCTTCAATGGCGCCTTCATGAGGACATCCTCGAACGCAAGTTCCGCAATTGATGCAGAGATCACGGTTAATTACAGATTTACATCTCTGAATGGAAATGGCATTGACCTTACAGAGTTCGGCACATCTCCCGCAACCAGTGCATTTATCTAGGTCTATAGTAGGATAAAGCTGACCTATGATCCCAATATCGTTGTTTTGTGCACGAACACAATTGTTCGGGCAGCCGGCCACACCAACCTTTATTTTATGTGGCATATTTTTTTGGGCGAATTGTATTGTAATCTCATTAGCCAGTTTTTTTGTATTGACAAGACCTTCAGGACAGTATGAATTTCCCGGACAGGCTGTTACATACCCCATTCCGATAGTATTCAGGCCACTTGAGTATATCTCTTCCATAAGTTCGTCTATATTCTCGCTCTTTACACCTTGTATCTCGATATTTTTTCGAGTGGTAAGTTCAAGTGTACCGTCTCCATATTTTTCGGCAAGTTTTGTAACCTGTGCTAAATAATCATAGTTAACAATACCTGAATTTGTTTTGATCTTAACAAAATTGGTCCCATTTACTTCAGGTCGAACACCAGGATAATCGCGTACCCAGTAACAGTTTATTGGTACCCCGGCATCGAGGTGTCTTTTAAGTTCTTTTTTGAAACGTTCCATCTTTATGCTGGCAAATTCTTCTATCTGATCTATATCAACTTTTTCCGAGGTTTCAATATATCCTGCAATTTCTGCTCTTTCAAGAAGTTCCAGTCCCTTTGCATTCCTCACAATAAGGGTTGTCCACCCATGTGAACTGCCTGCGTAGCCCGCAGAGATATCTGCTACCTTTGATACAGCATCGCGGCATAAGCGGCATCCTTCCCACACGCAATCATGTAAATCTTTTAGGTTGAATTCAATGTCACCTTCATCCGTAGTAACTACAAGCTCACCCAGACGTATAGCATACTTTTTGACTTTATTTATATCAACACCCGCATCAATTAGATAAGAGGAAAGTTTTTCAAAGTTGAAATTCTCCATACAGAAAAGACCAATAACATAGGTCATGTTTGGGAGGAATGATTGTTCACCATCCTTTCCAACTTCAATTGGGTGAGCATTCAATCCCTCAAAGAACTGTGTTCTCCTTGCTCCATAGGTTTGACATGGAAGACATACCATTGCAATTTTTCTGTGATAGTTCCCTATATTACGAAGAGCACTCATAATAGGTACTGTTGCATACTTGGCACCCTGGGACTGCAAAAGTTCGTCCTTGTTGTTTATAATACGAATGTTGGGTTTGGACAGGCCCGCAACGGTTGCAGCACCATCTATGAGTCCATTATCAAAGCAGTATGAAAGAATAGCAGTAACAGCTCCCCCATCTTGTCCGTTTTCAAGTATCTTTGGGTCCTTTGCACGTGCAGCAACTATCTTTTCATATTGGCCGATAAGCGTTGGTGATCTTGCTTTGAAATTGAACACATTCAGAGAGATACGTGCAGCATCTGTCATCACTCTATGGCAGACATCCTTACATGCACCTTCGCCGTTCCTGTAGCATTCTGCCTTTATTCTGGCACCATTCTCATCGAATTCGATGATGTCATATGGGCAAACTGCAGCACATGCACCACAAAATGTACACATACCTTTATCTACTACTGCACTTTTTAAGAACCATTTGTAACTATCTATCATGAAATCACTCTTCGTTTTCTTACTTCCCACTTAATACGAATTAACAAAAGAATCCAAACTATTCGGTGTAGTTGTTACAGACATTTTCATCTGTTTTTCCTATTACCCAAGAACATGTTTGTATGAGTGCCTTTTCCTATCTGCAAATATGAATGTTTTCTAATAAATGGTACTCATGTGAGAGTAAATATAAAAACTTAACTGAAGCTCACCCATTTTTTTCCATCAATTTAACCCCTTAGAATATGCAGATAAGATCAAAGGGCTTTATAACCTCTCCACATCGAATGGCTCGGGCTTTCCGCAGTCATTCTCTGATCCCTGAACACTTTTTCTATAATAAAATAGGTCTTTGCATCCTTCTATTCCTTCTCCTCACCTCGTGCTTACTAACAACACCCTTAAATATCCCCTTTACTTTTATTGTTGTCATAACAACAGTTGTGAAGACAACATCATCTACAGATAGGGGTTCTTAAATGGCTAAAGTAAAGCAAACAAATGATGGCATACCTGATACAGCTCTCATTGATTCGCATACCATCTCGGACTTTCTGAAAAGACCAAGCTTCAGAATGTCAGCAACTGGGGTCGCAAGAATTCATTGTGATTTACGGTAAATGCAATGTGTTGCTGTGGTGTTGAGGAGATCGCTGTGGGCATGGCTCACTTTGACACTGACCGTTTTGGTATTATCCCGCGTAACTTTCCAAGACATGCTGACGTGCTTATCATCAGCGGGTACGTGACAAAGAAATACCTTCCGGCTCTGCAAAGGATATGGGATCAGATGCCTGCATCAAAGTGAGTGATGACCATCGGAGACTGTGCCATAAGCGATGGTCCTTTCTATGAATCCTACAGCACTGTTCAAAACGTGGATCAAATATTCCCGGTGGACGTGTACGTTCCGGGCTGCCCGCCAAGACCTGAAGCTTTTATCCAAGGATTTGTCGAACTGCAGAAAAAGATCGAAGCAAAGAAGGATAACGGTACTGATTACAGGTGAATCAATGGCTGCTGTTACTGACCTATGAACAACATCCTTAAATGTCCGAACCATCATTGTTGTCGTGACAATAGTTATCCCAACTGCGTGATCCAAAGGAGCAGCAAATGAAAGACCTACCACTTGGAGCATTCATTTCAATGACATATCGCAGTCACTTTGTGAGGATAAACAATCGTATGAAAGAGCTTGGACTATCTGCAGGCCAGTTCTTTGTCCTCATGATGCTCTCCGACGAGCAGGGGGTAACGCAGGATCATCTCGCAGGCGTATTTCTCATTGATAAGGGGAGCATCGCACGGGCAGTCAATGTCCTCGAGGAAAAAGGAATCGTCAGGCGCATCACAGATGAGAAAAACCGCAGGGCTGTCCGACTTTATCTGACAGAGGCAGGTGAAAAACTCATTCCTGAAGTGGTAAAGATAGATAAGGAGTGGCAAGAAGCTGCTTTTTCAGGACTCTCGGAAAAGGAGAGAAAGCAGGCAATTACACTGCTTTGGAGAATATCAGAGAACAGTTACGAAGCTGCTTATGAAAACGGTGATAAGAAATGGAAAGGATTTCCGGAAAGGACCTGCAATGAATGGTCGTCAAGATCAAAAGATACTATATGAGACATTAAAGCTCATAGTCATCCTCAGTGCATCCATGCTAACGATCATGGGTGCGGCTGCTTTTGCACCGGCATTGCCCGAGATGCTCGAATAATTCGCTGACGTTCCCAATGCAGATCTTCTCTTTTCCACGGTAGTCACATTACCGGCACTTGGTATCATTATCAGTTCTCCCTTCATCGAGATCCTTGCTGACAGATACAGCAGGAAAAAGATGCTCATGCTCCCCCTTACAATTTTCGCGATCGTAGGAGTTACAGGTACATTTCTCAATACACTTTACACCATACTTGTCTTCAGGGCATTGCTCGGAATAGGAATCACAGGAATGAGTATCTGTGCAACTGCACTGCTCGCGGATAACTATTCAGGTGCAGAGCTCAAGAAAAAGACAAACTTGCAATCCTCTTCAATGAGGATTCGGAGCTGTGGTGCTTGAAGTAACAGGTGGTATCTTTGCAGATATAAGCTGGCACGCACCTTATTACATTTATCCCATCGCCCTTCTTACAATTCCCGGAGTCATGTTGTCCATTGGCAAATCAAAGAACAGTAACTCTAAGAGTGATCAACCTCGATACAAAAGTGCCGGAAATCTGATGAAACCGAAGCAGATGCCCCTCAGAAGTCGATTTTTCGTATATTTAAACATTGCCAATATGTTGAGTATGTTGGCACTCATAATGATGAGAGATGAATATTGAATAGGGTCCTCTAAGATTCCATCTCTATTGCAGTAATAATCATCCTTTTTTAGGATCCCTTAGGCATATACTACTTCCCTTAACAAAAGTACAGTTTTTTTATTTCTAAATCAAAATTAAAGCAAAATAAAATTGTAAAATTTATTGAGGAGGACGTATTATCCTCCTCTGTGATATATTATGCAACCTCCGCTTATACCACTAAACGAAGATCACAAATGGAAATTGTTGTCTGAAATACTAAACGTTTTCGATTCAAGAACATCTAGGCAAATTCTTTCTAGGAAGGGTATTTTGCCCCTCCATAGATCAGTCCCTGCTCTAAAAATAGTTCTCCTGAGTATGTTCTTCTCAAGCGACATATCGTATGTTGTCAAAGAAACCGAAGAAAGAGAAAGTCTGAGAAAATTCCTGAGAATAAGCTCAGTTCCAGCGGAAAACGAAATTTACACTACTTTGAGTCAATATGACTCCGAAGGTTTCATTTCTTTTGTTCTTGATATCTTGAATGCTCTATGCCCAAAGAGAAAAAGTCAGTAGTTCTCTAATTTTTCCTCCATCTTGTTCTTCTTACTATTGATTTACCTCAAACAGTCCACCACTAACTGAATTCTTAACTTTCTTCTAAGCCATTCATCGAACTCATTTCAAAACTTCTCTCACACCTTTTTCCAACACAACATAAAGCATGAAGTGTATAAAATAATTGGTCAATACATACTTTTTGCCTTTTTGGTATAAACATTTAAAACACAATACATTAAACTTATCTGTAATTTCAACATTAATGTATAGATTAAGGTGTTTTCATGTCTAAAGTAAAGATTCAGGAGAGTTCCGGCAGGTTAAGCATAACCATACCAAAAAGTATAGCTGATCTTAAAGGATGGAAAAAGGGTACAGAATTAGAACTTAAAGAGCATGCCGGGTTAGTCTGCTTGGTTGAAGTGAGATAAAAAAAAGAGCTCATTTAAAGCCCTACAAGCCCTTAAAAAAAGAGGAGTTGAGGGTAAATTATGGCATTTACTTTTAAGTACAATTCATTAACAAACACAAAAGGCAGTGTCCATATTTTTTTGTAGTATCCCCTATACATTTCTAGTTATCTCAAATTCTACCAAGGTATAGGACTATCATATTTTACAGCATTTTAGATACACGGCCTTTCTTTAAGCCAGTTAAAAATAAAAACCTTGTACGTAGTACAAGGCTCTGTAAACTGACCTATCTGCTACTGATCTGCATCTTTAACAGGATTTTCCAGATAATTATCGGTCATTTCTGCTTTCATATTTTCCTCTTTCTCATGAATCCTATAAAGACTGCAACAACTGCTCCAGCCACAAGGATGAGGGCAACTATATCCGAACCCGAGAATGTAGGAGTGCTGCTTTCAGGTGGTGCTATAGTTTCTTTGGTCATCTCATACCCTTCAACATAGTTCGGGTCCTGAGTGGATCTCATGGATTCCTGAGGCACTTTATCCAGATCTGTTCCAACCCCTCCATCTACCTCCATAGTCTGGTTACTTGAACCGGCAGGCCTTACCTGCGCAGAACCAGTGGGACTTCCTCCCCTGCTATTTTCAGGAGAAGAAGTATCAACTGCCTCAGCATTGTCTGTCCGGAGGGTTGCCTTGTACAGCTGTTCATTGTACTTCTGAATCACATCGTCACTTATAACACCTGGAACAGAAACCACACCCTGCACAAAATCGTGAAGAAGAGGGTTCCCACAAGTATGATGACAGCATGTAGCCCCATTGTCTGCCACGGACTCCATATACTCCTGGGTCAGGCTTTGTACGATCTCATCAGAGGGTTCCCAATACCCTTTACGAACGGCTTCCAGCATCCTGCCGGTGATAGACTGGTATGCTCCGGCGTTCTCTGTATTGAACCATTCTTTCATATCCTCATTGACATAAGTCCTGTAGACATTATCCCATACAGAATCATCCACGAGTTCAGGGTCTGTGACTTCCCAGCCCCATAGATTATCCACGAATTCAGCCATCATCCTGCCACCAGCGTATCCGGATCCCTGCATACCATCTATCCATTTGGGATTGAAGTACCTGGAACGCAGGTTCTTGCTCAGGTACTCCTTCATACCGGTCATCTGGGCATTATTGGGGTCCCTTGTATCCGAAACATACATGTCCGGCGTCTGATGGTCTTCCCTTACATACCTGGTTGCAAGGTTGAGCCCACCGAAATACTGGAAGAAATCATCATTGTCCAGAGTATCATACAGATTAGAAGAATCCGAATGTACTGATGCTTCTACGTTCTTCAGATTGGATGTGAGCAGTGCTTGGGATTGATATCCCCACAGCTCAGTTCCATAGACAAAGCCCATTTTCTCAAGATACAGGGTCGCAATCTCATCCTCGCTTTCCCAGACACCACTCGCATCGATGGCATCGCCGACCAGGATATCATAAGTCCCATCCTGTACTGCAAAACATCTCATGGTAGAGAGGGTTTCAGCCATGGCAGCTGTTTCTTCCTCGGTCTCAAATGAGCCCTGAAGGCTTGCGTAAAGATCCTGGTATATAGCCTGTGTACTGGTGTTAACATAGTTGGGGTAATTCCCGGAAGGAGCTATATTTGCTAGTTTCACTGCATCATCCAGCATTTTGATCTTGCTTGGGAACGCATCCCTCATACCTGCAGTTGCATAGACTATGTCGATACGGGGTCTTCCCGGCAAGGAAGCATCATAGTTGGGCAATAGTTCTTCTTCAGGGATGAGTTCCACACCGACTACATAACCATTGCTGTCCCATACTGGTTTGACACCCAGCAGGTACATAGCTTCAGCTTCCAGTGTACCGTGGTCACGAATGAATTCCACACCAAAGCGGGAGAAAGATATCTTGGTCGGATATTCACCATGATCCTCATAGTAGTCCACAAGCAGTTCCTGAGCAAGCATTACCCCCAATTTCCATGTTGCTTCAGAGGGATAAAGCTCAGGGTTCACTCCGTAAAAGTTTCTTCCTGTAGGCACAGCATTGGGGTTCATCACCGGATCCGTACCCGGCCCCGCAGGTATGAAATCAGCACTCAAAGCATTGATCACCCTGTCCATCTCTATGGCAGAGTCAATGAGCCGCTGTTTGTATTCCAGACCTCTTTCCAGGTCTATGGAAACAGATTCATTTGTATGTCCGTATACCAGATCCTCAGCCTCATATATGGACGTGCCATTGGTCACAACTTCCCATACCATCCAATCTACTTTTGTATCATTCAACGGTATGCCCAATGGATAATCGTCTATCGGATAATAAGCTGCTGTGACGTTGTCTTCGAAATATCCTTTCATCATGGAACGTACCATGCATGAAAGTTCATCCCTGTAGGGAGATGTAGCGTTCGTAGCTGGCACTTCTCCAAGGATGTGCATGCCATAGGGTATGTTCTCACTTGCGATCTCTTCCAGATATTCATGCAGCACGTTCTTTACGAATACATCAAAGAGCGTTTCATTGTATCCGTATAGTTCAGAAGCATTCAGCTCCAGGTCTGTTGTGAGATTTGCTTTTACCATTTCATCGACAATGATCATCTGATATCCTTTTTTCGTCTGGGTGGACATCTCCTGTCCGTAATACTGCTGCACGTAGCGTGACAGATTGGACAGTTGTCCGTATGTGCCAGAGCGTTCCAGAGTTGGTGTCATGTGATCGATGATCAGGGCATTACCTCTGTATTCCGCTGTAAGGCCCTCTCCTACATTGGCAACAATGTATGGATAGATATTTGGCATATCCTGCAATAGCAGCGGGGACCATTCGGCCGTCCTGTTCATACCGTACGCTTGCCCAGGCAGCCATTCATGCGTACCATGGGTTCCCAGATGGATGACAGCATCTGCATCCCACTGATTATTAAGCCATAGATAGAAGGCTATGTACTGATGCGGCGGCGGGACCAATGTACTGTGATACAACGTGTCATCACTCTGCATGAAACCACGGGCAGGCTGGGGCATGAGCCACACATTTCCAAACTGTACGGTAGGTATCACCAGATATTTACCGGAATTGTTCTCCCATATCATGAGATTCTTGTCTTCCGGTAGGTCTTCCTGCCAGGGTGCTCCCCATTCTTCTATTACATCATCTCGCAGATCCTGTGGGATCTCTGCTTCAAACCATTCGCGATAGGTTCCCATGGGTATAAGCTGCAGTCCCCATGATGTTCTGTTCCCGACCATCTCATTGAGCACACCCGGCGCCCAACACCCTGCATTTATACCCTGGGCCTGGATCATGTCAAGCAGCTCCGTGTTGTTCACAGGCACTGAAGTAACATTGAAACCAGCATCCTGCATTTCCTGAAGCATGAGCCTCATGCTGGAAATTGTATCAAGGTAACTGGCTCCTATATTGTCCTTGCCTGATGGATAGTTGTAATAGATCACCGCAACCTTCTTCTCGGAGTTATCCATGGATTTGAGGTTTGCCCAGTTTATGGACCTGTTCCCTATCCAGTCCACCTGGCTGTCTATAGGAATAGCTTCACTTGTGCCGTTAGTGGAATCATATACGTTCTTTCCTATGACAACATACTCAAAGATACCGTCAAGATTCGGACCAAGGGTCATCCTCACTACCTGTGCATTCGGTATACCCCTGTTGGCATCTGCCGGATCAGGTGTCTGCGGAACGTCTACAACTATTCCTCTTAATACAGGCACATCGAGTTGACTCAGTTCGCGTTCTCCTTTCTCATTGTCGTAATAGTTAAGCCTGAAGCTCTTCAGGGATATGACGCACTGTACCAGAGACTGATTGTTATCATCACAATAATACTTGACAATGTCATCGAACGTATCGAACCCCACAATGACGTTGCAATCCTTGTCTTCAAGGTCAGAGATCAATGCATCCACAACTCCCATTTGACCGTTGGCGATATCATCACGATGGAACCACATACCAATAGTGGGTTTTGATGGATCGTACACATGGTGTGTACCATCGATTGTGGAATACCATTCCAGATACTGCTGCGTGGTCTCAAAGTATTTCCCTGAATGATCTTTATGGTAAAGCCCCACCTGCGGCAGAACGGAGGTATCTGACCCCTGTAATTGCCAGTCCGCAGTAAGTTCTGGATTGCCACCGTATTCCTTGGCAAGGTAGATTAGGAAGTTCTCGGCACTAGTTAACTGGGCATCTGTCTGTGTACCCATGTTGTTGTAATAATTAAGCAATGTGACATTCTCATCACCTGTATATACATGGTCAAAATATGCCGGTGTATCAATGGAACGCACATCAACAAACACTGTGCCTGCTGCATGAGCCTCCCAAAAACTCTGGTTAAGAGGACCATAGATGCTGCTGGAAAGCATATCGCAGAATATCACATCCTGCTCCAGAAGTAAACCGCTTGAAGCCACCTGGAGTAATTCATCACTGGGATCAGCCCAATTGGTCACATTGAAGGACGGAATGTAAGTGTATTCGATGTTCTGGCTGTAGGGATTGGTCAGACTGGCATTTTCCAGGGCCGGGTTTGCTGCATAACAGAGATACATAATCTTTATCGTATCCCATTTGTCAGTTATCTCAGGACGATTACCATATTCCTTTGCCAGATATAGCACAAGGTTCTCAGCATTGAGCCGTTCTTCTTCAGTGGCAGTACCCATATTGTTATAATAGGTATCTATCAACTGAGTGGAAGAACCATCCGAAATGTAGTCAAAATATTCTGGAGTACCCATGGACCTGATGTCCACAAGAGAGATGTTTGCAGCAGCTGCAGCCTGGAATGTTTCACTGAGAGGTTCAAATACAGCAGATGAAAGCATATCAGTGAATATAACATCCTGTTGCAGCAGCAAACCGCTTGAAGCTGCTTGCATCAGCTCGTCACTGGGGCCGGCCCATGTGGTGGTATTGAAGGAAGGAATGTATGTAAATTCTATACTGTCATTGAATCTGGTTGTATTTGCAGCGTCTGCCAAAGCAGCACTTGGCTGCCAGCCAATATAGACAATGTGTATTTTACCTCCCCAGTTATCTGTGATCTGAGGCTTATTGCCGTAGTTCTTGCATAGATATGTCAGGAGGTCTTCTGCATTCTGCGTTTCTGTTGGAGTCCCGATACCCATATTATTATAATATGTATCTATTGGCTCCATTGAAGAACCATCGGATACATAGTCGAAATATTCAGGCGTTCTCAGAGACCTGATATCAACAAATGAAGTACCGTTATCCTTTGCAGCCTTGAACGATGGATTCATTGGATCAAAGACTGCATTTGACAACATATCAGTAAAGATCACATCCTGCTCCATCAATAGGCCTGAACTTGCTGCTGCCAGCAGTTCGTCACTTGGACCAGTCCAAGTAGTCGTGTTGAATGAAGGCACATAAGTATACACTACATCTGAACTGTATGCCATGGACTGGCTTGCAGCTTCAAGAGCAGGGCTGGGAGTCCAAGAAATGTACATAACATTGACCTTGTTTTCGTCTGCCGATACAACAGTTGTTAGTAACAGTAACAACAAAATGCCTATGACTAATGTCGATACATATTTCCGTTGCATGTTATCTCCCCGATAATATGCAGGGCACTCCCGTCCTTGCTTGGCGGTGAGCAGGAGTGCCCACACATCTCTTTTTTCTTTTATCTCTCGATACACAATAAGAGGCACTTGAAAAATCTAAGCATATTCTGACAAACAGGAATGTGTAGATAGCTTGGTGAAGTAAGGGTGGAGGTTTTTATCACCATATTGCTTTCTTTTATCATTGTACCACCTTAAAGCAGATAGGAATATACTAATTATTATTATTAGGAACTACAATATTAACATACCAATTATGTTACTAATTATTAGTATTAGTCCTAACGTTTGATAGGTACGTAAGTTACTGATATAAACCTTTTGGAATTTATCGGCATAATAAACAGGCATGGCTAAAACCCTATAGACAATAGAGGATTCTGATTAACCCTCTGTTTTTGATGTCAACATAAACTTAAAGTGGCGTTTATTCATCTTATCTCAATTTTTACTTTGTTTCTTTCACTTTTTTCCTTGATTTTAGGATAGCTACCGCTATCCTAAATAATTCCTTTATGTTTGAGTGTCTTCAGCTGATGTAAGTTAAATCAAAAAACTGTCATAAGCATCTTTACATTTACTCATTCCACTGTGGTTACAAGAACTTTTCCTGCGTTGAATACTTCTTTGACCACAGAATATACTCGTTCTCCCGGAGCTCTTTGGCTACTGATTCTTTCGTTTCTCAGAATGTCTCCTATTTCTAATGGATGTCCTCTCACAGCTCTTTGCATTGTTGCAGCAAAACCTTTTGCAACTGCTCCGAAATATCCTCTATCTCTGTATACAACTTCATTCAATTCAGAGAGATCTATCTGAGAATCATGGACTGATGCAGTTGTTGTTTTGAATCTTCTGATCAATTCATAATCCTTATCGATGATCGTGTGGAGCTTGTAACCAAAAAAGGATTTATCGCCTTTCTTTGTCCAGGTTCCGTCCTTACTTCTTCTTGCTTTTGCTTCTTTTCCTCTAGGTTCATCTGCTTTATCATGTCCTGGAGTTGAATGGATAAAAGTAGCATCCTGGATCATTCCTTTTTTGATCTTCAATCCAAGAGCATCAAGCTGCTTCTGCATTTCAGTCCATATTTGCTCTTCTTTTCCATTATCGATAATCCTCTTTCGGAATGACCAGACAGTTGTACTGTCTGGTACATATTCAGGAAATGAAAGAAATTTCCGGAAGGATATTCTATCAATGCATTGTCGCTCAAGTTCAGCATCAGAAAGACCATGCCATTGTTGTAGTACAAGCATTTTAAACATCACAATAACATCAACTTCAGGCCTACCGCCTGAAGCTGTTCTATTGTTATACATTGATTCGAGAATAGGACGAAACGGTTTCCAGTCTATTAATGATTCTATTTCAGCAAGTCTTTCACCAACAGACTGAAGGCGTTTATAATTATGGCTCTTCGGTATCGTATCTATTTTGCTGTAAATTCCCCTGTACCATCCTAATCATCCCAAATTATACTAAGGTACAGAACTATCAGATTTTACAGTATTTTAGATATAGTGTGGAAGATATAACTTTGGCTACTATCACTGACGCGTTTAAAACTTGAATCTTTTTAGGTCTTCCATATAGGCCACATAACACAGGCCCCTTTTACTATCATATGTCCTCAGTGTCACAGAAGGAACATCATAAATTTCGTTGTGCAGGGATGGAGTAGAAGGGTACAGCCTTGGATGGCCTGATGAGGCACTCAAATTCTTTTTTCCTTTAGAGTATTTAATGAACAAAACTGCAATGTGTCCTTATATTGAGTTCGCAATGTGACAACTGATTAATTTTTGATATACCATCATCGTATGAATGTCCCTTAAGAGCTATGAATGAATCATGTTGGGACACTAAAAGATGAACAACAAGCTCTATTATATTAATTGTTTCATATAAAAGCGAATGATAGCTTTCTTGAAAAAAGGCTACTCAAAGTATATACGCTATTCTTAAGAAACACTATATTGAGATTACGAAAATAATCTCAACAAGGGGGGAAAAGAAATGTTGTTCATGGAGATAATTACATGGGACCCAAAGGACGACATGGAAACTGGTAAACGCTACATGGAATGGAAACCTCCAGAAGGCTACAATATTTTAGGAGCATGGAATGATGTAGCAGCATGTAGAGCTTTTTTCCTGTTCGAAGCTGATAATGTAGAAGCCTTTGCTGCTGCCGCCTTACCTTGGAGAGACATCACAAGGATGGAAACCGTTCAGGTGATGGAAACCAAGAAGTATATGGAAGAGATTGTTGGTAAATTCAGGGAATTTTGAAAACAGGTTGCATACTATCATAGGTTATAGTATATCACTAATGACCTGTTTTTTTCTTTTTGCTTATGTTGAAGCGAAATTCCATGAATTGAATCATGAACATAGAGGGTGTCAGTTCGAGAATTTAATAAACCTTCATGGTTTGTGCTCTTGTATGAAGTTCGCATGTTAAAGCAGACTTGTTTTTGATATACATCATTGGATTGTCTTTAATACCATTCATGTTATTCTTCTGGCTAGCCACATTCTATCTGTATATTTACATACCTTTAGGCAATTGCAGTCAGATATTGTTAAATAACAGTATCTATAACTACTCTTTTAGTGGAAAACCACTACAAATAAGAGCAGTAGACAAAGAAGCTCTACGAACTGGATGCCAGTACACACCACCACTCTTTATCCACAATTTATCCCTCAACTAATTTTTTGTGCTGGCATCTTTATGTTCTCTATCAGAAAAAGCCTATGCTGTGCAATTTTTATTTGGATGGGCCGGAGGGAGCATAGCAGGCCACATGATTGCCGGGGTAGTGCAGACACCAAAAAACCGGTGCATCTGAATAAAAGAGTACAGCACCCACATGGGCAGTGGTGCCGGGCGGGAAAGAATATACTCGAACAGGCAGTTAACGACTTTGAACTAGAGTTTTAGAGGCTTCATAATAATGCAAGGTTCTAGGTGAAAAACATAGAAGCAAGCCTATTAAAAAATAAGGCACATTCCAGGGCCCTATAATAAGCCCTGCAAAAACCCAAATTATTCAGGGAATACCTTACCTCATAGCAAAAGGTCTGTCTTCTCAAAGCATAGCCCAGGAAGCAAAAAAAGTAAATGGCCATACCTTTCCTCAACTCCTCTTTTTTAAGGGTTTGTAGGGCTTTAAATGAGCTCTTTTTTTATCTCACTTCAATCAAGCAGACTAACCCGGCATGCTCTTTAAGTTCTAATTCTGTACCCTTTTTCCATCCTTTCAAATCCGCAATACTTTTAGGTAAGGTTACGCTTAATCTTCCTGAACTTTAACTTTTGACATGAAAACACCTTACATTAATTTCAAGGTTATAGGTAAGGATAATGAAGCAGTGTTTTTACATAGCAGTTACCCGGGGCTTAATAAGCTCTCTTTCGTTGAGCATAATAACACTACTGCAATGCTTGATGTAATGTTTATGCCGATTAACTCTTACTGGTTGGACTCTTCGGTTATGGGGTTCTGGCTATACGTGTTTCTTATAATCCTGACAGCAGGAATAACTTATATCAAGACTAAGCAGCTGGAAACCACAAGCTTAGTTGTACTTATGTTTGCGCTGCTTGTGGCTGCTCCGGGGGTAACAGGGGTTTTAATTGTACCTGCAGCTATGCTGCATCTTATGTATATCTGTATTGTCCTGGGAATCGTGGGTATTTTTGGCGGTCTGTTTATGGGGGGTTCCCAATGAGAAAGAACGGGTTTATTTTCCAGAAATGTAACGGCAGGGAATTAAAAGACAGTGATCTTTTATTCCCATGCACTAAATTTAAGGTATTGGATGAGAAATGTAACAAGCTGTTCAGGAGTGTAAGCAAGGAAGTTTTAGAGCTTAAATTTAGGTGATGAGATGAGATGGTTGAAATGACTGTCATATTTTACGGCAAAATAGATGCGCTACCACCTGTTCTATCATAATTTATGTGCATATACATTTGTCATTCTTCGTATATCTTTTTCGTATTCATTACTAAAAACACAGTCCTTCCTATGCAGAATGACAAAAATGCCACCCAAAGCCCATTGTTATTGTAATCCAAAGTTAATGTGAAAACTGCAAGGAACAATATCAAAGCCATTATTGTTGAATTCCTTATATATTTTGTCGACCCCATTCCTGAAAAAATGCCATAATATGTAAGGGCAAAACCACCAAACAGAGGATATAAGCTTAGCCATAAACTATATTCTCCTGCCACTGCTATAACTTCATCAACGTTGGTAAATACAGCGACGAAATACTCATTAAAAGAGACATATAATAGCGTTAATACCACAATTAAACTTGCTGTGCATTTATTTGTAATACTGATAACAGAATTCAGCAAAGCGAAATTCTTTGTTCCTTTTGCTTTACCACTATAAACACTGGATGCGTTGGCAATTCCATCAAACATGTATGCCATGATTCCCTGAATCTGCAATAGAATTCCATTCGCCGACAGGATAACAATACCCAATGCAGCACTCCTTGAAGTAAATACATTGATCTGTATCAAAAGGCATGCAGTTCTAATTATCAGATCCAGGTTATTTGAAAGCATTTGATTGATACCATTCCTTTCAAATATAGCAGTTGAATCTATTTTTTCAAATGCACCATATTTCACTATAAAGTGTGTTCCAATTAGGGTTGACACTAATATTGATATCAAGGTTGCAATTGCAACTCCCTGAATGTTAAGTTTAAAGACTATTACAAAAAGCAGATCAAGAATTATATTAAGAAGGTTACCTGTAACCTGCATTACAAGTGTTTCTTTTATCCTGCTTTTACCCATCAGAAAACCCAGAAGCACATAGTTGATCAATACCAGTGGAGCTCCGAATATGAGTATATCAAAGTACATTTTTGCATAGGCTTCTGCACCGTTATCAGAAGCATAGATATTCATTGCCAGGTCAAATATTCCATCTCTTAACAGGATAAAAAGTAAGCCAAAGCTGACTGCTATGATCAGGGGTCTTATAATTACAATAGTATTATCCTTATTGGTAGTAGATTGAGCAGCAAATCCTGTTGTATTAACTCTAAAAAATCCGAACAACCAATAAAGGGTATTGAAAATAACTGCTCCTAAGGTTATTCCTGCAATGTATCCGACATTTGATAAATGGCCTACAACTGCAGTATCCACTGCACTAAGAAGTGGTTGTGTAATAGTTGCTATTATAAAGGGTATTGCCACAGCAAGATAACCTTTTATTTCCAATCTGTTATTTTCCAAATGCCATCCCCTTTGAATTTTTTATGTTTTAGAGATTCAGATGGACGCAGCTCAAATACCCAAATAAGAAATTCTCAACATTGATATAATAATAGTCTAATAAACTACAACTATTCTTTCTTCTGTGCTTGAATTGTAAATATAGAATTAATAAGATCTTTTGTATAAGGATGAGAAGGACATTGGAAACCGCCTTTATTCAGCACATCTACAACTTCACCACTTAGCATCACATATGTCCTATCACATATATTTTCTGCCAGAACAAGATTGTGGGTTATGAATATAATAGTAAATCCTCTTTCTTTTTGTAATTTTATTATTAAATTCACTATTTTTTGTTGTATGGAAACATCAAGCGATGAAGTACATTCATCAAAAACCATAATTTTAGGTTTTAGCCCAATGGCACGTGCTATAACTACTCTTTGCAACTCTCCCCCACTTAACTCCGAGGGATATTTTTTCATGTATGC
Organism: uncultured Methanosarcinales archaeon; assembly: GCA_964486435.1. GTDB lineage: Archaea > Halobacteriota > Methanosarcinia > Methanosarcinales > Methanosarcinaceae > Methanomethylovorans. The sequence continues at coordinate 7,463 of CAZAMM010000031.1, read as the reverse complement.
CGCATCCAGTCCAACAGTGGCGAGTAACTCTTTAGCATAATGTTTAGCACTTTCTTTATCCATAAGTTTAAAATTAAGACTCGGCTCTATCATATAGCGCCCAACTGTCATCTTAGGGCTAAAGGTATCAAGAGGACTCTGAAACACCATCTGGAAACTTTTGTAATATTCTCTACGTTCTTTGTTATTCAGATCTGTTATATCGAGATCGTTGAACATAACTGTACCTGATGTGCTTTTCAAAATAGAGGCTATGACATTTGCAAATGTACTTTTCCCACAGCCACTTTCACCAACTATACCAACAATTTCTCCATCTTCCGCATATATGTTGACATTCTTTAAAGCATGTAAATGATTACCTGCGTCATCCACAAATACCTTGCACAGATCTTTTGTTTCCAGAATGTTCACTAATTCAACCCCCTCAGTGAGGGTATTGCACCAATTAACAATTTTGTGTAGTCATCTTTAGGATCTATCACAATATTATTTGGTTTACCTATCTCAACTATTTTTCCATTTTTCATTACAACTATCCTGTCAGCAATATGAGCAGCTATGCCTATATCATGTGTGACCACAATAAAACTGGTTCCTTCTGTATCCCTAAGTTTCATCATTTCTTCAACTATTACTCTACTAATTGAAACATCGAGTGCACTGGTCGGTTCGTCTGCTAATATGATCTTTGGATGGAGTACCATGGCCATTGCAATGCAAACTCTTTGCAACATACCTCCACTTAATTCAAAAGGATAGCTTCTAATAATTCTATCTGGATTAGGTAAATTCATTTTCAAAATGGTCAATCTTATTAATTCATTCGCTTCAGATCTACTTATATCCTTGTGGCTCATTATTGTTTCTACGAATTGGGTAGATATCTTTTTTATAGGATTGAGATAGTTTCCGGGATTTTGAAAGATCATTGCAATATCTTTACCCCGAAGATTTCGTAATTCCTCTTTGTCCAATTTTTTAATACATTTTTCACACAATGTTATATTTCCACATTCAATAGTTCCACTAGCTGGTAAAATATCCAGTATAGCTTTCAGCAATGTGGTTTTTCCACTTCCGCTTTCTCCTACAATGCCAAGGATCTCCCCCTGTTCAAGATCCATGTTTATATTGTTCAGTATCTTTTGTCCGCCATAACTCACAGTCAGATCATTGACCTCAAGAACTTTAGGCATTTGCACCACTCCTATAAATTAAAGGAAAAAGAAAAGGATAGTTCCTTTTCTTATATTTCAGGCATCTACCAGCCTTACTCTATCATCAATGTAGTATATCTCAGAAATGAAACGTTCAACTCCTTCGACCTTTTTGCTGGTAACAATGTTGCCCTCCTGATAATAGATGAAGAGGGAAGCCACATCTTCCATCATAAGCTCGGTAGCTTCAAGTCCCAGTGCATCTCTGTCGTCTTTGTTTAATGTTGAGGTCAGTTCTGAATTGATAGCATCAAGTGTTACATTGCTGTATTTTCCATAGTTACCGGCAGCATCTGTGACATATCCGGATTCGATGAAATACTGACAATCACTGGTTGGAGCAGATGTCCATCTTTCCCAGAGCATGTCAAAATCACCTCTGTTTGCCAGATCAGCATAGTTTTCCATTTGGGATACTTTCATTCCGATGCCTATTTCTTTATACTGCTGCTGCATTGCAATCCCTATATTATTTGCATCAGCACCATGATTTGTCCTTGAAATATATTGAAGAATTATATTCTCGCCATTACATTCTCTAATACCATCACCATCTGTATCCAGATATCCTAATTCGTCCAGTAATTCATTAGCTTTTTCAGGATTATATTGATAGTAATCCTCGCCTTTATATCCGAACGGTAACAGTTCGTTAAATGGTCCTTTTGCAGGTGTGCCACCTACAAGCTTAACAGCGTAGGTCTCCTTATCCATTCCATAACTCAAAGCCTGCCTGAAGGCCAATTCTTTCATGTATGGTTTTTCAAAGTTAAGTCTCAGTAAGAATACTCTTAGATTTGGTCCTTTCTGGACTATAAAATCCTCTTTGTCTTCGAATAATTCTAGTTCATGATTGCTAAGCTGGGTCACAAGGTCTATCTCCTTGGCCTGAAGTGCCATTGCACGTGTACTCGCATCCTGTATATATTTGACATTGACAACATCCACATTAGTGTTTCCCAACCAGTGTCCTTCATGTTTGCTCAGGACCATACCCCTATCAGCATTAAATTCCTCAATCTTGAAGGTACCTGTGCAGATTGGTTTATACTTGAAGTCTTCTTCATCTGCTACAGAAGCATCCACGATGACGAAGACAGTATCAGCAAGTTTATTAAGTATGGTTCCGCTTGGTTCAGTTGTCTTTATTGTAAGGTTTTGTCCGTCTGCAGTTATACTTTCCACAGGGAACTTCACATCAAGCCTGTCCGATTTTTCCAGGGCCCTTTCTATAGAAGCCTTACAGGCGGCTGCATCTACTGTATTTCCATTGTGAAAAGTGACTCCATCCCTGATATGGAAAACTGTTGTATATTCATCGACAACCTCATAACTGTCAGCAACCGATGGTTTAAAAATCATATTTTCATCTATCTGGATGAGATTTTCACCAATACCACATCTTGTTAAGGTCCATCCGTTCCATCCGTTTATTGGATCAACGTCGTTGTCCAGCCAGAAAAGTGCCATATTCAGTATATTCTCATCACTATTTTCTTTAGTTAATTGCTTTGAATCGCTACCTTCTGAAACACATCCTGAAATACTAACACATAAAATTGCCAGTAATATTAAAAAAAATTTCTTCATTTTCACTCTCCTACATATTTTGTAAAGTATATACAAATCATCAACCTTGCTCCTTACTTAGCATTTCACGTACTCCATCACCAAGCAAATTGAACACTGCAACCGTTATAAAAATTGCAAGCCCCGGGTAGGTTAGAAGCCATGGTGCTGTCTGAAAATAACTGCGTCCTTCGTTGAGCATATTTCCCCATTCAGGTGTCGGTGGCTGAACTCCCAGGCCTAAAAATGACATACTGGAAATTGCAAGCATCATCCCACTTATGTCCAGTACTAACTGGACTACTAGTGCAGTGGAAATATTAGGTAAAATATAGTGTGTTATCAGCTTCAGGTTACCAGCTCCGGCCATTCTTGCTGCACTTACATAGGTACTGCCTTTGACCTTCATAACAGAAACCCTTGTCAACCTTGCATATTTCGTCCACCAGACAAGAGACAGACCAATTATCATATTGGTTACACTGCTACCCATAACACCTACGATAGCAATTACGAGGACAATATCGGGAAAAGCCAGTACTATATCGGCAAGTCTCATTAGGATATCATCTACTATTCCACCTTTTATTCCTGATACTATGCCTATAGTGACACCACTAACAACAACAAGACTCAGAAGTGCAAATGTAATGTTTAGGGAAACATTTGCACCATATAGTATTCTGGATAGGATGCATCTTCCAACCTGGTCAGTACCTAACGGATACTTATCATTAGGTTCAGCAAGGATACTTTCGAAATCTGTTTTATAAGGGTCATTTGGAGCAATAAAAGGTGCAATCAATGAAATGAACACAATACTTGCTGCCAGTGCGGTCATTATAATTACAGTTGAGTACTTAGTCATTATGTTTACAACCTCCGAATATGTTGACCCTTGGATCAATTAACTGTGTTATAACATCCACAATAAAATTCATCCATACATAAATGAAAGCCATAAGCAGAACATATGCCTGCAGCAGCACGTAATCTCTTTGATTTATTGCGTCCAAGGCCATGGATCCCAATCCAGGCCATGAGAATATTACCTCTACAATTGCTGTTCCACCTAAAAGGAAAGCAATTGTCATTCCAAAAAGAGTTATAATATTGATAAGTGTGTTTGGTATTACATGACTCCAAATGATTCGGAATTCCTTAATTCCTCTAGTCCTTGCACCTAAAACGTAATTACTTTCAAGCTCATCCAGCACCTCTGCCCTTATTTGCATGGTATACCTTCCAATCAGGGGAATGGCAAGTGTAAGGGCTGGCAGTACAATGCTACTTACATGATCGCTGTCTGTTATTTTCAATAGTTGTAGCTGAACAACAAAATGGTACATCAGGATGAGTCCTAACCAGAAGCTGGGGATTGAGATACTTAGCATCGATAGTATCTTTATGACGTGGTCTATAGCTTTGTTCTTGCACATGGCAGCTATAACACCAAGGGTAAATGAAACAACAAATAGGATGACAATGGCAAAGCATGCTAAATATACTGTTTTTTCTATTTTTTGTGGTAGTATTTCAGATACATTTGTTCTCAGACTATAAGAATATCCCAGATCTCCTCTGGCTATATCTGTTAACCATCTGCCATATTGTATTAAAAATGGATCATTTAGACCCATCTCCTCTCTTGCCTGCTCTAGCATTTTTTCAGTAGGAACTACATCTCTTGCAGAATACATCATTTCTGCAGGGTCACTTGGTGCTATGAATGTAATTGCAAATGTCAAGAAAGTTGCTCCTAACATTACGATGATCAACTGAATAGATCTCATTAATAGAAATTTTTTCATATTTTCACTGATCAGTTTCGCCTTTAGCAGATTGTTTCAATAAGGAAGATAACGAATATATATTTTATGTGTTTGTATGTTATCTTATTAAATAAAATATGATATTGTTTAATTGATCTTTCATATCTACATATGTTTGATTTAACTTAATCAACAACAATATCAATCCTCAAAGTCATACCTTGGTTTGAACAAAAGGTAAAGTCTGCCCGTTCATCTGTTCACACCAGAGACACGCCGTACTTGTAAGCTGTACCATTACGTCCTCTTTCTTGATAACGCCGTGGATCTTCAGGATATCCTCATCTATCTGCTTGTCTATGTTATAATAGAAACGGGATTTCAATTCAGGTTTTTAATATTATTCTCACATCTCATTTCTACAAACAACTGCACAATCATGTGGGAATATTGTGCAACAGAACAATGATCTCATTAACTCATAAAATAAAATAAAATAAAATAAAAATTCGAGCAATAAAAGTGTATTTGTATTAGCATTTTTGTTTTTCGGTAAAAGCTTTCTTCTCTCAGTGAGGCAATTCAATATGGTGTTCAGGTGATATTCAAAATACATTATAGCCCAAGTTTGACAGTTATCACTCCTTGAAAAAAAGAATGTCTTCTCTCTTAGCCCAATTTTTTTCTTTTTTTGTCAGCAAAACCTATTTGACAGTTTAAACAATTTCATGTAAAATTTTACGATATTGTCCTGTTTTGTCCTAAGATCAGTGCATTTATCACATCAAAGTTGTCATAAATATGCTTTTTCGCCTGGAATTTCAAGAAATCGATGGTAGCGTATCTAAAATACTGTAAATTGTGATAGTCCTGTACCTAATTAGAATTTGGTATAACTAGGAAGGCACAGGACCATGAATCTATATGGCCTGATAGTGTGAAGGTCCTATAAGCACACTAATGAATAATGGATCACTGTAAACAGATATTTACCTATGGAAGAGTAAGAATAAACTGAATTATAGGGGAATTTACAGCAAAATAGGGACACTACCATATTCTTTCAACAAAATCAGAGTCAATAGCTGGCGCTGTGTATATATTCTTTTGGAATATTTGCAGCTATAGATCGGAAGGTGAGATTTTCCTGATACAGCTAAAGCTGTATCAACAAACTTTAAGTACTTATTTGACAAAACACAATCATCCCCTTTGTGTTTTCGGTAGCAGATTATGCTAAGGGGATTTATCCTTTTTAAATAATTAGGTCAAAATAAAAGCAAGAGTAGCTTTTCTACAGAGCCGGGAAAAGGAAACAACATTAGAACTTAAAGAGCATGCCGGGTTAGTCTGCTTGATTGAAGTGAGATATAAAAAAGAGCTCATTTAAAGCCCTAAAAACCTTTAAAAAGAGAAGTTGATAAAGCATGAGCATTTACTTTTTTTGCTTCCTGGGGCTATGCTTTGAGAGACCATCTAATTAGCTCCAAATGTTTCCAATTCTAATTAGACAATAGAGCTTTTCTATAAACCTCTATTTTTAGCTGATTGGTTTAACTAATCTATAAGATCTTTTGCAAATAACTGGCTTGTGAATTCTTCTTATGATTGCAGAAAGCATTAATTCTGGAAAATGTTGGTGACCGAGGTTATGGAGAATTTACAGCAATTTAAGTCACTTCCTTTCTTTCGAGTATAAGTAGATAATATAAGTTTTATCTGATTTTTCAGAAAAGTAAATATATACTGAAAACTCTGTTTATTATGAGGATTTGAATGAGTAAAAAGAGAACATCTAACGAAGCATGTAGTTCTGATGGATCCATGTGCGATTGTAACTCCTATTCTGCATACAACGTAGAGGCAATCCTTAATGTTGATGAGAGAGGACAGATGGTACTTCCAAAAGATGTACGAGAAAAAGCTGGCATTAAGACGGGAACTAAACTTGCTTTGGTAAGTTGGGAAAAAAACGGTAGTATCTGCTGTCTGGCTCTTATTAAGGCAGATGATCTTAGCGGAATGGTAAAAGAGGTACTTGAACCATTGATGCATAAAGGTGATTGAACAGGAGACCTTATCATGGCCAGTGACAAAAATACCAGTTCTGCCTGCTCATGTGTACCTCAGCCAGATAAAAATCAGTTCATCACTCTGATGAGCAATATGCAGGCATCTGAAATTCTTACAACTACAAGTGAGCTCACTCTTAAAGATAGGCTTGATCTTTTCTTTGCCCGTTTGGGTGTGAACCGAATGGGACATATTGTAAAGCCCGGTCTTTACAAACTAGGAAACCCTACGCCGGACTCTTTGGTTTTTGCGTCGGCAAACTACACCCTTAGCTTTGATGCTCTGCGCTGTGCGCTTGCAGGCACTGACTGTTACATCCTTGTGCTGGATACTAAGGGCATCAATGTATGGTGTGCTGCAGGCAAAGGCACATTCGGGACAGAAGAGCTAGTAAAGCGCATTATGTGGTCAGGACTTGCTAATATTGTCCGCCACCGTACTGTCATAGTGCCACAGCTTGGAGCCCCGGGGATCTCAGCACATGAAGTACAAAGCAGGTCTGGGTTCAAGGTCGAATTTGGTCCTGTCCGTGCCAGTGATGTTCCAGAATATCTTAGAACGCATAAGGCAACACCTGACATGCGCAGAGTGCATTTTGAGCTAAAGGACCGGTTGGTGCTCACACCGGTGGAATTGAAACATGTATTACTTCCCACAATAGCTGCGGCTATTATTCTTTACCTCCTGGCAGGTCCTCTTTCAGCCTTTGCAGCGATCACAACGGTAGTTACAGGTACTGTACTGTTTCCTGCCCTGCTTCCATTCATTCCTACACATGATTTCAGCACTAAAGGGCTTATATTGGGGCTGCTGGCCGCAATTCCCTTTG